>JANNSX010000193.1:0-11995 GCA_031403155.1 Hyphomicrobiaceae bacterium
CTGTCCGGCCTGAAGGGCCTCGGGACTTCGCTCAGTGCCGCGACCGATCGCGAGGCGCTTGCCGAAGGCAAGGTGCAGGCCCTGGAACAGGCGATGAATGACGGGGGTCGTGCGGCGAAGGCCAAGGACAACCCGACCTTGGCCAGCATCGAGCAGCGGCTTTCACAGGCGCGTGAAGAGTGGCGGGCTCTCGAGCGGCAGTTCACACCGCAGTACCTCGACCTCGACCCGAATGCGCGCGCCCTGCGCACGCGAATCGCCAATCTCGAGCAGCAACTCCAGAGTGAACGGGCCAACAGCCAACAGCACGCCCTGGCCGAGGCCAAGGAAGAACTCGCCGGCGCGCCCGCTTCGCCATTGATCTGGTCGTTACCAGTGTCGCCATTGAGCGTGTCGCTGCCCGCGCCGCCGAAGATCCTGTCGACACCCCCGTCGCCATTGACGATGTCGTTGCCCGCCATGCCGAGGAACGTCTCGCCGGTCGAGTTACCCGTCAGGTTATCGTTGCCCTTGGTGCCTTTGCGGATGGCCATGATACGCTACGCTCCCCAGCACTGAAGTCTTGCCGCCCTAACTGGGCTTTGTGAGGTAATTGTAGCGAAGCGAGGTAAATTCGGATTTACGCAAATTCTACGAAAGTGTTTGGTGGTCTATCGGAGGTTTCTAAAGTCGAGGCAATTTTCGATAAAACTGCCTCGACCTGTGCCGTGTGCCGTCTGCTGTCCTCAGACGAAGAGGAAGTCGTTCGTGTTCAGCGAAGCTTCGAGGACGCCCGTGATCGTCGGCGTATTGCCGGTCGAGAAGGTGATGACCGCGCTGCCGCTCACGTCGACCGTTGCCATCGACATCAGCTCGGCGAAGGTGTCGATGGTCGTGTCGGACATGACAGCATTGTCGATGACGATGACATCGGCCACCGCCGCACCGGCCGAGAAGTCGGTGATCGAGTCGGCACCCGTGGTCGCCGTCTCGAAGCGGAAGTTGTCGTTGCCCGAGCCGCCGGTGAAAATGTTGCCGGTGGTGCCCGAGTAGAAGATGTCGCCTGCCGAGCCGCCGATGATCTTCTCGATCAGGCTGTAGCTGTCGCCGTTGGCGTCGCCGACGGTTCCGAGACCCGTCGAGAGGTTGACGGTGATGGCCGTGGTCGAGGCCGCATAGCTGACGGTGTCGGTTCCAGCGCCGCCGTCATAGAACTCGATGTCGGAGGTGGCGTACATCAGGTCGTTGCCGTCGCCGCCGCTGAACGAATCGACACCCGCGCCTCCCGTCAGCGTATCGTCGCCGTAGCCGCCGTAGAGCGCGTCGGCACCGTTGCCGCCGCTGATCGAGTCGGCGTCGTCGCCGCCGTAGAGGGTATCGACGTCATCGCCGCCATCGATCGTGTCGGCGCCCGCGCCACCATAGATCGTGTCGAGACCCGCCGAGCCCGTGATCGAATCGTTGCCGTACTCGCCATAGATGGTGTCGTTGCCATTGCCGCCGGCGACAGAGTCGTTGCCGATGCCGCCGAGGACGTAATCGTTGCCGTCACCGCCGCTGATCGTGTCTATGCCGTCGCCACCGTAGAGCTTGTCGTTCTCGCTGCCGCCGGTCAGCGTGTCGTTGCCGGCCTGGCCCCACAGATAGTCGATGCCGGCGCCGCCGTTCAGGTTGTCTGAGCCGAGTTCGCCCTTCAGAGTGTCGGAGCCGTCACCGCCGGTCAGCGTATCGTTGCTGCCGCCGCCCCAGACCTTGTCGTCGCCGTCGCCGCCGCTGATGGTGTCGACTCCCGCGTTGGTGCCGCCGTAAAGTTTGTCGTTGCCATCGCCGCCGCTGATCGTGTCCGCGCCGAGGTCACCATAGATGGTGTCGTTGCCGGCCTCGCCGTTCAGCGTGTCGTTGCCGTAGCCGCCATAGATGATGTCGTTACCGCCGTCGCCGTTGACGGTGTCAGTGCCGTCCAGCGCATAGAATGTGTCTGCCGACGTCGTGCCGTTCAGCGTATTGGCGGACTTCGTGCCCTTGATGACAGCCATATGCGTACCGCTCCCCATGCCAAGGCGCATCCACTGCGCCGCTTTGATCGGAGGGAACCTTAAGGGAATAGCGGTTAACGGCCTCGTTCCGGCGGCCAGCGAAGATTATCTACCGTCAACAATCGTCTATTCTGTTGCCTCGCATTTTAGGCAAATCGTCAACTCCTAGACACCTGAACCCGCCGTCAGCCCTTCCAGCACCGCCTCCTCAGCCGTGCGCGGTGACAGCGCATCGCCGATGACCGTCACGGATTGGCACACGCCTTCAAGCTCCGTTGAGAGGGAGGCGTCGGGCACCTGGCCCTGGCTGAGCACCAGCGTGTCGGTCTCCTCGATGGCCATCGCCGCGCCGCTCGCGGCATGTTGGAAGTACACGGTCGAGCCATCGGCACCATAGAGGCGGGCATAGGGGATGACCTCGACGCCGAGCTCGGAGAGCACGCCCGCCCAGTGATCGCGCACATACCAGGGGAGCAACTCGCCCGCGGCGATCCCCTCGACACAGAGGCGCACGCGGCAACCTTCGCGCCTTAGCTTTTCAGCAAGCCCCATGCCGATCCAGTCCGGCCGCCACTCCGCGATGACGACGGATTGGCCGATATTGACCTGGCCCTGCAGCACCTGCCAGGCATCCACGATATGCGCCGACTCACGGCCTTCGATCGCTGGCCAATGCGGCTTGGCGCCGGTCGCAACGATAACGGCGTCCGGCGCCTCGCGCTCGACGAGCGCGCGGTCGACGGTCGTGCCGCGGACGATGCGCACGCCGGCGATCTCGCATTCTCTCGTGAGGTTCGTCGCGAGGCCGCCGAACTCGGCGCGGCGGGGGAGGAGTTGCGCCAAGAGCACCTGACCGCCGAGTAGGCTCGACTTCTCGTAGAGCGTGACCTCGTGCCCGCGCTCGGCGGCGACGGCGGCGGCTTTCAGGCCGGCGGGTCCGCCACCCGCGACCAGGACACGCTTCTTTCGCGTAATCGGCGGCCGGACCCCATGTGTCAGCTCGCGACCGGTCTCCGGATGCTGGATGCAGGAGATCGCGTAGCCCTTGTGGAAGTGATGAATGCAGGCCTGGTTGCAGGCGATGCAGGCCCGGATGTCCTCGGCGCGTCCGGTGCGCGCCTTGTTGGGCATCTCCGGGTCGGCGATCATGGCCCGCGTCATGCCGCACATGTCGGCCTGGCCCGAGGCGATGATCGATTCCGCAATCTGCGGCTGGTTGATGCGCCCGGCGACCAGCACGGGTTTCTTCACTACTCGCTTCACCGCCGCAGCGAACGGTGCGACGTAGCCCGTCTCGATCGCCATCGGCGGCACGATGTGAATGGCGCCTTGCAGTGTCGCCGATGATCCCGCGATGACATTGAAGTAGTCGAGCGCAGCCTCGGCATCGAGCAGGCGGCAGATCTCGACGACCTCGGAGGGTTCGATGGTGTCGGTGTCCTGGTCGTCGCCGGAGATGCGGATGCCAACGGTGAATCCGGGCCGCGTCTTGGCGCGGATGTCCGCCACCACCTCGCGCAGAAACCGCATCCGGTTTTCGAGCGATCCACCGTAGCGATCGTCGCGCAGGTTCGTTTTCGGATTGAGGAACTGCGCCGGCAGATAGCCCATGGAGGCGACGATCTCCGCGCCATCCAGGCCGCCCGCCTGCATCCGCCGGGCGGCGTCGCCGTAGCCGGAAACGATCTCGGCGATGAGCGCTTCCGTCAGCGGCACCGGCATAACGCGGAAGCGGCGGTTCGGCACCGCGGAGGGCGCGTAGGCCGGCGGGATCGAGCCGCCCTCTCCCTCCATGATCTCGCGGCCGGGATGGAAGAGCTGGCCGAAGACTTTTGCGTCGTGGCGGTGGATGGCTTCGGCAAGGCGCGTGTAGCCGGGAATGCACGCATCCGTGTCGGCCATCAGGATATGGGAAGTGTACTTGGCCGTGCGATGGACACCCGCCACCTGCACGACGATGAGGCCCGCGCCGCCTTTCGCCCGTGCCTCCTGATAGGCGACGAGCTGGTCGGCGACCTCCCCCTTATGTGCCATGGCCGTGTCGTGGCCGGTCGAGAGGATCCGATTGCGGATCGTCGTGCCACCCAGCGTGATGGGGGAGAAGAGGTGCGGGAAGCTCGGTGTAGACACGAAATTGTTCCCTCCGCGAAACAAATGTTCGCCCATCGAAAACGCTATCGCGGACCAAGGCAAGCCCGCATGGTTACCGGCACCGCCATTGTGCAGGCGATCACGTTGACGGCGGGTCTGTCAGTCGATAGACGGGCGCGGGCTAGTGTACCGTCCCGCAAATGCCGACGGACGTGCAGCAGGCGATATCGGCATTTGCGGGACATGAGGGACACTAGCAGCTTTAAGGCCTACAAGTGCGATTCAGCTTCGCAAATGCCGTCCGAGCCTGCGGATCGTGCAATCGGCATTTGCGAACCATCGCACTTGTAAGATAGCCTCGGGGACAGGAAGCCGGCGGTAAGGCCGGCGTAAGTTGGAGGAAATCGAATGCATCTTCTGAAAACGCTGGCCGGCGCCGCCGGTCTGTCGATCATGCTGGCGGGCACGGCTTTTGCCGCCGACGGGCCGACGCTCGCCGCCGTCAAGGCCGCGGGCGAGCTCAAATGCGGCGTCAATACCGGTCTCGGTGGTTTCTCGATCCCCGATAGTTCCGGCGTCTGGAGCGGTCTCGACGTCGATGTCTGCCGTGCGGTCGCGGCCGCCGTCCTCGGCGACGGCAACAAGGTGAAGTTCATCGGCCTCTCCGCCCAGCAGCGCTTCACCGCGCTCCAGAACGGCGAGATCGACATGCTCTCGAGGAACTCGACTTGGACCCTGCAACGTGACAGCAAGCTCGCGCTCAACTTCACGAACGTCACCTTCTACGACGGCCAGGGCTTCATGGTTCCCAAGAAGCTCAACGTGAAGAGCGCCAAGGAGCTCAACGGCGCCACCATCTGCGTGCAGACCGGCACCACCACCGAGCTCAACCTCTCGAACTACTTCCGCGCCAACTCCATGGAGTTCAAGCCGGTCGTCATCGAGAACCAGCAGGAAGTGCTCGCCGCCTACATCTCCGGCCGCTGCGACGTCTACACGACGGACGCCTCGGGCCTCGCCTCCCAGTTGAAGAACGACATTCCGAACGGCGCCGCCGACCACGTGATCCTGCCCGAGATTATCTCGAAGGAACCGCTTGGCCCGGCCGTCCGCCAGGGTGACGAGCAGTGGAACGACATCGTCAAGTACACGGTGTTCGCGCTGCTGCAGGCCGAGGAGAGCGGCCTGACGCAAGCCAATGTCGCGGAGATGGCGACCACCTCGAAGGACCCGGACGTGCAGGCGCTCTTGGGCGCCGTGAACGCCGAGGGCAAGACGTCGGGTAACGGCGAGGCGCTCGGCCTCGGTGAAGACTGGGCCGTCATGGTCATCAAGGCGGTCGGCAACTACGGCGAGATCTTCGACCGCAACATCAAGCCGCTCGGTCTCGAGCGCGGCATCAACGCGCAATGGAACAAAGGCGGGCTGATGTACGCCCCGCCGATGCGCTGAGGCAGATCCGAACGAGGGCCGTGTCGCAAGACGCGGCCCTCTCTCTTTGAGCGGTAGGGATCGCGCGATCGGAGCCCTGCATGGCCGTCTCCGAAGCTAGGCGCCACGGCGCGGGCACGAGCGTCTCCGCCAACCTGCTCGCGGCCCTGCTGGCCATTGCGGTCGTCGCGACCTTCGTGGTGGCGACCTACCTCGGCCATCTTCCCGCCGCCGTCGAGCTGACACGCTGGGTGGCGCCGCTGGTGGCGGTGCTCGCGCTCGTTGCCGCCTTCCTGGTGCGCGACCGCACGCAGCGCGGCTTCATCTTCCAGGTCCTGGTGTTCGCGCTCATCGCCGGCGGCCTCGCCTATCTGATCCACAACACGCTCGTCAATCTGGAAATCCGCAAGATCTCGACCGGCTACACCTTCCTCGACCGGGAGGCGCGCTTCGAGATCGGCGAGAGCATCATTGCCTATTCGGCCGCCTCGCCCTATGGGCGCGCGCTACTCGTCGGCTTCCTCAACACGCTGAAAGTGTCGATCCTCGGCATCGCCATCGCAACCGTGCTCGGCATCGCCGTCGGTATCCTCTCGCTGTCGAAGAACTGGCTCGTCGCCAACCTCGCCGCCGTCTACGTGAACTTCCTTCGCAATGTGCCGATCCTGCTGCACATCATCCTCTGGTACACGACGATCACCTTCGTCCTGCCGCCGATCCGAGAGGCGATCACGCCCATGGAGGGGGTCTATCTCACGCAGCGCGGTCTCTATTTCCCGGTTCCGGTCGAGGCGCCGGGATGGAGCTGGGCGCTCTGGGCGGTGCCCGTCGGGATTGTGGTCGCCTGGGCCTTCGCCCGCTGGGCCAAGGTCCGGCAGGATCGCACGGGCGAGGCGCTGCCGGTCATCTCGATCGGCCTCGGCATCGTCGCTGGTCTCCCAATTCTCGTTTGGTTGCTCTCCGGCGCGCCCTCCGAGCTGAGTGTGCCGGAGCTCAAGGGCTTCAACTTCGAGGGCGGCTACAACATCAGCCCCGAGTTCATGTCGGTGCTGGGCGGCCTCGCGATCTATACCTCCGCTTACATCGCCGAGATCACGCGGGCCGGCATCATGGCCGTGTCGCACGGGCAGACGGAGGCGGGGCGCTCGCTGGGCTTGTCCGAGGTCGTGATCATGCGCAAGGTGATCCTGCCGCAGGCGCTGCGCGTCATCATCCCGCCGACCACGAACCAGTATCTGAACCTGACGAAGAACTCCTCGCTGTCGGTGGCCGTCGGCTATCCCGATCTCGTCAGCATCGGCAACACGACGCTCAATCAGACCGGCCAGGCCATCGAGGTGATCGTGATCTTCATGGCGGTGTATCTGACGACGAGCCTCGTCACCTCGGCGATCATGAACTTCTACAACCGCCGCATGCAGCTGGTGGAGCGGTAGATGGCGGAAACGGCCGCACGCGCCGCACCGATCACCGAGCGTCCCGGACCCATCGGCTGGGCGCGCAAGAACCTGTTCCCCAGCTGGGGCAACACGATCATCACACTCGTTTGCCTCTACGTCATCTGGCGCGTCCTGCCGCCCTTCATCGACTGGGCCTTCGTCAACGCCGTCTGGCGCCCCGATCCGCAAGCCTGCCGGGACGCCATCGGCGTTGGCGCCTGCTGGGGCATCATCGCCGAGAAGTGGCGGCTGATCCTGTTCGGCACCTATCCTTACGTTCAGCAATGGCGGCCGGCGCTGATGGTCGCCCTGCTGCTCGCCCTCATCGCCATCTCCATGGTGCCGGCCTTCTGGCGGCGTGGGCTCATTTTCGCCTGGGCGGCGGGCCTGATCGCCATGGGCGTGCTGATGTGGGGCGGCATTTTCGGTCTCCCCTTCGTCGAGACCGATCAGTGGGGCGGCCTGCCGCTGACATTGATCCTCTCCGTCAACGGCATCGTCTTCTCTTTCCCGATCGCCATCGCGCTGGCGCTCGGCCGCCGCTCGCAGCTGCCGGTGATCCGCGCCATGAGCACCGCCTTCATCGAGCTGGTGCGCGGCGTGCCGCTCATCACCGTGTTGTTCATGGCGAGCCTGATGATCCCCTTGTTCCTGCCGCAGGGCTTCGACATCAACAAACTCTTGCGCGCGCAAGTGGCCGTCATCCTCTTCTCGGGCGCCTATCTGGCGGAAGTCGTGCGCGGCGGCCTGCAGGCTATTCCGAAGGGCCAGTTCGAGGCAGCCGACAGCCTCGGCCTTTCCTTCCCGCACAAGATGGGCTTCATCATCCTGCCGCAGGCGCTGCGCCTCGTCATTCCGCCGATGGTCAACTCCTTCATCGCCGGCTTCAAGGACACGAGCCTCGTCATCATCATCGGCCTGTTTGACCTCTTAGGCACGACACGGCTCGCCGCCAACGATCCGCTGTGGCGGCCCTTCTATGTCGAGGGCCTGATCTTCCTCGCTCTCATCTACTTCGTGTTCTGCTACACGCTCGCCCGCTACAGCCGATATCTGGAAACCTTCACCCGCAAGGGTGAGCGCCGCTGAGGAACGACATGGCCAGTGCTACACCCCAGATCGCCGAACGCGCCGCTCCCGATGCGGGCCCCATCATTGCGATCGAGAAGCTCAACAAGTGGTACGGCCAGTTCCACGTGCTGCGCGACCTCGATCTCGACGTGGCGCGTAAGGAACGCATCGTCATCTGCGGGCCCTCGGGCTCGGGCAAGTCGACGCTGATCCGCTGCATCAACAAGCTCGAGGATCATCAGCAGGGATCGATCACGGTCGACGGCATCCGGCTCGACGAGAACGTCAAGAACATCGAGCAGGTGCGCCGCGAGGTCGGCATGGTGTTCCAGCATTTCAACCTGTTCCCGCATCTGACGGTGTTGCAGAACCTGACGCTCGCGCCAGTCTGGGTCCGCAAGATGACCAAGGTCGAGGCCGAGGCGAACGCGATGAAGTACCTCGAGCGCGTTCAGATCGCCGAGCAGGCGCTGAAGTTCCCGGGACAACTCTCTGGCGGCCAGCAGCAGCGCGTCGCCATCGCCCGCTCGCTCTGCATGAGCCCGAAGATCATGCTGTTCGACGAGCCGACCTCCGCACTCGATCCCGAGATGATCAAGGAGGTGCTCGAGGTCATGGTCGATCTCGCGGAAGAGGGGATGACCATGCTGGTCGTCACGCACGAGATGGGCTTTGCCCGCCAGGTCGCCGACCGCGTCGTCTTCATGGACAAGGGCGAGATCGTCGAGCAGGCGCCGCCCAAGGACTTTTTCGCCAACCCCAAGTCCGACCGCACGAAGCTGTTCCTGAGCCAGATCCTCGGGCATTGAGCAGTGAATAGCGAGTAGCGAATAGGGACGAGTCGAACGACACACTATTAGCTATTCGCTATTCGCTATTCGCTACTCGCTCCTGCGTCCGCGATCCGCCGACAAGGCCCGCGCCAGATCAGCAAGGCTCGCCAGATTGTGGCAACTGCGCATCTCGCTCGCGTGGCCAGCGAGCGCCGCCGCACCGGAGGCCAGCGGCTGATAGCGGTCGTAGCGCATCAGCGGGTTGAGCCAGACCAATCGCCGGCAATTTGCGCGCAAGCGGCGCACCTCCGGCTCGATGCCTTCGCCGCCTTCGCGGTCGAGCCCGTCGGTGAACAGCAGCACCAGTGCGTTCTGCCCGAGCACGCGCCGCGCCCAGCGCTTGTTGAACGTGGCGAGCGCTTCCCCGATGCGCGTGCCGCCGGCCCAGTCGGTCACCTGCTTCGACACGCGCCCGATCGCCTGATCGGGGTCGCGGCCCTTGAGCAGCCGCGTCACATTGGTGAGGTGCGTTGCGAAGAGAAAGCACGAAACGCGATCGCGGTCGTTCGTCAGGCCATAGAGGAAATGCAGCAGCACGCGGGCGTAGGTGTCCATGCTGCCGGAGATATCGGCGATGACGACGACGGGCGGGCGGCGGCGGCGGCGCTTCTTGTACTGCGGCTTCGCGAGATCGCCGCCTTGCGCGGCGGTGGCGCGCAGCATGCGGCGCAGATCGAGCCGGCGCCCGGTTGTGTCGGGAGCAAAGCGCCGCGTCATGATCTCCTCGAAGGGCAGCGTCATGCGCTCGATCTGGCGCTTGGCTTGTCTCAATTCCTCGACGCTCATCTCCTCGAAATCCTTGGCGGCGAGGATCTCGCGATCGGAGAAGGTCAGCCGCGCGTCGATCTCGATTTTCTCCCCTTCGGGCGGGGCCTGCCGCTCGCTTCCCTTGAACAGGCTCTCAGCCAAGCGCCGCGACAGCGCCTTGTCGTCGGCGGCCTTGGCGCCCTTGAACGCCGGCAGCATGAGGGAGAGCATCTGCTCGAGGAAGCCCGGGTCCTTCCAGAACATCACGAAGGCCTGGTTGAAGATCTCGTGCTCGGAGCGGCGGCCGACGAAGACCGCGTGTAGCGTCCAATAAAGCGTCCTCGGGTTCTCGATACCGGCGGCGAGCACGGCTTGCGTCGCCAGCACCACCTTCCCCGGCCCGACCGGCAGCCCCGCCTGCCGCAGCAGCCGCGCGAAGGCCAGAATGTTTTCCGCGATCCGCCCCCCATCGACATCGGCCGCCATGATGTTGGCATCGAGCACGCGATGGCTCGGGGGAAGGGTGGCGTCGGAGGGGGTGAGCGGGCGGGGCATGGGGGAAGGGTAGGGGAGCGGGAGCGGGGAGGGAAGGGTGGGGGATGACCAGGAGCGGAACTGCCTCGTTGATCCTGGGAAGTCCGGTGCTCGGTGCTGTGGGTGCAAATTGCAGCCGCAATTCAACGCTTGATCGAATCTCTGTATGCTCGAACGGTTCCGATCAATGAGCCGTGCACCATGGCTGCCGACTTGCCACCCCGAATCTCGCGCCTACGCGACGAAGTCGTGACAGAAATCCCGTGCCAGAAAGAAGCGCACCGCGACAAGCTACGCATGCTGGCCTTCTCGTCCATCATAAGGATCTATGTAAACTATGCTCATCGGTTTGTGATCCCACGACGCCGACGGGTCGTCCATGCGCCAGGCTTCTGGGATTGCGACGCGGCGCAGATGCATAGGGAGCAGATAAATTTCATCGCCAACGAGATAGGCGAAGGTCAAGACTTAAATCAAAGGCTGTCGAGACAAATCCGATTCCGGGGCTATAGACCAGACAGATACGACGAATCTGGTCGCTTCATTGGCAACAAGTGGTGGAACAAGGATTTCGCTCTAAATGCCCTTGGACTTCACCATCTTCATTTGACAAAAGTGCAAGAGAAGAAGGGGCGCCAAGCTAGCGTTGTCCTTGTTTTCGTCGAGTTCACACGCGAGCAAGCGAACTTCGTAATGGCGGGGGACCACTCCGACTTGGATGGCCCACGCCTAGAGCAATGTGTGATTTCGTTGAGAGCACAAAATGATGCGTTCTTGCTGAACGGCATCATGGCGCCCACGGATGGTGGCTACACCTCTCCGCAACGGATCGAACTCGCCAAGGCAGGTTTGGCTACCGTTGCGTGCGCGGATGGAAAAGTCATTCTGGGCGCCGACATTGCCAATGATGGAAGCTCAGTGTACTGCTCCCGACAGTCTGCTCGCATCATGCGTGCCCTCGCCCAAAGCGATCCGTTGTTCGATAATCAGGATTGGACTCGTGAACAGTTCTCACGCAATGCTGTTCATTCGCCTGACTTACCGCAGTTCGAGTGGTGGCTTCAGGGAGCCAATCTGATCATGTATGAGAGGATCACGGGTGCGGCATTCCAGATTGTCGAAGGCCGACAAGGTTTTGCAGAAGCGACGGCTTAACCACCCCCGTCACGGCCGCGAAGGCGGCCGCCTAGCCATGCCAGGCTGGGCGTGACCTCACGTCTTCCGCGCAAAGCGAGACTGAGGCTGAAACCAAGAAAACTGCCGGATGCATCGGCTTCCCGAGCTAACGGGTCGAGCATCCTCGCTGGCTTGTCTGGGCGGCCGCCTTCGCGGCCGTGACGGTGGGGAGGGACCTGCGTGACAGGTCGGGCATGGCACCCTTTTGTTCGCCGAGCAGAGCGGGCGACCGCCGGTCGCCCCTACGGTCGAGAGACCGTGCCACGCTAACGTGAGGGACGCACAGAGTGCGTTGCGTACGGGCGACCGGCAGGTCACCCTCGCTCGGAGATCTTGGCAACGACCTCCCTTATGGCCACCCCTCACCCTACCCTCTCCCCGCAAGAGGGGAGAGGCGGGAACACGGTGCGTGCCTGACAAGTGAAGCGGGCACGGCTGCGGCTTTCCTCTCCCCGTAGCGAAGCGTACGGGGAGAGGGGAGGTTGAGGGGCGGCCGCGAGTCCGAACGCGCACCACGACCACCATCATGTATCGCGAAGCGGGCGACCTGCCGGTCACGCGTAGGTTCTGATGTCCCAAGTCAACGATGCTGGTCGCGGGTTTGCAAGGCCGCTCGTTGGTGACGAGGGGCGGTGATATTTTGGATCGTGCAGGAGAG
>JANNSX010000194.1:0-6598 GCA_031403155.1 Hyphomicrobiaceae bacterium
AAGCCCGTCCAGATACGCACAGAACCGTTCCTCGCCATCGCGAGGTTGCTGTCTGCCCATCGCTGCCTCCCGCAAAAGGAATCAGCTCAATCGCTGATTCCCTGCAGATGCAGACCATGGCAAAGTGACTCAGTACGACTAAGTTCGACTTGGGTTGCGGACGGTCAGTGCTGCTCGGTGGCCCGCGGTGTACGGATCCCCCGCGTGACGGCGCATCCCTGGTCGGGTGCGCCGTAATCTTTTTTGCTGGTCGAAGACGCCTCCCTCTCCTCAAATGTTGCCGAGGAGCTGGCGATAGTTCACGTCCGGAAAGGGCGTGAAGGGAGGATAGAAGCGGCCGTGGCGGGAGTAGAGGCCGTAGATGTAGGTGTGGTCTTCAACGAAGATCCGGTTGATCGGCGACTTGCTGTCGGCGGCCCATCCACCAGCGCGATCCACCCGGCTCCGCAGCCCTGCAACTGACACAGGTTGGCGATCGGCGCTGAGACCGATCCATCTGGCGTTCGAGTCGATCAGCAACCAGCCCCTGTCGGTCAGGGCCTCGGTAACGGCATGAGAAGAATTCTCAGGTGTAACGATCGCCGCAAGCGTCGAGCGCTCGGTCGTCGCATAGATGGCGACGTGGCGAACCTCCAGCCCAAGAAATGTGAGTAGCTTCTCGATGGCCCGGCTTCGGTCGAAGCACAGACCGCTTCGTGCCTCGAACACATCTTTCGGTTCCCGCTCCTGACCGAGAGCGAGGCCTTCGTTTCCCGGCGCAACGGTGAGCACCGCATCCTGAACCGCAACGATGGCGCGTATCTGACTCTCGAAGTCATCGATATCGCCCAGGTTCTTGCGCGGTTCGCCATAGCCAGCTGCCGTCAGGATGCGCTCCGCGTATACACGGTCCTCGCCGGTGAGGTCCGTCGATACATTCTGTGAGGCCGCGAAGCCCAATACACCCGCGAGAAGGGCGAGCGAAACCGCCCATCGAAGCTTACGCCCCTTGTTCCCCGGTTCCTCAGTAGACCCTGGCTTTCGGCGCAATGTAGCTCACCTCGTTTGTCAGCGTGCGGGTGACGACTGGGCGACTGCCGAGGCGGACCTGCGACGATGCACCATCCGCCCACGCCAGCGTGTGGATCATCCAGTTCTTGTCGTCGCGATCGGGATAGTCCTCGCGGGCGTGAGCGCCACGGCTCTCTTTCCGATTGAGCGCACCGGCCACGGTCACCGCGGCCTGGGCTATGAGGTTGTCATACTCGAGCGTCTCGATGAGATCGGAGTTCCAGATCAGTGAGCGGTCCGACACGGCGATGTCGGAGCCACCCTTCCAGACCTCGCGGATCCGCTGATCGCCCTCGGCCAGCATAGCACCGTCGCGGAACACGGCGCAGTTCGTCTGCATTGTCTTCTGCATTTTGAGACGCAGCTCGGCCGTGCGCGTGCCGCCTTTCGCATGACGGAAGTGGTCGAGCCGCGCGAGCGCCGCATCGGCGGTGCTATCAGGCAGGTCCGGCATGCCCTTCGCCTTGTCCACCGTCTCGGCGGCCCGCTGTGCCGCGGCCCGGCCGAACACGACCAGGTCGATGAGTGAGTTCGAGCCGAGCCGGTTGGCGCCGTGGACCGACACGCAGGCGGCCTCACCGACCGCCATCAGGCCCGGCACGATCCGCTCCGGATCACCCGCATCGCCACGGATCACCTCGCCCCAATAGTTCGTGGGGATGCCGCCCATGTTGTAGTGGACGGTCGGCAGCACCGGGATCGGCTGACGGCGCAGATCGACACCGGCGAAAATCTTCGCGGACTCCGTAATGCCCGGCAGCCGCTCGGCCAGCACCTTGGGATCGAGATGATCGAGGTGCAGGAAGATGTGATCCTTCTCCTTGCCGACACCGCGTCCCTCTTTGATCTCGATGGTTATCGAGCGCGAGACGACATCGCGCGAGGCGAGATCCTTGGCGTGCGGGGCATAGCGCTCCATGAAGCGCTCACCCTCGGCGTTGGTCAGATAGCCGCCCTCGCCGCGCGCGCCCTCGGTGATGAGCACGCCCGCGCCATAGACCCCCGTCGGATGAAACTGCACGAACTCCATATCCTGGAGTGGCAGGCCAGCGCGCAACACCATGGCGTTGCCGTCGCCGGTGCAGGTGTGGGCGGAGGTGCAGGTGAAGTAGGCGCGACCGTAACCGCCGGTGGCGAGTATGGTGGTCTTGGCCTGGAACAGGTGCAGTGACCCGTCCTCCTGGCAGAGCGCGACGACACCCTGGCAGGCCCCCTCCCGATCCATGATGAGGTCGAGCGCGAAATACTCGATGAAGAATTGCGTGTCGTAGCGCAACGACTGGCCATAGAGCGTGTGGAGCATCGCATGACCGGTCCGGTCGGCGGCCGCGCAGGTGCGCTGTGCCGGCGGTCCCTCGCCGAATTTCGTCGTCATGCCGCCGAAGGGCCGCTGGTAGATCTTGCCATCCTCGGTGCGGCTGAAGGGCAGACCGAAATGCTCGAGCTCGTAGACGGCGGCCGGCGCGTTCCGGCATAGATACTCGATGGCATCCTGATCGCCGAGCCAGTCCGAGCCCTTGACGGTGTCGTACAGGTGCCAGCGCCAGTCGTCCGGGCCCATGTTGCCCAGCGCCGCGGCGATGCCGCCTTGCGCCGCCACCGTGTGCGAACGCGTCGGAAAGACCTTTGTGATGCAGGCCGTTTTGAGCCCGGCCTGGCTTGCGCCGAGCGTCGCACGCAATCCAGCGCCACCCGCGCCTACGACGACGACATCGTAGCTGTGGCGGACGATCGGATAGGCGCGGCCGTTCACGGCGGGGGCTGCGCTCTTGGGATTGCCAGCCATCGGTTCAGGCTCCGAAGCTCAATTGATAGATCGCATAGACGGCGCAGAGGGCCATCGCCGCGCAGAACACTGTCGACAGGAGGAGCGCTACGGATCTCGCACCCTCCTTCAGGTAGTCGTCGATGATAACCTGCATGCCGAGCCACATGTGCCAGACGCCAACGAGCACGAGCGCCAGCAGAGGCAACCAGACGACCGGCATCGTGAGCCGCACCCGCGCCGTCTGATAGTCGGCACCGACGAGTGAGACCAAGAGCAGAACAAGAAACAGCGTGAGGGGTAAGAGCAATACAGCCGTCAGCCGCTGCCACATAAAATGACGAGAACCCGAATGCGCCGCCATCTCAGAGCGCTCCCTTCATCCAATAGCCCGCGACCCAGACCACCATCGTCAGCGCCGCCGAACCGAGCACCGTCATCCAGCTCAATCGATCGACCGATTCGATATCGAGCGAGCGGCCGGTATCCCAGATCAGATGCCGGACGCCGCCGAGCGCATGGTGAATGAGCGCCCAGGTGTAACCGAGCAGCACGGCCCGGCCGAGGAAGCTCGACCACAAGCCGTTGACATAGTCGAAGTAGGCTGGCCCGGAGGCTGCAGCCCAGAGCCACCAGACCAGCAGTACCGTGCCGAGAAACAGCGCAGCCCCCGTGATGCGATGCACGATCGACATCACCATGTTGATCTCGGGCCGGTAGATCTGAAGATGGGGCGACAGCGGCCGTGGCCGGGGCTGGCGCGATCCGCTCATTGAAAGCTCCGTCGTTGTTCTGCCCTACGCCGGACAAGTGGAATGGGTTTGCTTAGAGTGCTTCCGGAAAAGTGCGAAGCGGTTTTCCGAAAAGAAGCACGACAAACCAAGGAATTAGGGTGTTGAAGTGATAAAACGAAAAACGGCAACACCCTAGTGATCCGCGACACCTTTACCCCGGCCCGGCCGGGCGCAGCAACCAACCCTGGCGCGGTAGACAAACTGGCACACGGGGGTATTCGGGGTGTAAGCTCGCCCAATGCAGTTCTCGAAAGCGGAAATCGACCGGTACAAGCGCCATTTGGTCCTCCATGACGTCGGCGGCCAGGGTCAGCAGAAGCTCAAAGCGGCGAGGGTCTTGATCATCGGCGCTGGCGGGCTCGGCTCGCCGCTTGCCCTGTATCTCGCGGCGGCCGGCATCGGCACAATCGGCCTGATCGACGACGACACCGTCTCGCTCGACAACCTACAGCGTCAGGTCATCCACCGCACGCCTGACGTTGGGCGCCTCAAGGTGGAGAGCGCCCGCGAGGCGGTCGGCCGGCTCAATCCGCATGTCGAGGTTGTCGCCTACCCAGAACGTCTGACCGCGGCTAACGCCATGGAGATCGTCGGCCAATACGACCTGGTCGCGGATGGTTCGGACAACTTCGCGACCCGCTATCTCGTCAACGACGCCTGCTACTTCGCAAAGAAGCCACTCGTGTTCGGCGCGCTTGGCCCCTTCGATGGCCATCTGACGACGTTCCGGGCTTTCGAGACCGACGAGACCGGAACGCCGAGACCGAACTACCGATGTCTGTTCCCCGAGCCGCCACCGCCCGGTCTCGTTCCCAATTGCTCGGAGGTCGGGATCCTCGGCGCGGTCGCCGGCGTCGTCGGCACACTGATGGCTCAGGAAATTCTCAAAGAAATCATGGGCATCGGCCGCTCGATGACCGGCCGGCTCCTCCTCTATGACGCCCGCGACACCCGGTTCGATCAACTGGAGGTTCGTTGGGACCCTGATAACCCCTTGAATGGCCGCAACCCAACAATACTTGACCTTGCAGTGCACAGTAGAAGTTAGTGAGCTTTTCTCCAATTGGAACAACAGAACTCTTGTCAGTGCACGTTGACTGCGACATAGTTCCACATACGGGCGGCCCATCGGACCCGGCGGAGACTGACTTCCGCGATGGACAGGCATAACAGACGGCATAGAGCTTTGACGGCACATCCGCTCTCGCGAATTGCGCACCGCTCTCCAGACCATCTCCTGTCGGCGGTGCAATCGATTTCCCCGACCTCTGACATGACTGCCTACATCCGCCCTGGTGTGGTCGCACACCGGGGTTGTCTTGCAATTGGCTAGGGGAAGGAGCTCATCCTCATGCGCCAGAACGGAACCGTGAAGTTCTTCAACACGACCAAAGGCTACGGCTTCATCAGCCCGGACGGAGGTGGCAAGGATGTGTTCGTGCACATCACCGCTGTTGAGCGATCGGGACTGAAGAGCCTGAATGAGGGTCAGCGCATCAGCTTCGAGACGCAACCCGATCCGCGCGGCAAGGGTGACAAGGCTGTCGACCTGCAGCCCGCCTGACGATCAGCCGGAACCCCACGCCCCAACGCGGCGTCGCTGCATTGTCGAGATTTGAAGCCCGGCGCCCCCGCCGGGCTTTTTTCTCGCCCCGGGTTCAGAACATTGCCGGGTGCACGCGATCGGGGGGCGCATGGCCGTCCATGAAGGTCTTGATGTTGACGATGACCTTCTCGCCCATATCGACCCGGCCTTCCACCGTCGCCGATCCCATATGCGGCAGCACGACGACATTCTGGCTGGCGAGCAGCTTCGGATTGACGGCGGGCTCGTGCTCGAACACGTCGAGGCCGGCGCCCGCGATCTCGCCCGCCTCGATCATGCGGGCCAGCGCATTCTCGTCGATCACTTCGCCGCGCGCCGTATTCACCACGTAAGCGGACGGCTTCAATAGCTTCAGACGGCGTGCTGAGAGAAGATGAAACGTCGCCGGTGTATGCGGGCAATTGACCGAGACGATGTCCATGCGCGCCAGCATCTGGTCGAGGCTGTCCCAATACGTCGCCTCGAGTTCGCGCTCGATGTCTTCGGCAACCCGGCGGCGGTTGTGATAGTGGATCTGCAAGCCGAAGGCCTTGGCCCGGCGAGCCACCGCCCCGCCAATCCGGCCCATGCCGATAATACCGAGGCGTTTGCCCCAGATACGATGACCGAGCATCCAGGTCGGCGACCAGCCTTGCCATTGGGCCTTGGGACTCTTGAGAAAAGCCGCCCCCTCGGCCAAGCGTCGCGGAACCGCAAGGATCAGCGCCATGGTCATGTCGGCCGTGTCCTCGGTAAGGACACCCGGCGTGTTGGTGACGATGATGCCCCGGTTGCGGGCCGTATCGAGGTCGATGTTGTCGACGCCGGTGCCGAAATTGGCGACAAGCTTAAGTTGGGGCCCCGACTGAGAGAGAATGCTGCGGTCGATCCGGTCGGTCACCGTCGGCACAAGCACATCCGCCAGTTTGACCACCTCGACGAGTTGCGCCTGCGACATCGGCCGGTCGTCGATGTTGAGGCGTGTATCGAAAAGCTCGCGCATGCGGGTCTCGACCGCATCCGGCAGCTTGCGTGTGACGATGACAACTGGCTTCTTGGCGGTCATGAAGTTGTACCCCGGAGCATAGTCCTACAGACCTGCCGCCTCGTCCGGCCCCTGGCAGGAGCCAAACCCCTCGCGGGCGGACAATGGTTGACGGACCCTACCTAACAAAGTTGTGCGTCCCTGACAAAGCCAGGATGTTGGCGTCCGCCAAATCAGGGGCCCTTGGGAAGCCATCATGCTCGGGCCTTGATCAACCCGGCAAATCGTGATGTTGGACGGACATGGCTGGAATGATCCGCATGCCGCGAAGGGGATTCGAAATCGCCGTTCTCGTTCTGCTCGGCCTGTGCGGCGTTACCGATCGCGGCCATGCCGACGAGCCGGCAGGCGGAAGTGGA
>JANNSX010000195.1:0-1657 GCA_031403155.1 Hyphomicrobiaceae bacterium
GATAGGCGATCAGGTAACCGGCCAGCACCTCGAGCCGCCGGGCGATCTCGGCCAACCTGAACCTCGACGAGGTGATCCGCATCATCCGCTTCGAGGACGAACCCAAGCAGCGCCTGATGGACCGCTTCAAGCTGACCGAGGTGCAGACCGACGCCATCCTCAACATGCGGCTCCGGGCGCTGAATAAGTTGCAGGAGATCGAGATCCGGCGCGAGCACGACGATCTCTCCAAAGAGCAGGGAGCGCTCAAGGCGTTGCTCAAATCGGACGAGAAGCAGTGGGAGAAGATCTCGGATGAGGTAAAGGCTGTCCGCGAGAAGTTCGGCAAGGGCACGCCCGAGGGCAAGCGGCGCTCGGTGCTGGCGGACGCGCCCGAGATCGATGGCGATCTCGATGAGGCACTCGTCGAGAAGGAGCCGATCACGGTGATCCTCTCCGAGAAGGGCTGGATCCGCGCGCTCAAAGGTCATCAGGAGGATCTGGGCAAGCTCGACTTCAAGCAGGGCGACAGCCTGAAGCGCGCGATCCATGCGCAGACCACCGACAAGCTCGTGCTGTTCGCGACCAACGGAAAGTTCTTCACGCTCGATTGCGCGAGCTTGCCCGGTGGCCGCGGCCATGGCGAGCCGCTGCGGCTGCTGGTCGATCTGGAAGACAATCACGACATCGTCGGGTCATTCGTGCATGATCCCGACCGCAAGCTGCTGGTCGCCTCGACGACGGCCAACGGGTTCATCGTTCCCGAGGCCGAGGTGGTGGCGCTCACCCGCAAGGGCAAGCAGGTGCTGAACTTGAGCGAGCCCGAGGAGGCAGCCATCTGCGTGCCGGCGGCGGGCGATATGGTCGCCGTCATCGGCGAGAACCGGAAGCTCGTCATCTTCCCGCTCACCGAGGTCAACGAAATGACGCGCGGTAAGGGCATCCGCCTGCAGAAGTACAAGGATGGCGGCATTTCCGACGCACGGGTGTTCGCCAAGAAGGACGGCCTCACCTGGCTCGACGCGGCGGGCCGTACCTTCACGCTCTCCTGGGCTGACGTGAAGGACTGGGCCGGCCAGCGCGCGCAATCGGGCCTCATCGCGCCCAAGGGCTTCCCGCGCTCGAACAAGTTCGGGCCGGCGTTCGAGTAGCGATCAAGCACATCACTCCCGGTGTCTTTCCTCCGCCTTTTTATGGGGGAGGACCGCGCGCCTTGGGCTTACGTGCGAAGCGCGTAAGTCCTTAGGCGCGCCAAGGTGGGGGTGTTTGTGGGCCGCGCGAATCGCCTCACGAAGGCACGAGCATGCAAGGCAATAGAAATCTGGATGGCATCAGCATCGCCGATGGGGAACCAGCACCCCCACCTATGTTCGCCTAAGGGTTTAGCTTGCCGCTAAACCCAAGGCGAACAGTCCTCCCCCATAGCAAGGGGGAGGAAAGGACGCGTGGATTTCCTGGCCATTGCGACATTGTCAGTATTCCACGGGCGCGTGCGGCATCTGCGATCCCACTCTTGATCGATTGGCAGTGTCGAGTGCATAGCTCGCCCCGATCATGACCGAAGCCACGCGACCCTCCCCTCAGGCGAGCGCCGACACGCGCCAGGCGCTCGTCATGGCGGTTGGTATTTACACGTTCTGGGGCGTTATCGTCGGCTATTTCAAGCTGCTGAGCGACG
>JANNSX010000196.1:0-2069 GCA_031403155.1 Hyphomicrobiaceae bacterium
CGTCTCGAAGCGGTCGTTGCAGCGCTGATGCAGGATCGCCCGTTCGACACACACCCGCAGCCGGACCGTCTCAGCGTTGCTCATGACGGGAACGCCGGGTTGCCGGCGCCAGTCAGCCAGCGAGCGGCCGGTGGCGTCCAGAACCTCCAAGGCCCGCACGATCCTCTGAATGTCTGCGGGGGCAAGACGCTCGGCCATCCCGGCATCTCTGGCGGCAAGCGCGGCATGTAGTGCTGCCGGTGGCAACCGTTCGCCCTCCGCACGCCAGTGTTTTCGGATCTCTTCGGGGATCAGCGGAACCGGCGATAACCCATCCAGTAGCGCCTTGATGTAGAGGCCAGTACCGCCGACGACGATCGGCACCCGACCCGCGTCCCAGATCTCGCGGAGCACGCGCCGTGCATCATCGACATACCGCGCAACCGAATAGGCTTCGCGCGCGGGGACGTGGCCATAGAGTCGGTGCGGCACGCGCGCCTCCTCCTCGGGCGTCGGCCGCGCGGTCAGTATCCGCAGCTCGGCATAGACCTGCATCGAGTCGGCATTGATCACGACCCCGCCGAGCCGCTCGGCCAGGGCAATGGCGAGCGCCGACTTGCCCGAGGCGGTCGGACCTGCGATCAGGATCGCTCGTTTCTCCTTCAACATGCACCTTCGGCTTGAAATTGATTTTCGACCAGTTTAGACTAGTGGCTCGCATCGGCTAATTTGACTCATGTGCATTCGTCGCGAACACTGATTCTTACCCTGTCGGGAACGCAACCGACAGGGTGGAACGCGATGCCAGCCAAGAAATTCATTGTCGAACTGAACGCCGCCGAGCGCGAGCGACTGAGTGTGCTGATCTCCAAGGGCAAGTCGCCGGCAAAGACGATCCTGAAGGCACGCATCCTGCTGAAGGCGGATCAGGCCGAGGGCGGGCCGGGGTGGCTCGATGCCGAGATCGTCGAGGCGCTGGACACCAACCCGACCATGGTGTCGCGCGTGCGCGAGACGTTCGTGACCAAGGGGCTCGACGCGGTGCTGACGCGCAAGAAGCGCGAAACGCCGCCGGTTCCGGCGATCTTCGATGGCGAGGCGCAGGCGAAGTTGACGGCGCTGGCCTGCTCCGAGCCGCCGCCTGGTCACGCGCGCTGGACCATCCGCCTCTTGGCGGAGCACGTCGTCGAGCGCCGGATCGTCCCGGCGGCGCACTTCAATACGGTCGGTCGAACACTAAAAAAAACGAACTCAAACCGCACCTGACCGACTACTGGGTGATCCCGCCGAAAGCCAACGCGGCCTTCGTCGCCGCGATGGAGGACGTGCTCGACGTCTACACGCGGCCGCACGATCCGGCGCGCCCGCTGGTCTGTCTCGACGAGACCTCCAAGCAGCTGGTCGCCGAGACGCGCACGCCCGAGCCGATGCGGCCGGGACAGCCCGCGCGCCACGATTACGAGTACAAACGCAACGGCACCGCCAATCTCTTCATGCTGTTCGCGCCGCTCGAAGGCTGGCGTCATGTCGAGGTCACCGGCCGCCGCACGGCCATGGACTACGCGAAGATCCAGCGCGATCTCGCCGACGTCCACTTCCCGAAGGCCGCGAAAATCGTGCTGGTCCAGGACAACCTGAACACGCACACGCCGGCGTCACTCTACGAGGCATTCGAGCCGGCCGAGGCGCGCCGGATCATCGAGCGCTTCGAATGGCACTACACGCCCAAACACGGCAGCTGGCTCAATCTGGCCGAGTCAGAGTTGGCCGTCCTGTCCAGCCAATGCCTCGCCCGCCGCATCCCAGACGCCGCCAAGCTAAAGACGGAAGTCGATGCGTGGCGCAAGCGCCGCAACACCCACAACGCCAAGGCCATCTGGCGCTTCACGTCCGTCCACGCCCGTGTAAAGCTGAAGACCCTGTATCCCTCGCTTTAGGAGATTCAGGCCACTAGAACCATTGATCTTCTAGTGTTCCTTCTGGTTCCGACATTTGCTCGCAACCGTGCTGCAAAGGGAAGCAAATGTCGGAACCGGAACACTAGCGCTGCGACCACAGACAATAGTGCAAGGGTCAAGACGGCCGCCTTG
>JANNSX010000197.1:0-5555 GCA_031403155.1 Hyphomicrobiaceae bacterium
GTGGCGCGCCGCGAGGAGGCAGACGGCCTCATCACCTACATGCACCTCATGTACAAGAAGGCAAAGGCCAAGGGCGTGCGGATCGATCGCGCCCAGCTCGTCGCGCAGGGCAAGAGCGTCGGGCTGTTCGAGGGCGTCATCGAATGGTTCGAGGCGATCGAGGAATACATTCGCCTCCGCGCCGAGCTGCCTGTCGAGATCCGCCACTACCTCGTATCGTCGGGCCTGAAGGAGATCATCGAGGGGACGCCGATCTACGGCCGCTTCCACAATGTCTTCGCGTCCGAATACTTCTTCGACGCCTACGATCTCCCGTACCCGAAGCGCGTCATCACCGACACCGGCAAGACGCAGTACCTCTTCCGCATCAACAAGGGCATCGAGGACCAGTCGAAGAGCATCAATCATCACATGCCCGAGGCCGACCGGCCGATCCCCTTCGCCAACATGATCTATTTCGGCGACGGCGATACCGATGTCCCCTCGATGGCGGTGATGCGCAAGAACGGTGGCCACGCCATCGCCGTGCACGGGGCGGAGCGCGATCCCTCGACCTGCATCGAGCTTTACGAGGCCGGGCGCTGCGATTTCTATGCGGAAGCCGACTACCGCCGCGGCTCGGAGCTCTTCCAGCGCACTGGGCTCGTCATCGATGCCGTGCTCGCCCAAATGCGGATCGCCGACGAGCGGCGGAAGCTGTCGGAGGACATCGCCGCAGGTCGCCAGTAACAGGATCGTGGGGTTCCGGGCTCGTGCTGCACATGTTAAGTAAATTCATGGTCGGCTTAAACCGGAGAGTGCAGGCGTTCGGTGCGTGCGGCCTCGTGTTGCTGGCTCTGCTCGGCATTGCCGATTTGCCGGCCCGTGCCGAGGACGATCCGATTGCCGCCAAGCACCAGTTCGGTTTCGTGCTGGCGCCTGCCAAGCTCGATGCGCGCGCCATCGGCTCCTATGCGAAGGGCTGCATGGCCGGCGGCACCATGCTGCCGATCGATGGTCCGGCCTGGCAGGCGATGCGGCTGTCGCGCAATCGCAATTGGGGCCTGCCGGTGCTCGTGGAATTCCTCGAGCGCTTCGCCGGTGACCTCAAGGCCAAGGAGAATTGGCCGGGGCTCCTCATCGGCGACATGTCGCAACCCCGCGGCGGTCCGATGCTGACGGGTCACGCGAGCCACCAAACCGGCCTCGATGCCGACATCTGGTACATGGCGATGCCCGAAGAGCGCATGAGCTGGACCGAGCGCGAGTTCAAGGAGCCGATGCCGCTCGCGAGCCCGAGCGATACCCGCGTCATCAAGGCCGATTGGAAGGAAGGCTACTTTCGTGTGCTGCGACGCGCCGCCTCCTATGGCGAGGTCGAGCGCATCCTGGTGCATCCGGCAGTGAAGAAGGCGCTCTGCGATATCGCGCCGAAGGAGGACCGCGCCTGGCTGAGCAAGGTCCGCCCGATGTGGGGGCACAATTATCATTTCCACGTCCGGCTCGCCTGCCCGAAGGGGACGAAGGGGTGCGTGCCGCAGGCACCGCCCCCGGCAGAAGACGGTTGCGGCAAGCAGCTCGACGACTGGTTGAAGCTCGTCAGCCGTCCGCCAAAGCCCGAGAAGCCGAAGCCGGCGCCGGACCCGAACAAAAAGCCGGCCAAGCCCGCGAAACCCCGCGTGACGACTGTCGCCGCGCTGCCGAAGGATTGCACGAGCGTGCTCGCCTGGGAGGCCCCGGCGCTGATGGTGCGATCGGCTCCGGTGTTGGCGGAGATACCGCTGCCGGAGCGTAAGTCGACGCAGGTCGCGGCGCAGCCTTAGCGATTACGCCTCAGCCGCGGCCCAGCCGCCCGTCGGTCTTGAGGGCCGCGAGGCTGACGAGGGCGAGCGCAACCGCGCCGGCAAGCATGATGCTGACCGCAGCCCAATTGGCGTTCTCGCGCGCAAACCCCATGGCGACCTCGCGCGAGAACCACATGTAGACCATCACCCCCAACATCACGACGAGCTGTGCCCACGCCATCCATCGTCCGATGTCGAGATCGCGGGTGATCTCAGGCGCCGATGCCGGACGGCGATGCCGCTGGGCAACGTAGAGCGATATCAGGCCGGGGATGGCGAGGTAAATCGGGTACTGCCAAGCGTGATACCAGCTCAAGTCGGAGAGGTAGTAGGAGACCAGGATGGCCGCGGCACCCCAGAGGTAGACCAAGCCGATGAGAAGCGAAAAGCGGATAGCCGTCCGGCGGGCCGCATCGAGACCTGTCGCGGGCTCCGCATGCCGGAAGAGATAGGCGGCAACAGCCGCCACGACGAAAACCGCCGCGCACGTCGCGACATGCAGAAATTGATCGGCGCGATCGGCCGCCCACCAGAGCACGGGCAAGCTCGCCAGCGCGATCACGCCAGCGAGCCTCAGGGGCCCTGTGACAATCGTTGTGGTCATCGGCCGCCGGTCTACTTGGACCGGGCGGCCGAGACAAGAGCAATGCTATTTCGAGACTGCCGCGGCGGGCTCGCCGAGCCCGGCCCCGAGCGCGCGATTGTAGCTGCGCAGCGCCGCGAAGCCGATGGCCGACAGCGCCGTCGCACCGAAGAAGATGACGTCGTTCGCAGCCCACTCGCGAGCGGCCTGAGCGCTCGGCGTGCCGCTCAGGAACGGCAGCTTGCCGCCGAGAATGAGACCGGCCATCACCGCGAGTGCGCCGACCATCTGCACGATGGCGAGGAACCGCGAGATTTTCAGCGCGCGCTCGGGCGTCGTATTCTCGGCACCCTTCGTCATCAGGTTGGCAAAGCAGAGGCAGAGGATCGCCGCCGCGCCGAAGGGCAACACAAAATACCACCACTCCGGCCATTGCAGGACGAGACCGTAGGTCAGCGCGACAGTGACAGCGGCCCAGGACCAGACGACGCCCATGTAATGTGCGTTGCTTGCGGAGAGCGCATAGACGCCGGCATCCGACGTGATCGGCGTCTCGTTCTCGCGGACCGCGAGCACCGCGATCACCAGCGAGACCATCGCGGAGATCAGCGCATGCAGCCAGATCGTCGGCATGGCGGCCGTGACCGCATGCACCGAGATGGCTATCGCGAGTATCAGGATCCATACCACCATCGTTCTATTGCGCATTTGCCCCTCCGCACCAAATCCTTAACGACGCTCAGCCTCGATTAACGCGAGGTTACCGCCGAATTCCCAAAATTCCGTTATCGCCGTAACTTGTTGTTGAGTATCTTCTACAACCGCTGATCGCTTTCGCCGGGCGCGAGCACGCCCTTCAGGTCGTAGACGAGGCCGCCCGGCGCGAGCAGACCATCGAGGCCCTTGCGGCCCTGGTCGGCGAAGACCTTGTGCTTCACCGCCAGCACGATGGCATCGAACGGGCCTTTGGGCTGCTCCCCAACAACCTCGATCCCGTAGTGGCGCTTGGCCTCCGCCCGATCGGCGAGCGGATCGAAAACCTCGACTCCGGCGACGAACTGTCCGAGCTCATTCACGAGATCGGCCACCTTCGTGTTGCGCGTGTCGGGGCAGTTCTCCTTGAAGGTGAAGCCCATGACCAGCACGCGCGCCGTGTCGATCCTCTGCTTCCGCTTGAGCATGGCCTTGACGACGTCCTGCGCCACCCAGGCCGCCATGCCATCGTTGATGCGCCGGCCGGCGAGAATCATTTCGGGATGGAAGCCGATCGATTGCGCTTTGTGCGTCAGGTAGTAGGGATCGACGCCGATGCAATGGCCGCCGACGAGGCCCGGCGTGTAGCCGTGGAAGTTCCACTTCGTCCCCGCCGCCGCCAGCACCTCGCGGCTCTTCCGCAAGCTCGTTGATGAGCGCGATATTGACGTCACGCTGGATGTTCTCGATCACTTTGGCGGCCTCCGCGACGCGGATGGAGCTTGCCCTGTGAGTGCCCGCCGTGATGACGGTCGCATAGATTTTGTCGACGCGCTCGGCCGCCTCGGGTGTCGAGCCGGAGGTGATCTTCCGGATGTCGGGGAGCCGATGCTTCTGATCGCCCGGATTGATCCGCTCCGGGCTGTAGCCGCAGAAGAAATCGTTGTTGAAAGTCAGGCCCGACATTTCCTCGAGGATCGGCACGCAGACCTCTTCGGTGGCGCCGGGATAGACCGTGCTTTCGTAGACGACGAGATCGCCCGCTTTGAGCGCCGCCCCGACCGTCCGGCTTGCGCTCTCGAGCGGGGAGAGGTCCGGCCGGTTGGCTTCGTCGATCGGCGTCGGCACGGTGACGATGAAAAAATTGGCGATCTTGAGCGCGGCTTGGTCGGCCGAAAACGTGAGCGACTTTGCAGCGGCGAACTCGTCCTTCGTCACCTCGCCGGTGCGATCGACGCCGCGCTGCAGCTCGCCGATGCGGGCGGCCGAGATATCGAAGCCGGTGACCGGAAAGTGCCGGGCCATGTAGACGGCGAGCGGCAGGCCGACATAGCCGAGGCCAATGACGGCAATGCGCGCATCCTCGAAGCGCGGCAGGGCCGTCATGTCGCGAGTGCCTCCGCCAGCACATCGGCAATGACGGTTACTTGCCGCCCATCGGAGCCCTGTTCAGGCAAGAGATTGGCGATGCTCATGCCGGCGACTTTGCCGGTGCCCAACAGCACGCGCAAGATCGCGATGAGCTCCGGTCCGGTCAGGCCATCGGCAAGCGGATGCGGCACGGCGGAGATCAGCGCCGGATCGAGCGCGTCGGCGTCGAGGTGCACCCAGATGCCGTCGATCTCCCCCCGGTCGAAGCGGCGCAGCAGGCTCTTGTCGAGCTCCTCGCGCGCGTGCTCGTAGAGCCAGAACATCGGCCAGAGCAGGAGCTGGGTTTTCTTCAGCTCATAGAAAGCCGGGTCGTCTTTACGGAAACCGATGAGCGCGGTGTCGTCGTCCAGGCAGAGTGCCTCGGCTCCGCTCCGGCCGGTCAGGTGGGCCGCCTCGCTGCGCGCGGTCGATGGCTGGGACTCGAGATTGTCCGCATGGGCGAAATCGGAATGCGCATCGATGTAGGCGAGCGCGAAACGTCCTCTGCCTCGCAGAGCCATGGCCGCCAGAGCGACGCTGCAATCACCGCCGAGAACGATCGGGCGTTCGCCTTTATCGAGCATGGCGCCGACGCGCTTTGCGAGGTCTCGAGGCGTGGCGGTCGCAGCGAGTGCGCCGGCGTTCGACGCGCCAATCCGGGTGGCGAGGCCGGTTCGCAGGAGCGCACCTGGGAGCCCGCGCGTGCCAGCCGAGTCCGGTGTTGTCGAAAGCGGCGCTTCGAGAATGGTCCAAGGCTTCGGCATGGGCGCTCCGTCGTTCGGGGCGCCTCTATAACATGGAATGCGGCAGGCGTTAGAGCAGGTTGCCGCACGCGGGATGGGTCGATCATGCCCTTTCTTAGATCCTTGCGGCGTCGACACCCCATCGCTTCTGTCGGCCCTCCCCCGTGGGGGGAGGGTGCCGGCAGGCGGGAGAGGGGTTGAGCAGCACGGACACTCTCCCGTCTGTTCCGCTGCGGCAACGATGTAAATGATGGTTCGTGCTTGGCTCGACCCCTCATCCGGCCTTCATGCCGAAGGCATGCC
>JANNSX010000198.1:0-9492 GCA_031403155.1 Hyphomicrobiaceae bacterium
GCTACGGCGATGCCGCGATGCACGCCATGCGCCTCGAGCCAGTCCGTCACGGGATCGAGGATGGTCGCGACCACCCAGGCGATGAGGATCGGCACCAGCACGGCGCCCATGAAGTAGATACAGCCGAGCACCGCGAGTACGAACAGCCCGATTTGAGCGAGAACGGCAGCGCGATCCCAGGGATCGCTCGGCGCCTCAGCCTCAGCCGCCGCCACTGAGGCGGCGCGCGCCGCGCGCTCGATTTGCAGGACAAATTCCCGCTGGCGCGCCTTAAGTCGCGCTGCCGCCGCCGCCGTTGTCGGACTAGCGACCTCCATTACACCGTGCTCCCCCGGGCCGCCCATGATTAGGCCGAGTGTTCAATGATGCGCCGCGCTTTGGCGATCTCGTCCATTATTGCCAGATCACATGGCGAAAGCGGACCTGGTGTCATGCCTTCGTTTGACCTGCTTACCCACCACTCTCAGCCAGCTTTAGCAGCCGATACGGCATCGGCGGCGTTCGTGTCGCGGCATAGACGAGCCGCGGGATCATGGCGGCCAGATCGTAGCGCCGGTTGAACCGCCACTCGAACTCGGCGAGCGTGCGGTCGGCGTGCTTTCGGACGGCGCGATAGGTGCCGGTGATCGCGCTCTTGATGTTGCCGAGCACGGTATTGACGCACTGGAACTGCGGAAGCTTTTCGGCGTGGCCGAGCTGAGCGACGATCAGCCGGTCGTGGCTCCCGACCGATCCCTTGAGCCCGTGAAAGCAGCCGAGCCCGTCGGTGACGACGCGGGCCGAAGGTTTCAGCGTTCGGCCCGCGAGTGCCTTGATGGCTGTCTTCGTGAACCGTTTGACGCGCCTGAGCTGCACGCGCTTTGGCTTACCGTCGTCGGTGGTCTCGACGGCGGCGACGAACGGCGTCTTCCCCGGCGCGCCGCGGCCGCTCTTGCCGCCAGAGCGCCGGCCGCCGAGGTAGGCGTCGTCCATCTCGACGCGTCCATCGAGGAGCTTCGTCGCGTCGCGCTCGAGCATCACCTGCGTGAGCTTCGACTTCATCGCCCAGGCCGTGGTCTGGCGCACGCCGAGGCGGCGGGCAAGTTCGACCGACGAGATGCCCTGCTTCGATTGCGTGAGGAGATACATGGCGCGGAACCAGATTGTGAGCGGCAGCTTCGTGTTGGCGAAGATCGTGCCGGCCGTGAGCGAGGTCTGTGTACGGCAGGCGTTACACTGGATCAGCGCGCGCCGATCGAGTACACAATGGCCGCGCTCGCCGCACGCCGGACACTCGAAACCATCCTGCCAGCGCCACCCCAATACCGCCGCGCGGCAGGCGCCTTCGCTGCCGTAGAGACGAAGAAAATCAGCCTCTGACAGGCCTTTCTGAAACTGTACCTTGTTGCGCGCCATCAGCCATCTCCCTCAAGATGCTCGGCAAAATGTCCGATTCGTGTGGCTCAAACGTGGCTGAGAGTGGTGGGTAAGCAGGAAAAAGATTACGGCGCACCCGACCAGGGATGCGCCGTCACGCGGGGGATCCGTACACCGCGGGCCACCGAGCAGCACTGACCGTCCGCAACCCAAGTCGAACTTAGCCGTGCTCGCGGCCGTACTGGCCATTCGCGATACGCGGGGCGGGCTGCGGAGCTTCAGCGCGCTGCAGATGGCGCAGCACATCGTGGAGACTCTCCATCAGCGGCGCGTCGCCGGTGATTTGACCGTCGAGGCCAAGGCTCGCCGCCTCGCGCTCAAGCTCGCGGGCATAGGTCTCGAGCACCGGCTTGATCGCCGGCCCCAGTGAATCGACGAAGCGCTTGCGGGCCTGGCCAAGGCTGACGAATGTCACCTTGTCTGAAAAGTTGACGCCCCCCTCGCTTCCCTGAAGCATGCGAACGCCGGCCGCGATCATATCGCGCGCCGCCCTGATCTCTTTTTGATAGTCGGACTGATATTCACGCCTCAGCGTGCTCAGTGCCTCTGTTCTGTCCATAGACGCCCCCTCGCGTGCTGCCGGAGCGACCGGCAAGGATCCCATTCGATAGTCACGAGACATAACCACCCCCACCTCGCCGGGACGACCCGGCGCGATACACCTCGACGCATACGATACGGGAAGAATCACTTGCGTCAGTTTTCCGTTTGTCGCTTGCGAACGCAACTCGGAACACGCTGCTGTGGATAAGTTTGCGTGGCTTTGGCGCGACACGTGCGGCATTGCCGGAGGGCGGCGATGCGATCATGGTCGCACTCTTCGAATCGCACTATGAACCCGCAAAAATCCCGGCGGTCAGGACTGATCGATGACTTTTTTCGCCCGCAAGCGCGTGCAGGCTCCGGAGGCCAAGGCCGCGGCCCACCAGCACGTCGGCGCCGATCCTTTGGCGGTAGCACTGCCGGCGCTCGGCGCGCTTGGAACAATTGCTTCGCTGGCTTCGCTCGCCTGGTCTTCCAGTGAGGACGATGCGGGTGCGAGCCGGTGCGGGCGTAAGGCGGCCCTCGTGCTGCGCGATCTGGAATCCGATTGCCTCGCCATCCTGGAGGCTCTCCGCAAACTCAACCGGGCGATTCGCGAGAGCGGCGGGTCCAAGACGCTCGCGGCGACCCCCTTTAAGTTCGGCTTGCTCGGCTCGCCGTCGCAGAAGGAGAGCATGACGCTCTACCGGGCGCTGATGGCCGACGTCAGCCGGCTCGGTGTCTCTGCGCACGCCAACGTCATCGAAGTACTCACTGCTGCGCGGCAAGGCGCGATCGAGGCGCCTGACGAGGCCTTTTACGGCTTCGGCGAATGCCAGGAGCGTCTCAATCTGCTGCTCGCAGAGCGGCGTGGGCTCTCGGCGGTGATCGACGGCGGCGTTGCCGTTGCCGATCAGCTGACCCGGCATGTCGCGGCGCTGAAGGCTTTTTCCCGAGACTGATTCGGACTGCGGCCTCATGACCTCAGGCCTCGGGTCATCTAGGCGATCCGGTTTCGACGTTCTATGAGAGTGCTTCCGGAAAAGTGCGAGGCGGTTTTCCGATAAGAAGCACGACAGACCAAGTAGAGTGCTTCCGGAAAAGTGCGAGGCGGTTTTCCGATAAGATGCACGACAGACCAAGTAGAGTGCTTCCGGAAAAGTGCGAGGCGGTTTTCCGATAAGAAGCACGACAAACCTAAGACCTAGGGTGTTGGAGTGATTCAACAAAAAAGCGGAAACACCCTAGGAGCAGGCTAAGAGCGGCGCGGTCGATGCGCGCCATGTCATGATTGGACCAGACGCAGATGGTGCAACTGAATCTGCCGAAGAACTCGACCTACGGACCCGGCAAGACCTGGACGCTCCCAGAACGAAAATCCAACGGCCGCTTCAAGGAGTTCCGCATCTACCGTTGGAATCCCGACGATGATGCCAATCCGCGCATCGACACTTACGAGGTCGATCTCGACGATTGCGGACCGATGGTTCTCGATGCCCTTATCAAGATCAAGAATGAGACCGATTCGACGCTGACGTTCCGCCGCTCCTGCCGCGAGGGCATCTGCGGCTCCTGTTCCATGAACATCGACGGGAAGAATACGCTCGCCTGTCTGAAGGCGATCGAGGAGGTCGAGGGGGAGGTGAAAATCTTTCCGCTCCCTCACTTGCCGGTCGTGAAGGATCTCGTTCCCGATCTCACGGGCTTCTACGCCCAGCACAAGGCGATTGAGCCGTGGCTAAAAACCAAGTCGGCGGAGCCTACGAGTGAGTGGCGCCAATCGAAGCCCGATCGCGAGAAGCTTGACGGCCTCTATGAATGCATCCTGTGCGCCTGCTGCTCGACGGCCTGTCCGAGCTATTGGTGGAACGGTGATCGTTATCTCGGCCCCGCGAGTCTCCTGCAGGCCTATCGCTGGGTCAGTGATAGCCGCGACGAGGCGACGCAGGAGCGTTTGGAAGCTCTCGACGATCCTTTCAAGCTCTATCGCTGCCATACCATCCTCAACTGCACGAAGACGTGCCCGAAGGGTTTGAACCCCGCGAAGGCGATCGCCGAGCTGAAGAAACAGACGGTCGCGCGCGAGCGCTGATGTGAGATCGGTGGCTTGCATTGCCGGCGCACGATGAGCGATGAGCGGCTCTGCGAGCCGAGCTCTCGAATACGATTTCAGGCAGTGCATTCGGATCGAGAGCGACCTCAGGTGGTCCCTCCGATCATGCTGCGTGAAGAGCCGGAAGTGCACGCGCAATCATGCATCGCAGCATGAGCGTCGCGGTGGAGATCGGTGCTGATGCAATCTATCAGCCGGCGGATACAAATATCAGATACCACAAAAGAAAAGGGCACACGCTGATGCCGGTTACGGCGGCGTGTGCCCTTTGAACTCACCACTCGAGATCGCCTCACCGATCTCGAGTGGGGAGGCGGTAAAACCGCCCTACTTCTTCTTGGCCTTCTTCTTCACAGCGGTGGCCTTCTTCTTCTTGGGCGCGCTCTTCTTCGCGGCCGACGCTGCCTTCGCAGCCGCGGCGCGACGCTTCACGACCTTCTTCTTCGTAGCGGGGGCCTTCTTCACGGCCTTAGCTTTCGTCTTCTTCACTGCCTTTGCCATAGTTCTTTTCTCCGTAGTGCCCGAATCAGTCGAAACAAGATGAGACTAAACGCAAGGTGGGATCATTTCGACTGGAAGTTTGTCGATTGCAAGCGATTTTTCGATTTCACCCCGTGATCCGTTGCATCGCGTCAACAGTTTCGACCAAAATCCGGCATCGAGAGTCACTCGACGACTCTTGAAACGGTATTCGAGACGTTGCGCGAAGTGCTTACGAGAGTCGATCGAGACGAATCACGCGAGGTGATTCGCGATGCTGTGATGCGAAATCGGAGTCGTTCGAACACATGGATCTCACCTCGCTGAGCTCGGAGAGCATCGTTCGCTTCGCGTCGTTCGCGATCGTTCTCGTCGTCATGGCGGGACTCGAAGTGGTGTGGCCGATGCGGCTTCGGCACCTGACGCGGAGCAGGAGATGGCCGACCAACCTTGTCATGACCAGTCTCGGCATGGCGCTTGTCCGGTTGCTTTCGATCATCGCCGCCCCGCTCGCCGCGACGGGTGCGGCGATCTATGCCGAGGAGCAAAGGCTAGGAGCTCTTAACCTTTTGGACGTGCCCCAGTGGCTCGAGTTGCTGGTCTCGATTATCGCGCTCGACGGCTTCATCTACCTGCAGCATGTGGCGTCGCACAAAGTTCCGGTGCTCTGGCGGCTGCACCGCGTCCACCATGCCGACCGCGACTTTGACGTCACAACCGGCGTCCGCTTCCATCCGGTCGAGATCGGCCTGTCGATGCTCTACAAATCGGCGCTCGTGCTCTTATTCGGCATCTCGCCGCTGGCGGTCCTGCTCTTCGAAGTGATCCTCAACGGCACGGCCATGTTCAACCACGCCAATGTCCGGCTGCCGGGGTGGCTCGACGGCATGCTGAGGCTCGTGCTGGTCACGCCCGACATGCATCGGGTTCATCATTCGATCCTGAGGCGCGAGCACGACACCAACTACGGCTTCGCCTTGAGCCTCTGGGACCGGCTGTTGGGGACATACACCGATCAGCCCGAAGGCGGGCATGAGGGCATGACGATCGGCCTTGCCGAGTATCAGAGCGAGCAGCCTGGGCGTCTCGATTGGTCGCTGCTCCTGCCATTCCGCTCTGGCGGCAATGACAGGAAGCGGCGCGATCAATAGGCCCGGAGCGGGAAGTATCTAAGATAGAGCTCCTCGAGCCGGCCGCTCCTGCGGAGCTTGCCAATAGACTTCTCGAGCAGCTGGCGCATGGCGAGGTCACCCTTGCGGACCGCAATGCCGACGCCGCCGCCGAAGTAGCGATCGTCGGCGAAGGGGCCGCCGCGAAACTCGCAGCAGGCGTTGGAGGAGGTGCCCGAGAGCCAGAACATCAGGCTAAAGGCGTCGCCGAAAAGTGCCTCGACTTCACCTTTGGCGAGGGCCTCCCGCGCCAGCTCCGGCGTTTCGAAGGGCACGACGACACTGTCGCGGAAGAAGAGGCCGAGATAGGCCTCGTGCGCGGTTCCGGCAGCGACGGCGACCCGCTGAGATTCGAGCGTCTCGGGCGTGACGTCGGACTCCGGCCAGTCCTTGCGGACGGCAAACCGCGCCGGCGTCGCATAGTAGCTTTCGGTGAAGTCGGCCTCGGCAAGCGCCGCCGGTGTTGCCGCCATCGACGCGATCACGGCATCCGTCTCGCCGCGCCCGAGTTGCGGCAAGAAGTTACTCCATTCGCCGACCTGGATGTCGCACGATACCTCGAGTTCGAGGCAGATGCTGCGGGCGACGTCCACATTGAAACCGGTCAGCGTCCCTTCCTCGTCGAGGTAGTTAAACGGTGGATAGTCGCTGTCGGTCAGGAAGCGGATGACGGTTCGCGTGACCGGCGCCTCGGCAGGGGCCGGATTGGCGTCGCCTGCCTCCAGGGCGGTCTGAGCGGCGGCAGGAGTTCCGGATGTGGCGGCGAGCAAGGCCAGCACAGCGGCAGCCCGCCACCGGACCGCCCTGCCAAATCCCAATCTGCGCGTGCCGGCCATCCAGCCCCTCGCCGCCCCGCTAATCTCTGGACGATGCTTAGCCGCTCGGTCCATCATTGGCCATCGGATAGATGGCTGCCATCGGGGCAAGAGTGTGTCGGGCCATGCCGATCTGCGGGGCGGCGGCGTGAGCGACCGGGGCCAGGATCGACTTCGCGAGTACGGCTTTCTCTATGAGCTCGGCCTGGACGACGTCGCCATCGCCGAATGGAGCGACAAGGCGGACCGGCAGGGTCTCGCGCTCCACGACGCTCTCCGATACGACGGCCGCATCGACGACATGGCCTATGTGCGGGCGCTGGGGCGCTGGCTTCGGATCTCCGTCATCGAGCCGGAACGGGTGCCGCCGTTGGAGCTGGCGGTTGGCGAAAACCCGGGAATGCCGCGGATGGCGATTTTGATTGGACCGCGCGGGACGCTCTACGTCCTCGATGCGCTCGCGCGGCGTCCTCTCGACATTCGGCGGCAGGCCGAAGACTTGGCCGGGCGGCCGGAGATCGAGATCGCACTCGCCTCACCGGCGGCGATCCGGCGGGCCATACTGTCCCGCGTCAGTCCCAGCCTCGTCACGGACGCCGTCGATCGCGTGCTCAAGTTCGACCCGGCATTTTCGGCCGCCCGGCGGATGTGGATCTGGCAGGCGATCGGACTTGCTGGCGTGGTTGGGCTGATCGCAGGCGCGCTTCTCGTCTCGCCACAGTCGGTGGTCATCGCCGGGACCGGCGTTCTGGCGGCGATGTTCGCGGCCGTCGTGCTGTTGCGGCTTCTGGCATTGGCGGCGTCGATGGCGGTTCCCTTGGCTGATCATCAGCCGATCCGGCTGCCGGTTTCGAGCCTGCCGGTCTACAGCGTGCTCGTTCCCCTGTTCCGGGAGGCGCGTATCGTGCCGGACCTCGTCCGGGCGCTGAAACGGCTCAACTATCCCAAGGCGCGCCTCGATGTGAAGATCATTCTCGAGGCCGTCGACAAGGAGACACAAGACGCGGTCGGCAAGCTCAAACTCGGCCCCGAGTTCGAGGTCATCGTTGTGCCCGACCGGCAGCCACGCACGAAACCCAAGGCGCTCAACTACGCCATGAGTTTCGTCCGGGGCGATTATCTCGTCATCTATGATGCCGAGGACATTCCGGAGCCCGATCAGATCCTGCGGGCGCTCGCCGTCTTCCGCAGCGGCGACGAGAGGATTGGGGCCGTGCAGGCGCGGCTCGCCATCGACAATGCCGGTGACGGCTTCTTCGCGGGCCAGTTCACGCTCGAATACATGGCGCTATTCGACGGCTTGCTTCCGGCGCTCGACCGGCTCGAGCTGCCGATCCCGCTCGGCGGCACCTCGACGCATTTTATCGGCATTGCGTAGCAAGAGCACCAAGCCGATTGACGGAGATTGCTCGACCCTTCCGAAGGAGGGGAGCCGTGACGTAGGCGCGCGCGCCGTGGTGGCGGTCAGAGTCTTACGAGGCGTGGTTGCCTTGGTCGCATGTTTCCAAATCCAGTTGGGGGTTGGAATGAAAGCCGGGGTTGCCTTTCAGCATGACTCGAATACTGGTCCACCGCCATTTGTCGAAAGCATCGAAGTAGCTGATCCAACCAACGACGACGATGGCATGTGTACCGAGAACAACGTTTCTGCGCTCGGCAATGTCGTCGAGAAGATAGCCCAACGTGACTTGATGGATAATGTGGGAACCTGGCGGGAGGACGCCAAAGGGTTTCATCATTGCGCGCAGATGATTTGGGATGATCGGCAAAAGAGGCAGCGGGAGACGCGACGCTGTCAGAATAAACCGCACATCGTAAGCAGGCGTCTGCCCGAAGTTCTTGATGTATATCTGGGCCATCGGATCGAACAGCGTATTGGGACGGGGTTCGAATCCGATGACATTCCCCATACCAAAGTTGACGTAGGCTCGCAGTTCGCGTTCGGCGTGCCGCCTATTCTGGGCGAGTCCTTTTTGAGCCAAGTTGGCCGACCGGATGGCTTGGTTCACAGCGGCTCGGTTGGCTTCAAGCGTGCTGTGCACATACCAGACACCCCATCCCGTCAGGCCACACGCGAAAAACGCGGCGACCATTGTCCACCACGTCCAATTCGCTACCGCCCACTGCGCCTCGAGATCGCTCTCTTGGCGCCACTTATCCCGTTCGGGCTCTGGTTCGGGTGGAGGGGTCTTAAGTCCGGGGATTTCCGGAACGCGAGCGCGCTGCACACAATACAGGGCGTCGGACGCATGCTGCTCGGCGGCCTCATAGCCGCATTGGCGCTCGCCTGGATGCTCGATTGAACTGGCGACCGCCAGCAGCACGAAAATCGCTAGTCCGACTCCAGCCGGAGCGTATGGCATCCAATTGCGCTGAGACATTCCAGAAAAAACGCCGCTGTGAATTTCCCTCGGGCGAGCTTATTGCGGATGTTGGGCTCTGTCTCTGAGACTCCGATCTCGTCGAGTTTTTCCACGAGCTGGGCATAGGTCACGCCCCGGCGTTTCAACTCCCCCTTCAAAATCCCCTGCGCCTTAGCTTCCCATTCGTTCTTGTCGGGCATGCATATCTCCGATGATGATTGTCATCATATAAGATTCATTTGCCCTTGACAACAGTGCATTACGTCACCATCTGCGATACATACATATCGGAGACGATGACATGGCAACGCACTTCCTCCTTCTCAGCAAGGCCCGGACGCTATCTCTGAAGGCCGTGTTCGCCATGGGCGAGGACGGGGCCTATGCCACGTTCCGCAAGCTCCGCTGGCCGGAGACGGACGGCGCACCGGTCTGCCCGCGCTGCGGGAGCCTTGAGGCTTACGAAATCAGCACGCGCCGCAAGTTCAAGTGCAAGGCGAAGGCTTGCCATCACCAATTCTCGGTGACGAGCGGGACGATCTTCGCCGGCCGCAAGCTCGGCTTCGTGGACATTTTGGCCGCCATGGCGATCCTTGCCAATGGAGCCAAGGGTC
>JANNSX010000199.1:0-2363 GCA_031403155.1 Hyphomicrobiaceae bacterium
GCTGCGAGAGGAATTTTCCAGCGGCTTCCAGTTGGGTCACATACTGCGCAGGACTGCCCCGGCCGCCGCCCATGACTTTCATCTCCATCGCGCCCGCAACGGAGTCAGCGCCAAGCGCGCTGATAAGCGCAGGCTTGAGGATTGGGTCGTTCTCGTAAAGGTCGAGAAGGCGGGCGAGTGTGTCGTCGCTGGCTTCGGGAAGCACTGTAGGTGACCAGGACGATGTTTTCGTGGATGCGCCGCGCAGGATCAGCGGTTGGGTCGGGCCGATTGATACGGCGCTGTAAGAGCCCGGCGCTTTTTGAAGCGCGCGATTGAGCCATCCGTCCGCACTGACCTTGGCGATCTCGCCGCATTCGAGCAGGTCCTGCGCTTCGAAGTGGGAGCGTTCGCGATAGGGGCCCGCGATGGACGGGACGAAGGCGGCTTCCTTCGACGTATACATCGCCGCCAGCGTCGGCATGGCGGAGTGGAGCGCAAAACCGTCGGAGAGCGATATTGCCTTGGCATCAATGAGGGAGCCACGGTGTGAACGGATGTCGGGATCGTCGGTTTTTGGCAGGGCGGCGATGCCGTCCATAGCACCACGGAGGATGATAACGACCAGCTTTCTGCCCTGGGACGCGCCAGTGTTTGCGAACGCGCCAGGCGCCGCCGTGATGAGGGTGGCTGCACAGCTTGCGAGCAGTAGGTGGCGGCGATTGAGATTGATCATCATTACCTCCGCTGGAATTCAGGAGACATCAAAGCGATTGTGAAGCCCTGCTCTGCGCTTTCGGCGCGAGCGACCGCCTGGCGTGTCTTGTCGCTGGCGATCTGACCGAGCGCACGATCAAGGAACTCGCTCGGCGTTTCGCCCCGCGCCATGCGGCGTGAGACGGCGTTGGCCCATTCGAGGCGCTTCTTGATCGCGTCGGAGCCGGACCATGACGTCGTATCGTCTGGCCAGCCCGCAGGAGATGGTGCGCCAAAGGGTTGTTGGGCAAGCGACGTATAGACGGCGCGCTGGGCGCCGCCGAAGGTTGCTTGCGCCCCGGCAGCGCGGGCCGCGGAGACGAGGAGTTCTTCCGGCGATTTGAACTTCTGCGATGTTTCGTTCCACGCCTCGTCAAGGTCCACCACGGCGCGCGCGAGCAGGGAGAGGTCGCCGCCGGTCTTCGTGAAGCTCGCTTCGAGTTTTGCAACGGCGGAGGCTGGCGGCGTGTCGCTGACGAAGTGGCGGGCGAGCTTGGTCGCGATGTGTTTCGCAGTCGCGGGATGGGACGCGAGATCGTTCAGAACCGCGGCGGCCTGATCGCGCGCGGAGACGTTGTACGTTTTTCGCAGCACAGTGCGAGGGCCAGGTTCGTGGAGCGTTTCAAGAAAGACGGCCTCGCCGTACTTGTCGGCGAGCGCAGCTGCAGCCTGCTGCCTTGCGCGTTGGACGCGACCGCCCTGCTCCTGCTTGCCGAGATCAGCGAGGCGCGCAGTTTGCGGACCGGCGACGGTCCAGCCGGTAAGCGCCTTCGCGAACTCGATGATGTCCGCCTGGGTGTAGCCAGAGCCGACGCCCATCGTGTGGAGTTCGAGAATTTCGCGAGCTAGGTTTTCATTCAGACCGGCCTCGCCGCGCTCGGCAACTTTGGTCGACGGCCCAATTGAACGGACCGCATCCAGATAGACCAACATCCCGGGATGGAAGGTGGCGGCGGCGAGGAGCGTGGAGAACCTGCCGAACACGTTTGCGCGGATTGCCTCGCGTTCGAACGGACCGACCAGCCCCACCACCTGTGCGTTGCGGGCAGCAACGGTGAAATGGTTGGCCCAGAAACGATGCCAGCGCTCGGCGAAAGAGTTCGGCGTCGTCGCAGCGTGACGGCCGCGCGCTTCGATTTCCTTCAGTAGTCCGTCGCGTGTTTCACGCTGGACCTGCTTCTGTATCATCTGTTGCGCCTCGGAACGCAGGCCGTTCGCGTCCTTCTTTGGCGCGCCGTTCCTGCTGTAGGCTTGCTGTCGTGCTTCGAGGATTTCCTTCGCGGAGAGAAGATCGTCGGCAGGCATCAGCCCGGCGGCAGGCATGATCTGCGCCTTCAGCCAGCCGCGCGGGTCTGACGCTGCGGCGCGAATCTCGCCTGGACGTGCGCCCATGCCGAAACGGGTGGCGGCGATGGCGGCCTGCAATTGGGTCATAGGGACGGCTCCCTCAACTAACTCTGAAACGTTAGCGCACGCGCTGTACAAAAGTATGTCGGACCACGCGCACGCTTGTATCAAGGTGTCGCCAAGAACTCCCGATGAACAATGGCGGAGATCTGCTCCAGTTCCGCCAACGTGCCGAGCGCCGCCGGCGTTGGGCGATTGGCCGTTTAGGGCCACAGCGCCGC
>JANNSX010000200.1:0-11379 GCA_031403155.1 Hyphomicrobiaceae bacterium
GTGGCGTTTCCCCAAACCCGGCGACAACACCGGCTGGCATCGGCATGGCCACGACTACGTCGTCGTCCCGACGATGGACGGCCGCCTGAAGATCGTCAGCGCCCAAGGCGAAAGCTTCGCCGAGATGAAAGCCGGCGCCCCCTATTACCGCCCCGAAGGCGTCGAGCACGACGTCATCAACGCGAGCGAGGGCGAGTATGCGTTCATTGAGATCGAGCTCAAGAAGTGAGGGATTTCGGCGCTTTTCCGTGCTAACCTGCCGCCCATGAACGAGCATGTGCGAAATCGTCGAGGGACAACGCAGGCAGCCGAAGGGCTGCCGCGCTGGCGTTGGACGATTGAAGATCTCGACCAGATGCTCGCGGCTGGCGTTTTGCGAGAGGACGATCGCGTCGAGCTGATCGGCGGGGAGCTGGTGCCGATGTCGCCGAAGGGGCCGTTGCACGAGGCTATCAAGCTGGCACTGACGCGCTGGCTTCGGCAGAGCTTGCCGAATGAGCTGGACTATCTGACAGAGCTCGGGTGGCGCCTGGACAAGGTGACTTACTGCGAGCCCGACGTGCTCATTTTCCCAACGCGCAAGTCACCGAGCAACGTGCCGCCGGCCGATGTGCTGCTCGCCATCGAGGTCGCCGATTCCAGCGAAACCTATGATCTTGGAACCAAAGCGAAAGTCTATGCCAGCTTCGGCGTGCGGGAGTATTGGGTTCTGCTCGCGTCATCCCTGACGATCATCGTTCATCGCGAGCCGGGCAAGACTGGTTATGAGTCGGTTCGCGAGGTCCCGGCGAGCCAATTGGTGGCGCCGGCGCTTCTGCCTCAGCTCGCCCTCCGCGTCTCCGACCTCGCCATCGAGCGCGTCGCGTGAGCGCGCGCCGCTTCGTCCCCTTCGGCACGCATTGGGCTATGGGCATCGAGCTGCCCTACTCTTTCGGCGTCATCGATGGCGGGCAGTTCTGGAGCTGCGGGCAATGCCCGCTCGATCTCGATGTGAATGTGCGCGCACCGGGCGATCTCGAGTCGCAGCTCCGGATCGTCGCCGGCTACATCCGGGACCAGTTCACACCCCATGACGTGCCGCCGTCGCGCCTGTCGAAGCTCGTCGCCTACATCGTGGGCGACGCCGCCGACCTTGCCATGACGCCGCGTGTTTTGTGCGAGGCGCTCGGCGCCGCGCCGCTCGTTGTTACTGTCGGCGTGCCGCATTTCTACTATCCAGGCATGCGCGTCGAGATCGATGTTTACGGGACGGCGGAGGGTGTTGAGAGCGACTTCGCCCATCGCATGCTGACCGAAACGCCGCAGCGCGCTGTGTCTTCGCGTGTCCTCAGCGCGCGGCTCTACGTTAGGCGCGATGGCGGCGCGGCAGCCACGGCACGCCAATGGTCGGAGGCGCTGGGCCACGACACCGGGGCCGCTATACAGGTGGACCTTCCCTCAGGCACGCAAGCGCTCGCCGACATCGTCGAAGTCTCTGGCGCACCTGTCCGATCCGGGATCGCCGATACCGCCGAGGGCATCCGCCTCGTGAAACGCCAGGCCGGCCGGTATCTGACGCTGCTCGGACGTTCCACGCTGTCCGGCCGTCCCGTGCCCGGGCAAACCAAGGCCATCATGGATGCCCATGCACAAGTCTTGCACGCCGAGGGTCTCGAATTCACAAACGTCGTGAAGCAGCAGACGCACTATGTCGGCTCATCCGACGCCGAGGATCTCTACGCCAACATGCGCATCCGCAACGGCTACTACGCGAAACCCGGCCCCGCCTCGACGGGGCTAGCGGTCCATGGTTTTGCCGATCCTGCATCGGCGATCACGATCGAGCTGCTGGCGGTGAGGCGGTGACCACGGGAAACCGGCCGGTTCCCCCCAAGCACTGATCTTGGCAACGACCTCCCTTGTGGCCGCCCCTCACCCTGCCCTCTACCCGCAAGCGGGGAGAGGAAGAAGCACGGTGCGCCCCTGACATGTGAGGTGAGCACGGTCTTCGCCTTCCTCTCCCCGTAGCGTAAGCGTACGGGGAGAGGGCAGGGTGAGGGGCAGCCGCGGGTCTGAATGCACGCCACGACCGCCATCATGTGCCACGACGCGGGCGACCTGCGGGTCGCCCGCATGTCTCCTCCCCACAAGCGTTTCCATTCCATTCACCATGCCTGCAAAGAACTTATCCCCGCTCCTTGCGCGCACCCGCATACTCCGCTCAACCCCGTCCCCAGAGGACTGGAACGCGCGCTGGTGAGCCGGTGACGGGGAGCGTCGAGGAGGCCGGACATAAGCTATCCGGCGCCTCCCTGCCGCTTGGGATGGGGAACACCTGACCCAGGCTACTCTCGCCCCGGATGTAGGCGAGGGGTTTCCACCTGCGACCTCGGTCCCGGAAACCCAAGGCGGCGGCAAACCCTCGACGACGACGGAGTGGTGCGTGCCACATCCGATGAAATTACTAACGGGCCGGCCACTCCGTCCCTCTGGATTATTCATGCTCTCGGGCCCGGCGACGGGCCGCGGTGGGGCGGAGCGTTGGCGTGAAGATTGGCATTGGGCATTAGGCTTTAGGCACGAGGGAGAGTGGTGCGTAAGGACGCGGCCGTGCGGCGAGTACGGATCACCAATGCCTAAAGCCCAGTGCCTATTGCCCTGCTGCCTACTCCCGCCCCTGTGCACCATCCCACTTGCGCCATTATCGAACCAAAGATCGGCCAAGTTGGGAGAAGAAAAGCAGAGCCGGATCAGACCGGGGGACGTTCTTAAAAACCGTCAAGCAAGTAGCTGTCGCGTTTCGGTGTTGTGGGGCAGGGATCGAGCGAGCGGGGCAATTGCGCGCCGCCCGGCCAGCCGCAAATCCGTTCGTGGCGTAGGGAGCCCCGGCTGCCGTCATGAGCACATCCAAGACAACCGCGCCCGATCCCGGCGCCTCGTTCCTCGTCGCCGACGCTTTCGACGAGCGGGAGCCCGAGAAGCGCTCGCGCAAGCCACGGGGCGACTGGAAGAAAATTCTCCTCGTCACCGGCCTCGGCATCCTCTCCTGGATCGCGACCTACGTCGGCATGCTCGAGCTGATCGAGGCCAACATGGGTTCGGTCGATCTGACGCTCAAGGTGGCGATCGCCTTCTCTGTCGCCATGCTGATGCTGATGATCATCTGGCTGCTCGACCAGATTTTTGCCCCCATCAACGGCGGCATAAAGCTCATCTTCATTGCCGGCTACATCTTCCTCACCACCATCTCCGTCGGCTTCGGATTCGGCTTCTACTGGAAGGTCCTGGAAAGCCGGTCGGAGGCCTCCCGGTCGGCCGAAAGCGCGGTGACGCAGGTACAATCGGCGCTGCACGGCGCGGAAGCCCGCCTTTCCCAGCTGGTCACCACGCTCGCCGCCCTGTCGACGGTATCGACGAAGAAGGCGCAAGAGGAAATCTCGACCGGCAAGTCCTGCCCCAACAGCCGGCCGGGCGATGGTCCGCGGCGGCGTCTGCGTGAAGCGGATGCGACGCGCTTCTCCTTCGCCGAGTCTTTCGTCAAGGAGCGCATCGGTGTCTTGAAGGCCGACGTGAAGGGCCTCGATGCCGACCTCGCCAAGGTCATCATGCAGGACGCATCGACCTTCGATGCGACGGGCACCCGCAACGAGTTCATGCGCGAGCTCGGCCGCAAGCTCGATCGTACGGTGACGAGCTACAACGCCTTCCGCACCGATCCGCAGTTGAAGCAATTCAAGGCCGATTTCGCCGACCGGGCCGAGCGCACGACCTTCTCGGATGAAAAGGGCGGCACCTTCGCCTGCCCTGATTCACAGCTCCAGACCACCTTGCGCGCCGCCGTCGCCGCTCTCGACCAGCTGCCCGATGTGACGAAGCCCGGCATCGCCGCCGTCGAAGGGTCGGAGGCGACCATCGAGGCCTTCAGCCGGTTGCTCGCCACCATGACCGGCGCGCTGAAATTCAAGCTGCCGCCCTCCGCGGATGAGATCCGAGACGAGCAGAAGCGCGCCATCCAGTCGCTCGAGCCCGGCGCGCAAACCGCGAGCGGCACGGACAAAGTTGCCGTCGGCCTGGGCGATCGCGACTGGGTGCCGCTGATGGCGGCGATCTTCGTCGATATCTGCCTGCTGCTGGTCTCGATCAGCCGGCCGATGAACCGCTTCGTCAGGCTCGAGACGAAGATGAAAGAGGCCCAGGAGTGGCCGGTCATCGAGGTGCTGTCGAAGTTCCACGCCATCCATGTCGACGAGACGATCCGGCGGACCTTCGAGGTGCTGCGCCATGTCGTGTTCAACTGGCGCGGCATCTATTACGCGGCCATTCCCTTGAACGGCGGCGAGGACCGGGCCGCCTCCAAGGAGGACAACGAGCGCGCCCAGCTCGAGGCCTATCTGCTCAATAACCTCTTCACGAGCTTCGAGCGCGAGCAGATCTTCAAGCCCGTGCCAGTGTCGATGTTCACGTCGAACTACATCCAGAAGAAGTTGAAGCAGCAGCGGAGCAAATATTCCGAGGTCGAGGCGTTCCGCATTTTCAAGTTCAACAACGGCGCCTGGCCGGAGATGATTCTCTCCGCCATCATGGGTGCCGCCAAGCGGGTCGAGGCCGAGCAGCGGCGCCTGCGGACCGTGCAAATGGCGGCCGGGGAGCGGGCGGCCCGCGAGCAGGCCGAGGCCGAGCGGCTCGCCAAGCGCGCCCGGCGCTGGCGGACGTTCGTCGATCCGCTCCGCCGCGAGCCGCCGATGCTCGACGAGGGCATGCCCGACTTGGGTGACGTCGCCAACGACATGACGGGCAAGGCTCACGTCGAGCCGATGCTCGACATCGAGCCGCCAACCACTCCGTCGGCCGAGCCCAAAGTTGCATCCGCCGCCAAGACCGAAAGCAGCGAGATTGCCGAGATGAAGCGGCAGCTGAGCGAGCTGTCGGAGACCGTTCGCCAGAAAGAAGCGGTCATCGACGGCCTGAAGCAGACCCAGAAGCGCAGAGAAGAACCCAAGGCCGAACCCTTCCGGCAAGCGGCCAATGGCGATGGCGGCGGCTGGATGCCAGGGTCGCGGAACGGTCACGCCGGCCCGCGCAATCTGGACGAGGTCCGCTTCGCGGGCGGTCCGGCGGCTTCAATAGCACAGGCACATGCCGGCCCGGCCGCGCCACCTCCGCCGCGCCCTCGCGCCTACCACGACCTGGGCTCCGCCGAGGCCAGGGCCGCGCGCCAAGCCCCGGCCCAAGTCATCCCCATGCCATACATCCCGCATATGGAGACACCGGTGATGGCTGACGGCGCGCTCGCCGCCAAAATGGAGGTTGTGGAGCCCATGCGCCGGCCCCTCAACGAGGCGCTGATGGCCGCCGTCGCACATAGTGAGACCGAAGCGATTTCGCCGATCGTCGAGGATGTCACGGCCGTCGAGCCGATCGAGGAGTGGGCGCCGGCGCCCGGCCTCGGCGGCAAGCCCGTCGAGGCGGACCCCATGTCGAGCCTGGAAGATATCCAGAGCTTCATCGACCGCTCGCGGCAGATCGCCCGCAATGTCGAGGCCGAGCCTATCGTCGAGGCAAACGCCGCGATGGTTGAACGCGAACGCTATACTTTCGACAGGATCGAGCCAGAGCTCGACGGTGACGAGGAGCTGCCGACCGAGCAGGCCGAGTTCAACGTGCCGATGATCACCCAGTGGTGGACGCGCAAGAGTTAGAGCACGTTCAGGCGAAGTGGATGCCGGTTCGCCGTAGAACGTGCTCAAAGCAAAGAGTCAGCACGTTCAGGCGAAGTGGACGCCGGTTCGCCGTAGAACGTGCTCAAAACCAAGACAGAGCACGTTCAGGCGAAGTGGATACCGGTTCGCCGTAGAACGTGCTCAAAACAAGAGGCTAAAGGGAAAGAACCTCAAAAGAACAAAGGCGAGACGGGGGATGGGGCCGGACCGGGGCGGGAAAAATTGTCCCGTCCCGGTCCACAGCGCAATCGTTCCTTAACGTGCCCGCCGCTAAATGGGGTTCAAGAGGAAACGGACATTCACCCGGTCAACGGGCAAGAGCGTCACGAGGGCGAGTGAACATGAATTTTTTTGAGAATGCGCGTCAGGCCAAGCTCGTCCGTCACCTCGAGAAACAGGAGAACCTGAGCCGTTTCGTCGGCTATTATCTTGACCGGACAAGCGTCACCGAAGGCACCGACGGCCGCGTCCGGCACGGCAGCCTGATCGCCCGCTCGCCCTCCTCGCCGGTCGCCCGCGCGCTGCTTGCGTCCGCCAACGAGCTCAAATCGCTGCACATTTCCTTCGAGGTCGCCTTCGCGAAACTCGAGCCCGCCGAGCTGATGGCGGATTGGATCGCGCTCGGCCGGGCCGCACCCGGACATCATCCGACCGTGCTGTTCCGCTGGGCCGCCCGCCCACCGCTGATGGAGGCCCACGAGCAACTCGTGCTCGGCCTCAACATGAGCTGGACCGGCGATTGCATGCGCCGCGAACCCGAGACGCGCGACGCTTATGAGATGTTCGATACCTTCCATGTCGAATCCGCGGCGCGCGCCACCCAGTCGTTTCGCTCCATCTGGAATGTGTGCCAGCCGCTGCCGGCGTCGGTACTCGGCCTCGAAGTCGCAAGCGAACAGATGCCCACCGGATCCTCGGCCGGCCTCGCCGATATGCCCTCGCAACCGCTCAAGCCGACGATTTTGACGCGGCATTGATTTTACACCGAGCGGCAAGACCTCGCTCAGCGACAACCGCACGCGGGTCCCGGCCTTCGCCGGGATGACGCGGGGTGGGAGTGTTTCTCAACGCTGGCATCTTCACTAGAGCACTTGTCCTTCCAAGTGGAAACCGGTTGGTCGAAAGAATGTGCTCAAAACCAATGACCTCGAGCGCCGATCTGATTCCATCAGATCGAATAGCGCTCTAGTTGATGGGCCAGTACAGCTTGCCGGCGTCATGCATGGTCGCCACTCGGATCGTCTCCCTGTCTTCGTCATCCCGGCGAAGGCCGGGACCCGTGTGCGCGAGTAGTGGAACGAGGCCCATCCGCTCGGCACCATGCACCCGGACAGCCTCGCACAAATGCGGACGTTACACTTGTAACGGTGTCAACTTTTCCAGAAGTCATCGTTTGAACAACCGCTTGCGGCAGCGTATCTTCAATCGCGGGCAACTTCCGCACTGCCGCCCCCCAGAACCAAGTCTCCGCACAGGATGTGACGGAGCCGGCAGGCGGATCACCCCGAAGACAAGGTGTGGTCATGGCCTCGGCGCTGCGCATTCTTCTTCTGCTTGCCGTCTCGACGTTTCTCCCCCTCGCTGCCTCCGCCCAGACCAAGCCCTTCGTCAACGACGAGGTGGCGGGCGATGCGGCGCGGTATGAGGAGCTGTTGAAGCAGGCTTTCAAGCCGGACGGAAAACCGCAGGCGACGCACCGCAAGCTCGGCGACAAGCTGCTCGCCGCCAATGATCAACGCGGCGCGGCCAACGCCTACATCAACGCCATCATGGCCGGCCGCACCGATGCGCGGAGCTGGCTCGGCCTCGCGAGGGCGCTGCTCGCGACACCGCCGGCGACCGATGACGAGCGCTATAACATGCCCGTCAATGCGGGCGGCGCCGCCTATTCAGCCTACCTCAACGCCTCCAAGCCCGAGACGAAGGCCGAGGCCCTCGCAGTGTTGGCCGATGCCCTGAAGCTGCGCTCCTACTGGCGCCCCGCCATCAACGCCTACAAGGCGAGTCTGGAGGCCCAGGAGGTCGCCACTGTGCGCCTGGCCTACGAGACGCTGGTCGCCGAGCAGGGTTTCCGCATCCTCGATTACACCGTGGACTCGGATGCCGTGTCGCCGCGCCTGTGCATCCAGTTCTCGGAGTTGCTCGCCCGCACGCAGAACGATTTCTCGAGCTTCATCTCGATCGACGGCAAGGATCCGGCCAACGTCACCGTCGACAGCGCGCAGCTCTGCGCGGAAGGTTTGACGCACGGCCAGCGCTATCAGGTTCAGGTGCGCGCCGGATTGCCGTCCGACCTCGCCGGCGAAGCGATGCTCAAGACCGCCGACCTCTCCGTCTACGTCCGCGACCGCAGCCCCGCTGTCCGCTTCACCGGGCGCAACTACGTGCTGCCGAGCACCGGCCAGCAGGGCATCCCGCTTGTCACCGTCAACACCGACGCGATTGCCGTTTCGATCTACAAGATCGGCGACCGTGGCCTCTTCCGCGCCATCGTCGATGGCGAGCTCCAGGGCCAGATGTCGGGCGATCAGGTCGAGACGATCAAGACCCAGCGCGGCACGCAGATCTGGACGGGCGAGCTACCCGTTTCCTTGAAGATCAACGAGGAGGTGACGACCGCCTTCCCGATCGCCGAAACCGTGAAGACGCTGGCCCCCGGCGTCTATGTCATGATCGCGGAGCCCAAGGGCACCAAGCCCGACTATTGGACGCAGCGCGCGACCCAGTGGTTCGTGGTCTCCGACTTGGGCCTCACCGCCTTCAGCGGCGATGACGGTGTCAACGGTTTCGTCCGCTCGCTGCAATCGGCGGCCCCCGTCGCCGGCACCACCGTCAAGCTCATAGCCCGCAACAACGACGTGCTGGCCACGGCCACCACGGACGCTAGCGGCCACGTGCATTTCGAGGCGGGTCTGGCGCGCGGCGAAGGCGGTCTCGCACCGGCCATCCTCGTTGCCGAGGCAGCGAGCGGCGACTACGCGTTCCTGGATCTCACGACCGGCGCCTTCGACCTGACCGACCGCGGCGTCGCCGGCCGGACGGCCCCCGGCCCGCTCGACGGCTACGTCTTTACCGAGCGCGGCGTCTATCGTCCGGGTGAGCCCGTCTACGTCACCGCGCTGCTGCGCGATCGCGCGGGCGCCGCTGCGGCAGGCATTCCGCTCACCATGAAGATCGTGCGTCCCGACGGCGTCGAGCACATCGCCGTCAGCGTGCCGGATCAGGCGGCTGGCGGGCGCACCAGCGTCGTCAACCTCTCCGCGAATGCCATGACCGGCACCTGGCGCGCGCGCATTTACTCCGACCCCGAGGCCGAGCCGATCGGCGAGACGACCTTCCTCGTCGAGGATTATGTTCCCGAGCGTCTCGATCTGACGCTCGAGCCGGTCGAAGCCGTCCTGACACCCGGCCAGCCGGGTTCCCTCAAGGCCGCCGGCCGCTATCTCTATGGGCCGCCCGCCGCCAACCTCGCCGTCGAGGGCGATATCACGGTGCGGCAGAGCGAAACGGGTCTCAAAGGCTTCGAAGGCTATCAGTTCGGCCTCGCCGACGAGACTGTTGCGCCTGTGCGCTCCGAGCTGAGTGGGCTCCCGGCGACCGATGCCGAGGGCAAGGCCGTCGTGCCGATCGCGCTGCCGCAACTGCCGCGCACATCGCGCCTCCTCGAGGCCCGCGTGCTGCTGCGGCTCCGCGAGCCGAGCGGCCGCACCATCGAGCGCAACGTCACGCTGCCCATCGGGCTTGCGGGCGCCGCCGTCGGCGTCAAACCGCTGTTCTCCGGCGGCCTCGGCCAGGGCGAGCTTGCGACTTTCGACGTCGTCGCGCTCGACGCTTCGGGCACGCCGCAGGCCGTCAAGGGCCTCAAGTGGCAGCTGCTCCGCGTCGACACGCAGTATCAGTGGTACGGCCGCAACGGCTCGTGGAACTACGAGCCCGTCACCTATACGAGCCGCCTCGCCGACGGCGCGATCGATACCGAGGGCACCGCTCCCGCAAGATTGTCGATGCCGGTCGAGTGGGGCGCGTATCGCCTCGAAGTCACCTCGGCCGATGCCAATGGCCCGGCGACCAGCGTCACCTTCTATGCCGGCTGGTTTGGCGGCCAATCCGCCGATAGCCCGGAAGTGCTCGAGGTCTCGCTCGACAAGGCGAGCTACAAGGCCGGCGAGACGGCCAAGCTCCACATCGTGCCCAATGGCGCCGGCAAGGCGATGATCGCCGTCATGCGCGAGGGTCTGCTTTCGACGAGCGAAGTCGACGTGCCGGAAGGCGGGGCAACTATCGACGTGCCCGTCGATGCCGCCATGATGCCCGGTGCCTATGTCACGGCCACGCTCTATAGGCCGATGGACGTGGCGGCCAAGCGCATGCCCAGCCGCTCGATCGGCGTCATCTGGATGAAGACGGAGACGGCGGAGAAGTCGCTCGCCGTTTCGCTCGATCTGCCTGAGAAAGTGCCCTCCGGCGCGACGCTCGAGGTGCCTGTCACGCTCGCCGGCCTGTCGGCCGGCGAGGAGGCCTATGTGACGGTTGCCGCCGTCGATGTCGGCATCCTCAATCTCACGGCCTACAAGGCGCCCGCACCGGAGGACTGGTACTACGGCCAGCGCCGCCTCGGCACGGAGATCCGCGACCTCTACGGCCGCCTCATCGACGGCATGCGCGCGGAAGCGGGCTCCCCCCGCACCGGCGGCGACGCCATGGCGCTCGAGGCCGTCGGCAGCCCGCCGAATGCAACGGTCGTCGCGTTGTTCTCCGGCATCCTGAAATCCGGAGCGGACGGCAAGATCACTGCCAGCATGGCGCTGCCCGAGTTCAACGGCTCGGTGAAGGTGATGGCGGTCGCCTGGACACCCACCAAGCTTGGCCATGCCGAGAGAGAGGTCATCGTCCGCGATCCCGTCGCGTTGCTCGTTTCCGGCCCGCGCTTCATGATCATGGGCGATACGGCTCGCCTCACCTTCGACATGCACAATGTCGAGGGCCAGGCCGGCGACTATCTGCTCTCGGTCACGGCCATCGACGAGCACGGCAATACCCGCACGATCCTCGACAAGCAGGTGACGCTCGGCGTCAACGAGCGCAAGCTCGAAGGCCTCGCCGTCAAGGCGGAAACCGCCGGCGAGACGGCGTACAAGGTCACCCTCAAGGGGCCGGGCGATATCGACATCGCCCGCGCCTTCGCCTTCGACGCGCATGCGCCCGCCAACGACATCAAGCGTACGACCGTGCAGAAGCTCGCCAAGGGCGGCAAGATCACGATCTCCAAGGACGTGCTCGGCGATCTGATCCCCGGCCGCAGCTCGGTCACCGTCAGTGTCGGCACGACGCGGGGTCTCGACGTTCCGGGTTTGCTCGCAGCCCTCGATCGCTACCCCTACGGCTGCGCCGAGCAGATCACCAGCCGCGCGTTGCCGCTGCTCTATCTCAATGCGGTCGCCGCCGCCGTCGGCGTCACCGGCGAGGAGAAGGCAAAGGAGCGGGTGGCGGACGCCATCACTCGCCTGTTCGAGATGCAGGACTCGACCGGCGGCTTCGGACTCTGGGCGCCCGGCAACGCGGACATGTGGCTCTCGGCCTACGTCACCGACTTCCTGACGCGGGCCAAGGAGCAGGGCAACGCCGTGCCGCAACTCCCCTTCGCGCAGGCGCTCGACCGGCTGCAGAACTCGGTCGCCTA
>JANNSX010000201.1:0-3279 GCA_031403155.1 Hyphomicrobiaceae bacterium
CTTGTAGAGCGGCGTACAGCAACCAACCCAGCCATACGCTTTCGCCCTTGCCGTGCTCACCTACCCGGCTCATGCCGTCGTTCCAGTCGCCGGAACCGAACAAGGGCAATCCATGGACTCCGGTCGGAAGGCTGTTGTCGAGACCGCGCGCACCGTGCTCGAAGAGGCTCGCTGTGTCGTCCGACACCGTCGGCTGGAAAAAGCTGTCGTGCTCGCCGGGGCCAAGCTGGGGGCCATCGATGAACGGGATCACCTCGTCGAGTACGGCGGCATCGCCCGTCGAGTCGATGTAGTGGGCGATGGCCGTGGCGAGCCAGGCGCGGTCGTCGGAGATGCGCGAGCGCACCCCCTGGCCGGAATGCGGCAGCCACCAATGCTGCACATCGCCCTCGGCGAACTGGCGTCCGGCAGCGCGCAATAGGTGCTCGCGGGTCATGGCTGGGCGGGCGTGGATCAGTGCCATCCCGTCCTGCAGCTGATCGCGGAAACCGTAGGCGCCGCTGGCCTGATAGAAGCCGGAGCGCGCCCAGATGCGGGCGGCGATCGTCTGGTAGAGCAGCCAGCCGTTGAGCATGATGTCGAGCGGCCGGTCCGGCGTCTTCACCTTGATGGCACCAAGAGTGTCTTCCCAGAACGCGGTGACTTCGGACATTATCTGCGTGAGGTCGGCAGCGCGCGTGCTGGAAACGAGCCGTCTTGCGTCCCGCGTGCTTGCCGCCTGGCCCAGAAGGAAAACGAGTTCGACGGTGCCGTTCGGCGGCAACGTCACCAGGGTCCGCAGCGCCGCGCATGGATCGAGGCCAGCGCCGACGGTGTTTGAGAGCGGCGCATCACGCATGAGCGCGGCGGGGGTTCGCCAGCGCGCCGTTGCGGCCGATGAACTCGCGCCGGTCGCCGGTCCAGTCGGTCTGGCGTCCGCCGAAGTCAGCAAAGGCGACGCGTTCGCCGAACGCCGGATTCCAGGCATTGCGGGCGAACATGGCGCCGGTCTCGGGATCGACCTCGGTTGCGACAAACGGTGACGACGCGGTGCGCGAGGAGCCAAGCACCCATTCGACATAACCGGTGACCGACAGATGCCGGGTACGGCCGGACGTGTTGCGCAACTCGAGGCGGGATATCTTGATCGGGTCGGCGAGCGGCACGAACTGCAGCAGGTTGACGGCGATGCCATGGGCTTCGCGCTCGAAACGGCTATAGCCGCGGCCATGGCGGGAGATGGACGTCAAAGTCTCGTCGCGAATCGGCAGCGCCGTCGCGCTCCACACTTCGCCGCTGACCTCGTCACGCAAGTAGAAAGCTTCGCCCGAGCGGTCGCAGACGGGATCGTTCGACCATGGCGTCAGCAGGTTCTCGCGCGAATTGACGGCCCAGGTCGAGCCGCCACCCTCGGCGGCCACCTGAAAGCCGAACGATGGATTGGCGATCACGTTTATCCAGGGCGCCGGTGTCGATTGGCCAGGCCCGAGGACCATCACATAGTCGCGGCCGTCATTGGCGAAGCCACCGAGGCCGTTGAAAAACTCCAGCTCCGGCAATACCGGCTTCGCCGGCAATGGTGGAACGGCCGAATTGGTGCGCCGTAGCGGCGGCGTGAGTGGCGCTCGCTCGACATGCCCGCGGTCGAGCTGGTCGGCAAGACGGCCGCGCTGTCCGACCAGGACGACCCGGGCCACCGAGGCGAGCAGGCCACGGGTTTCGGCTGCCATCAGATCGGCCCGGAGCACAAAGACGCGACCCGTCGATCCCCGGACTCCGATCTGTGGCCGCGACTGGCTGTTTCGCACGAGGTCCTCGAGCGCATTCTGCAGGTCCTGGACGTAGGAGGACGGGCGCTCGTTGATGATCACGAGATCGACAGCAAGTTGCTTCAGCTGCCAGTACTCGTGCGCTCGCAGCACTTGCCGCGCGAGGTCGAGATGCTCGACTTCGGTAACCCGCAGCAGGACGATCGGCAGATCGCCGGATATGCCTTGCGACCATAGTCCCGGCTGGCCGCCGCTGCCCCGCCGAATGGTGTCTGACGACGGCCGCAGGGCTGGACCGGCATGAATGATCCGGCCGGCAAGGCGCTGAAAGAGAGCGGCTTCGCTCGCATCGATCCCAAGGTGGTGAAGCTGGACTTGTGCCTGTGTCCAGGCGAGTGTCACGGCACGCTCGAAGGCGGAGACGTCGCGATGCTTGTCGATGAGATCGAGGATCGCCGGCCGGCTCAACGCGACAAGCGTCCAGAAGTCGATGTGCACGGTGGCGCCGGGCGCGATTCTGACGCGCCTCCTTAGTGCAAAGACCGGATCGAGCACAGTGCCGACGGTGTTCGACAGTGGCCGGTCCTCGATCATGGCGATCGGTGATCGGATGCCGCGCCCGCGTCCGAGGAAACGCGCCCGGTCCGTCTCGAACTCGGGTTTGCTTGCGATGTCGCCATCAACGACGGCGAGATGCGCCGCCCAGATCTCCGGCTCGCCCGCCACGCGCCGCCGGCGTGTCGCGAGAAGGGCGCCAATGCTCGCTTCGTATTGGGTCTCGACAAACATCTTAGAGAAAGCGGGATGGGCGATGTCGGCTGCGGCCGGCGCCAACACCAGCTCACTGTAGGAGGTGACATCGATCGTCCGTGCCTCGCGGCCGCCATTGCTGATCGAGACGCGGCGCACTTCACCGTCGTCCTGCCCCGAAATCAGCACCTCCATGGTCGTCGTGAGTGTGCCGTCGCGACGCTCGAACCTTGCCCGTCCCTCGGCAAAGGTCACGTCGGTCAGGTCCGCCTCGCGGCCGCTGGGTTGGTAGCCTGCCGACCAGACGGCCCCGCTCCCGGCGTCCTTGAGGAACACATAGGAGCCCCAATCGTCGCAGGTCGGATCCTCACGCCAGCGCGTGACAGCCAAGCCCTGCCACCGGCTGTAACCCGATCCGGCGGCGGTCAGCATCACCGAATAGCTGCCGTTCGATAGAAGATGGGTGGCCGGGGTCGCGCCATGGACCGAGGTGAACCGGCGATCGCCGGGAGGCTCCTGATGGCGAACATTCGCCGCCGAGTTCGCTTCGGTCGCCCACGGCCGCACCACCGCGACGTCGCGCGGCGTGCGCTCCTGGAGAAGTAGCTCGGTCGCTTGGACGATCGGCTCGGCGTGAAACCGCCCCCGCATCTGCCCGTCGAAAAGGGTATTGGCAATCGCGACGATCATCATCCCCTGATGATGAGCCATGAAGGCCCTCACGACTGCCATGGATTCGCCGGCTGGTACCCGCGCCGGTGTGTAGTCGAGTGCCTCGTAG
>JANNSX010000202.1:0-2273 GCA_031403155.1 Hyphomicrobiaceae bacterium
CAGCAATCCCAGCGTGCATGTCAACGCGAACGTGGTCGATTCTGAAACCGGCGAGAAGCATGGGGGTTTCACCCCGATGTCGTCGTCAGTGACGCTGATGCCCGGCGTCTATGACATGAGTTTGTCCAAGACCGCGTGGCGCTTCATCAAGGTCGACGGCGGCAAGACCACCACGCTGCGGCCGGCCGCGGTCATCCTGGCGAAGGGCCTGCAATGGAAGAAGGCGCGGGTGACGACGCAGGACGGCAAGGAGGTTGCTGACTTCAACGCGATGCGAACGGTGGCGGCGCTGCCGCCGGGCGATTACGTGGTCGAGGTCGACGGCAACAAGATTCCCTTCGCCGCGTCGGAAGGTGAAGTGCTGGAGATCAAGCCGCAATAGCGGGAGGGAAGCATGACGGGCGTCATGCATTCCGGCCGGATCGGCGGATGGAACCCTCGCCAGTAGACAGATAGTCTACCGTATTATCCCCCGCTCCAATTCCATTTGCTTCGTAAGTTAGGGGCTCTTGCTGGGATCGTCGGTAGTATTCACATACTTTATTCCGAATGGCCCTTCGCCGCTGATTTGGATGATCGTCGCAACCTTTACGAACGCAAAATGATTGGTATTGGCGGGGAGATCAACGAACCCGCCAGGACCAAGTCGATGGGCGCGTTTCTCGTCGAGTTTGTCAGCAGCGCGTAATTGCTCACCCCTTGCCGCCCGCCGATCAGGCGGGAGCGGCGGCCGACGCGGGCGCGAGCACGGCTCGCAGGCTTGCGAGTGGGCTCCGGCCGGCGAGTCGGCCGGTTGCGACAATGGAGCGGAGATCGGCGTAGACTTTGGCGCCCCATCCGGATCTGAAGCAATTCGTCACCTTGCGGAATATCACCGAGGGGCGCAGGCCGCGCTCGGAGACGTTGTTGGTCGGCTCGACGTCGCGTCGCGTCAAGAACACCAGCAGCTTGTCGCGATCGAGCGACATGGCAGCCCTCAGATGGCAGCCCTCGGACGTCACCGGTCGCATCGCGAGCAGCCGTTCGAGCTCGCGCTTAAGCTCGCGTGCGTATTGGGCGATGGTGGCGTCGGCGAGCTCGGGACGCCGCCGGCCGATGGCGCAGGCGCGCTGCAGCAGCGCCTTGAAGGCCGGCGCGAACACCGCGTCGCCGGCGTCGATGGCATACTGAGCATCGCGGATCAGATGGGCGAGGCAGAACTGGTGCGCCTCGCCATGCCGGCATTGGGCGGGCAGACGATCCGAGATCCACACTTTCGGCTTGGCGTCGCCGAGGAACGCGACCGGCACGGCCTTGCCGCGTGTCGGCACGATCGTGTGGTAGACGGCCGAGGCGGACGCGAACAGCCATTGCCAATGCGTCTTGCCGCACACGCGCGCGGAAGTCTCGTCGCTGGCGATGACGGGGCTCGCGCGCACGATATCGGCGATCCTGTCGGCCTCGGCGGCGAGCGGTGTCGCGGCGCGGTTGAGCATGTTGGCGATGGCGCCTTCGGAGATCTTCAGGCCGAGCAGGCCGTCGAACACCTCCACGAGGCGATTGTAGCTGACCATCTGGCAGCCGTGCAGATAGGCCGCGATCGAGACGATGCCCGGCCCAAACGGGCTACCCGGCTGCATGTCGGCGGGCGCCTCGCCCGTGACGCGCCGTTTGCAGCACGGACACTGCGCGCGAAACAGATTGATCCGCGTCGTGACGGGCTTGATCGGCGGCAGGTCGATGTGGTCGTAAGCGTGCGCCAGCGTCTGGTCGTTGCGCGCAACGGCCGCACCGCAGGCGCAGCACTCGGCGTAGATGTCGCGCGTTGCGTCGGGGTCGCGACACAGCTCGCGCGCAACGCCTGGCCGGCCACTGCGACGCTTCTTCCCAGCGGGCGGCGCGGCGTTGGCCTTGGGCCCGCTCGATGGCGGCAGCGACGAGTTGGTCGAGGTCTTGGGCGGTGACTTCGGCGGCTTGCCGGCAGCGGCCTCCAACTCGGCGATGCGCGCCAGCAACGCCTGCTGCTGCGCCAGCAGCTCGTCGATCCTGGAAAGCAGCGAGGCATTCTGCGCCACGATCTGAAGCACCAGAGGCTTCAGCGTATCATCCAGCGAATCGAGTGCATCGGGTGGCATCCCGAGCTTGAATCAGACAGCCGCCCCCGCTTCAACGCCAAGACCGCGAGTCAAACCGACGCAGAGGGGTGAGCAATTACCGCGAACGCATCTTTGTAGCTTTGGACGGCTGACTCAAGTCCCGATGCGTCGCTATGCACCGACCTAACTGTAACTAGC
>JANNSX010000203.1:0-10411 GCA_031403155.1 Hyphomicrobiaceae bacterium
GGGGCTTCGCGGCGGCTACCATTCCCCACATGAGCACTCATCCGGCCTTCCCCGATCCTCGTCCGTCTGCCATGAGCCGCGAAGCTTTCGTTGCCCGCTTCGGGATCGTCTATGAACATTCGCCCTGGGTCGCCGAGCGCGTCTTCGATGTTGGACTAAGCCCCGGCGATGACGGTCCGGCGGGCCTCTCGACACGCATGCGCGGCATTGTCGAGGCAGCCGGAGAAGTGGCATGGCTCACGCTGTTGCGGGCGCACCCGGAGCTCGCCGGCAAGCTTGCTGTTGCCGGCGGCCTGACGAAGGACTCGGCCTCCGAGCAATCCTCGGCCGGGCTCGACCAATGCACCGAGGCCGAATTCCGCCGCTTCCATGAGTTGAATGCGACCTACCGCGACCGCTTCGGATTTCCCTTCATCATAGCGGTGCGCGGACTGACGCGTCATGAGATTCTCGCAGCCTTCGAGAAGCGTGTGAATCACACGCGGGAGGCGGAGATCAGGACGGCCCTCGACCAGGTACACAGGATCGCGCGGCTCCGCCTTGAGGCGATGTGTTGATGGCAATTCATGCCGCTTCAGTCTTGATCGTTCCGATCTTGCGCGGTCGGAAGTGCCGGGCGGCTGCAAGCTCTCTCCGCACGTCATCCCGGCCAGCGCGCGAAGCGCGCGTGGGCCGGGACCTGCGTGCGCGAGATGCCGGACGAGACCTGTCCACTCGCGGAAAGACCTCGTTCCACCACAGGCCCGCACGGGTCCCGGACCAACGGGGCTTCGCCCCTTGTCCGGGATGACGTTCTGGGAGAGGGCATGCGATCCAAAGACCTCGAGGGCGCTGCTTCGTTCATCGATCACCCGGGTACGGCATTCACATCAATAGGGCCTGCAGCTCCTTGAATTCCGGCGTCCCGGCGCGCTCGAGCCATTCGAACATCACCATTTCGTTGTCGACGATTTGGGCGCCCGCGTCACGCATGCGGTCGATGGCAAGCGCCCGGCTCGATGCGGTACGCGAGCCGATGGCATCGGCGCAGAGAAAAACCTGGTAGCCATCCGCCAGCAGATCGAGCACACTCTGCAGCACGCAGACATGCGCCTCCATGCCGGCGACGACGATCTGGTCGCGGCCTTGCGATCTCGTCCTGCCAAGATGCGCCGCCAGTCCCGGATTGGCCAGACAAGAGAACTCGACCTTGTCGAGGCGCGCGGCCTCGTTGCCGGCCGCCTCGAGCAACCGGGGCGTGGTCGGCCCCAACCCCTTCGGATACTGCTCCGAAATCGTGATCGGCACCTCGAGGCGCCGGGCGTAGCGGATCAGCCGCTCGCTCGCGTGAACCACCCGCTCATGGCCGTCGATCGTCGTCAGCAGCCGGTCCTGTACGTCGATGACGAGGAGTTGCGATCGCGCGCGTTGCATCCGTTGGCTCATGTCCGCTCACCGCCCTTCGGTCCCCAGAACACGACCCAGGTCACGAAATCCTCCGACATATGCGAGAACCGGTGCCTGTCGTGCGCCGCGACGAACAAGACGTCGCCGGTCTCGACCGGTGTCGTCGAACCCTCGTGCCAGAAGTCGGCGGAGCCCGAGACGACGAAGTACAGCTCGTCCTGCTCGTGCGGCGATTGGTTGTCCACAGCCCTCGGTGCGAACACCTCGACCGACATGGTGCCGTGCCGCATGGCCTCGGAGAAGGGTTCCCCCGCTGGCCAGATGGAAGTCCGGGTTCCGGGGATGCGCTCGAGCACGTCGCTCAGCGACACTTTCATGGTGGGTGTTGCTCCGGCGGGTTTCGTTGTCGCGTTGCCGGCCATGCCGGAAACCTTCAGTGCGAAGGCATAGGCGAGTGCTGTTTCCTTCAGCCGTTCGAAACGGCCGGAAGCGCCGCCGTGGCCCGCATCCATGTTGGTTTTCAGGAGCAGAAGATTGTCGCCGGTCTTGAGGTGGCGGAGCTTGGCCACCCACTTCGCCGGCTCCCAATAGGTGACGCGCGGATCGGTGAGCCCCGCCATGGCGAGGATGTGCGGATAGGCCTTCGCCTCGACATTCTCGTAGGGCGCGTAGGCGCGGATGGTCTCGTAGTCGGCGGCATTCAGGATCGGATTGCCCCATTCGGGCCATTCCGGCGGTGTCAGCGGCAGCGTGTCGTCGAGCATGGTGTTCAAGGCGTCGACAAACGGCACCTCGGCGATGATGCCGAGAAACAGATCGGGCGCCATGTTGGCGATGGCGCCCATGAGCAACCCGCCCGCCGACCCGCCATGGCCGACGATGCGCCCGCGCGCGCCGTAGCCGAGCGCCGCCAGGTGTTCGCCGGCGGCAATGAAATCCTTGAAGGTGTTGATCTTCTTCTCGCGCTTGCCTTCCGTGTACCAACGATAACCCTTGTCCTTGCCGCCGCGGATGTGGGCGATGGCATAGACGAAGCCGCGCTCGACGAGGGATAGGCGCGCCGTCGAGAAGCCCGCCGGGATCGAAAGGCCGTAGGAGCCGTAGCCGTAGAGAAGGAGTGGGGCCGAACCGTCGATCGGCGTCGAACTCAAGTGCAGGAGCGAGACCGGCACGGTCTCGCCATCGGGCGCCGGGGCCATGATCCGGCGCGTGACATAGCGCGATGGCTCGTGCCCGCTCGGCACCTCCTGGCGCTTCCGCAGACGCCGTTCACGGCTCTCCATGTCGTAGTCGTAGACCTCGGTGGGGGTAGCGAGGGAGGAGTAGCTGAAACGCAGGTTGGTCGTGTCGTATTCGTAGCCATCGGAGGAGCCGAGCGCATAGGCCGCCTCGTCGAAGGCGATGGCGTGCTCGGCGCCGTCCGTCCAGCGGCGGATGATGATCCGCGGCAGCCCGCCCTCGCGCTCGAGCCTGACGAGATGGTGCTTGAAGGCCGTGTGGTCGAGGATGAGGCGGCCGGGCACGTGCTTCTCGATCTCGGTCCAGTACTCTGGAGAAGCAGCTTCGATCGGCGTCGTGACAATCTTGAAGTCTTCGGCGCCGTCCCGGTTGGTGAGGATAACGAGTCCATCGCCGTGATGGTCGACCTCGTACTCGTGGCCGGGCTCGCGGACTGCCACCACCTTTGGCACAGCCCCGGGCGTCGATGCCTCGATGAGATAGGCTTCCGATGTCTCGTGATCATGCGTCGAGACCACGAGAAAGCGCCCCGACAGCGTCTTGCCGACGCCGACGAAGAATCCGGGATCGGTCTCGCGGTAGACGAGCGCGTCGTCGTCGGCCGGCGTGCCGAGCTTGTGGAGGTAGACCGCGAACGGCCGGTGGTTGTCGTCGAGGCGGGTGTAGAGGATCGTCTTGTTGTCGGCTGCCCATGCGAGATTGCCGTTGGTGTCGCCGATCTCGTCGGCGAGATCGCTGCCCGTGGCAATATCGCGAATGCGGATCGTGTAGATTTCGGAGCCCTTGGTGTCGGTCGCATAGGCAATGAGATCGTGATTGGGGGAATGCTCGGCGGCGCCGAGCGAGAAATAGGACAGCCCCTGGCCCATGGCATCGCCGTCGATCAGCACCTGATCGGGGGCCGATTCGGTCCGCCGAGGCTTGCGGCAGAAGCGTCCGTACTCGCCACCCGTGACGTAGCTCGTGTAGTAGGCCCAGTCGCCGTCGGGTGCGGGTACGGTCGAGTCATCCTCCTTGATGCGCGCCTTCATCTCGGCGAAGAGCGTGGCCTGCAGAGCCTCGGTGTCGGCAAGCGCGGCGGCCGCATAGGCGTTCTCGGCCTCGAGCACGGCGCGGATATCAGCGGGGAGCTTGGCGGGGTCGCGCATCACCTCCTGCCAGTTCTCCGCCTTGAGCCAGCGGAAGTTGTCGTCCAACACGAAGCCGTGATGGGTCTGTCGCGTCGGCCGGCGCTCGGCGAGAGGCGGGGAGGGGTTCGAACCTGCGGTCACGACGGCATCCTCGATTTGGTGTGGGGCCAGTGTGGCGTCGCGCCATAGTTGACCAATAGCGCGGCACGATCCTAGTCAACTATGGCGCGATGAACGCCACACGAAGCTCATGATATTGCTAGTGGCCCTCATGTCGCGCCAAAATCGGACGGACGTCCGGCGAGTATGCGATTTTGGCGCGACGGGCCACTAGCCTCGCCAGCTCAAATCCAACCAAAGCCGGTCGCGATGTGCGGCGTCAAGGCAGGGAATGGCTGTTCCGCGCGATCTGCAGCTTGCTTCGCCCGATGCCATCGGCTTCGATGATGGCGACTCGCGTTTCCGAAAGAGAGCCACGTGACCACCGCCACCGCCGGCATCGCTTCGAGACCGCTGCTGCCGATCCTGTTGGCGCTGAGCGGCGCGCATCTGCTCAACGACGTTATCCAGTCGATGATGCCGGCGATGTACCCGCTGTTCAAGGAGAGCTACGGGCTGAGCTTCGCGCAGATCGGCCTGATCACCATCGCTTTTCAGGTGACCTCGTCGATTCTGCAGCCCGCCATCGGCTACCTGACGGACCGGCGGCCCTGGCCCTATGCCATGGTGCTCGGCATGGGGGCGACGCTGATCGGGCTGTTGGGCCTCGCCTTCGCGCACAGCTATTCCGTCATACTGCTCTCGGCGGCGACCGTCGGGCTGGGCTCGGCCGTGTTCCACCCGGAGGCAACGCGCATGGCGCGGCATGCGGCCGCCGGCCAGCAGGGGCTGGCGCAAGGGATTTTCCAGATCGGCGGCCATGCCGGATATGCGATCGGTCCGCTACTCGCGGCGGCGATCGTGGTGCCGCGCGGGCAAGCGAGCCTCAGTCTTCTGTCCATCGTCGCGCTCGCCGCCATGGTGCTGATGGCCTGGACCGGCCGGCGCTACGCTCAGATGCGGCGCGAGCAGGCCGCTGCGGGGGCTACCGGAGCGGCGATCGGTGCGAGCGGCGGCCCGTCGCTCTCGAGAGGCCGCGTGGTCTTCGCCATGGCCGTTCTGGTCATGCTCCTCTTGTCGAAACACGCCTACACGGCGGCCTTCGCCACCTACTACACATTTTATCTGATCGAGCGCTTCGGCGTTTCGGTGCAGGCCTCTCAGGTGCTGCTGTTTCTCTATCTCGTCGTCGGCACGCTCGGCGTGATCGTGGGCGGCATGGTCGGCGATCGGATCGGCCGCGATCGTGCCATCTGGATTTCGATCCTCGGCACGCTGCCCTTCGCGCTGATGCTGCCCTATGCCGGACTGTTCTGGACCGTTGTACTCTCCATCATCATCAGCTTCATCATCGCGAGCGCCTTCTCGTCGATCCTTATCTTCGCGATCGACCTCGTGCCGCACCGCGTCGGTCTCGTTGGCGGATTGTTCTACGGGCTAGCCTTCGGGCTCGGCGGCATCGCCGCCGGCGTCATCGGAGTGCTGGCCGACAAGATCGGCATCATCGAGGTGTTCAAACTCTGCGCCTGGCTGCCGGCGTTAGGGCTGCTGGCGATTTTCCTGCCGCGATCGCCGCGCAATCACTGAGTCCGTCACACCATGGCGACAGCGACGATGTCCGGCGTCCCTGACGTGATAAGGCGAAGGCCTCTCGACCGGGCGACCGGCAGGACGCCGCACACATAGGCGGTCGCGAGCCCCGTATAGAGCCGCTCTGAGGCATCGTCCGCCATCAGTCTTTGCTGTCCGGCGCGAGCTTCAGCGCGACTCCATTGATGCAGTAGCGCAAACCCGTCGGCTTTGGACCATCTGGAAAGACATGCCCCAGATGCGCTTCGCACTTGGCGCAATGCACCTCGGTGCGCCGCATGAAGAAGGCGCGGTCCTCTTTCGCCTCGACCGCTTCGGCCGACGCGGGCTCGTAATAGCTCGGCCAGCCGGTGCCTGAATCGAATTTGGCCTTGGAGGAGAACAGCGCCTCGCCGCAGCACACGCACATGTAGATGCCGGCCGTCTTCTCCTGGTTGTAGGGGTGCGAGAAGGCGCGCTCGGTGCCGTGCTCGCGGGTGACATAGTAGGCTTCCGATGAGAGCTCGGCCTGCCAGTCCTTATCCGTCTTGGGGCGCGCGGGGTTGGTCATGGCTGTCCTCGTGGATGGACCCGTCGTGGACTTATGTAGGCCAGTGATCGCCGAATATCGAGACCATCCTTGATCACTCCATCGTGTCCGATTGCTGTTGCGGGCCGAACTCGCGCCAGTATAACACGCGCTCCGGCCGGATCGGGAGGCGCACTCAATGAGGCGATGGATAACCGCTGGGTTCTTCGTGGCAGTTGTTGCGTTCTTGGCCAGTTCCGCGCCTGCTGCAGCCGCTACGCCCGTCGACGCCATGCCACTCAATCGCTTGTTCGGCATCCCGATCGAGTTCCTGCTGTTCGCGGCAACGCTGATCGGAGTGGCACTCTTTCATCACAAGACGCTGCAAGTGGCGTTGACCGGACTTGCGGCGATCATCGCTTACAAGCTTCTTTTTTCGAGCTTTCACGGCGGCACGGGACTTTCGGGCTTGCTAGGTCATTTCACTCATGAATGGGTGCTGCTCACAAATCTGCTCCTGCTCCTCACCGGCTTCGGCTTGCTTTCCCGCCATTTCGAGGCGAGCCGCGTTCCCGACGAGATGCCGGCCATTCTGCCCGACGACTGGAAGGGCGGTTTCGCGCTGCTCACCATCATCTTTGTTCTGTCGGCCTTCCTCGACAACATCGCCGCCGCCATCATCGGCGCGACGATTGCGGGGAAAGTGTTCCGCGACAAGGTGCATATCGGCTATCTTGCCGCCATCGTGGCGGCCTCGAACGCGGGTGGCGCCGGTAGCGTCGTTGGCGACACGACGACGACCATGATGTGGATCGCAGGCGTCAACCCGCTCGACGTCCTGCCCGCTTTCGTTGCTTCCGCTGTGGCACTCGTCATCTTCGGTATTCCGGCTTCGCTCATGCAGCATCGCCACCAACCAATCATGAAGAACATCGAGGGGCGGTTCGAGATCGACTGGGCGCGCGTCGCGATCGTGGTGTTGATCCTTGTTGTTGCCGTCGCCGCTAACATCTCGACGAACATCGGCGCGCCGGAGCTGGCCGCGTCCCTCCCGATCCTGGGACTTGCAGTCTGGGCGGTGCTGCTCCTGACCAGTGGCTGGCGCATGCCCGACTGGTCGATCCTGCCGGAGACGGTCAAGGGATCGGTGTTCCTGCTGGGGCTCGTCGCCTCGGCCTCGTTGATGCCGGTCGAGGAACTGCCCTCGGCCTCCTGGCAAACCGCCTTTGGCCTCGGCTTCGTCTCGGCCGTTTTCGACAACATTCCGCTGACGGCCTTATCGCTCCAGCAAGGCGGTTACGATTGGGGGCTGCTCGCTTTCGCCGTCGGCTTCGGCGGCTCGATGATCTGGTTCGGTTCGTCGGCGGGCGTCGCCGTCGCCAATCTCAGGCCCGAGGCCCGCTCGGTCGGCCTGTGGCTGCGCCACGGCTGGCCAGTGGCGGTCGCCTATGTCATCGGTTTTTTTGCTTACCTGTTACTTCTCGGCTGGCATCCGGCGCAAATATGACGCGCGCCGGCTCGACGCCATGCCGATGTGCTCAGAGTGAAGTATCTGCATACACAAGGCTGGAGCGTTACTCGGCGGGGTGAAAACGTTTCTACTCTGATCAAGTAGGCGGGTTGGCGGGCTGAGATATTCCGGTCCATGTCCCGGCACGTGTTGTCGAATACTCCCGCCGGTTTGACTTGGTGTTTGTTAACATATCTTTCGTCAGCCATTGTACTTCTCAAGCAAACCGACTAGAGAGTCGCGAATTGCTGGATGGATCGACAGCGCACTTACGTCTTCTGCGGGGAAGCCGGAGGTTTCGAGGAAGGCAACGGGCAAGTTCCGGCGTCAGGCAGCCGGACGTCTCGAAGTCCTTTGGCGGTTGGAGGGGGGCGCTCTATTGGCGCCGGCCCCGGTTTTCTTGGAGCAGAATGGAACGATGGAAAAAGACCTGGATAGCAACGAGATCATCGAGCTCACGGCCGATATCGTGTCCGCCTATGTCAGCAACAATACGATCGGCGCTTCCGAGCTGCCGCAAATCATCGCCGATGTGCATTCCGCCCTGGCGCGCGTATCGGGCAGCCAGCCGGTGCCACAGCGCGAGGAGCTCAAGCCTGCGGTGCCCGTGAAGAAGTCGGTGACGCCCGACTTCATTATCTGTCTCGAGGACGGCAAGAAGTTCAAATCCCTGAAACGTCACATCCGCACCCACTACGATCTCTCACCCGAGGACTATCGGGAGAAATGGGAGCTGCCGCACGACTATCCGATGGTGGCGCCCAACTATGCCTCGGCGCGTTCCGAGCTCGCCAAGAAGATGGGCCTTGGCCAGCGCCGGCGGCGCTAGTACCCGATCGCAGAATTGAGTACCACACGTCGTGGCGCGAAAATGCCGTGTGAATCGGGTACTTAAGCAAATGAGCGAGTACCAGCCATTTCTGATGGCGGGTACTAGCACAGTACTTCACAGGCGTTCAACGGTTGCCGCCGCGCCCGGGTTGGCCGCTCGTCCCCGCAATTGCTCAAAGATCCGCCTCCTGCTGCCCCGGCAGAGTGCCGCCCGCTCGGCCTCGTGCGCGCGGACGAGCGCCCGGTGCCGGTTGAGGTCGTAGCCCCAATGCCGTGACCGTCCCCGCCGGCACTCGGCGCCCGTGGCTTTGGCGAGGCGAGCGACAATGTCCTCGAGATCTTTCTCGCCGAGGCGGGCGATCTCCTCGGGCCACAGCCCGAGCAGCCGCGGCAGATCGCGGGCACGGACATAGTTGGTCCGGCCGGCCGTTCCCGTAGGCATGACATTACCTCAAGTGTGGCGTCGCGCCATAGTTGACCAGTAGCGCTGCACGGTCGGAGTCAACTATGGCGCGATGAACGCCACACGAAGCTCATGATATTGTTAGTGGCCCTCATGTCGCGCCAAAATCGGACGGACGCCCGGCGAGCATGCGATTTTGGCGTGACGGGCCACTCGTGTGGCGTCGCGCCATAGTTGGCCAGTAGCGCTGCACGGTCGGAGTGAACTATGGCGCGATGAACGCCACACCAAGCTCATGATATTGCTAGTGGCCCTCATGTCGCGCCAAGATCGGATGGACGCCCGGCGAGCATGCGATTTTGGCGCGACGGGCCACTAGTCTGTTTCCACGGTGCAGCCTCCAGTGCCGCATCTCGGGATAGCTCTCGCCGATTGACGAAGCGTCCGGCTAAATTCATCCGGTTGATTATTCTCATTTAGCGAACAACCCAGGGTTTAAATGAAATAATTACCAATTTTGCGAGATCCACCCGAAAAGTTATCCCCGCTCACTTTTGCTCCCGTATCATTCCGTTTGCTGCGCATCGGTTCTGGCGGGATCAGAACCCATTCAGACCGATCGCGGCGTGAGGGAAATGCTGGGACGCGTGGAAGTCAGGCCCTATGCTCAATGCAAAGTACGAAGCCGAGCTCTCAACTCAGAACGACCATTTACCAATCGAGCGATCAGCCTATCTGGCGCTCGTCAAATCCGTCGTCGAAAGCACCGTTACCCGTGTCTTCGGCGTCGAGGAGGACGGGCTGGCGCTAGCCACCCGGGGCCCTTCGGAAGTGGCCTTCGCCCGGCAAGTTGCCATGTATCTCGTGCATGTGGCGGGCGGCCTGACACTGACCGATGTCGGCCAGGCCTTCGGCCGCGATCGCACGACCGTCGCCTATGCCTGCCTCATCATCGAGGACTGGCGCGACGACACCCGGCTCGACCGGTCTCTCGAACTGATCGAGGCTATCCTGCGGCGCGTGGTTCCCCCGGCGGCACGCGAGGTCGAGGAACGCCGCCGGCCCTATCAGCGCCGGAGCGTCGCTTGAAGCGAGTTTCGCGGGCCAAACGGCCCGAGGCGGCGCTGGCACGGCTGTTGAGCGTGCTGGCTCGCCAAAATCAAGCAATCGTGATCGGAGAAGCCGGGATCGAAATGAGACACCATGGCGGTGCCGTACCGCCGGAGGTGATCGCCATCGCCGAGCATGCGGGCCTGATTTCGGCCGAGGCGGGCAAGCACCGCATTCTGCCGGCGGGTGCCGCGTGGTTGCGGCGGCGGCTTTCCGGCGGCGACGGATTCCAGAACCAGCACCGCGCGCTTGGATCTCGCGAGATCAAGATCGATGGTGTGCGCCACCAATTGACCGTCAATCACCTGGAAAGCCCGCTCGCCTGGCTCCGCCAACGCAAGGACGGGCAAGGCCGAGCGATCATCTCGGAGCCGCAGTTCGAGGCGGGCGAGCGTTTGCGCAGCGACTTCGAGCACGGCGGCCTATCCCCGCGTGTGACGGCGAGCTGGGATGGGCTCTCGGCCACCGAGCGAAGCCGGCGGGGGGCGCCGGGCGATGCGACGAGCATCCGCGACAACATTACGATCGCGCGGCTGAGGTTCCGCCGTTCCATCGATGCCGTTGGCCCCGAGCTCGCCGGCATTCTCATGGATGTCTGCTGCCAC
>JANNSX010000204.1:0-24869 GCA_031403155.1 Hyphomicrobiaceae bacterium
CCGCGTGCCGATGCCGTGGATATCGAGCGGCTCGGCGACGATGTCGACAATGCGCATCCTCGGATCGAGTGAGGCGTAGGGGTCCTGGAACACGATCTGCATGTCGCGGCGGCGGGCGCGGAGTCGTTCCGGCGAAAGGGCGGTGAGATCTTCGTCCATAAAGCGCACCGTTCCCGCCGAGGGTTCGATGAGACGCAGCAGCAGCCGCGCCAGCGTCGACTTGCCGGAGCCGGATTCCCCGACGATGCCGAGCGTTTCGCCTTGGGCAAGCGTGAGCGAAACGCCGTCGACAGCTTTGAGCCGGCCCTTGCCGTCGCGGGCGGGATAGACTTTGGCGAGCCCTTCGGCCTCGAGCAGGACTCCCGTCATGGCGCGGGGTTCCAGCAGGCCGATAAGTGCCCGTCGATCGTGACGAGAGCAGGCCGCTCGCTGGTGCACCGCAGCAGGGCTCGATCACACCGTCCGGCGAAACTGCAGCCCGCGCCGCGTTCGCTTGGCGGTGGCACGGTGCCGGGAATGGTGGCGAGGCGCTGGCCACGCACGGCTTTGCGCGGCGAGGAGTTGAGCAGGCCCGCCGTATAGGGATGCCGCGGGCGCGCCAGCACCTCGGCGGCCTTGCCCGCCTCGACGATACGGCCCGCATACATGACGGCGACCTCCTCGCACATCTCGGCGACGACACCGAGATCATGGGTGATGAGGAGGATCGCAAGGCCGAGCTCTTGCTGCAAGCGCTTCAGCAGCTCGAGGATTTGCGCCTGTACCGTCACGTCGAGCGCTGTCGTCGGCTCGTCGGCGATGAGTACGGCCGGACGGCAGACGAGTGCCATGGCGATCATGACGCGCTGGCGCAGGCCACCGGAAAGCTCGTGCGGATACTGTGCGAGCCGCCGCTCCGGCGAGCCGATACCGACCTCGGCGAGCGCGGTGGCGGCCTTCGCGAGCGCTTCGGTGCGCGACATCCGCCGATGCAGCCTGAGCGTCTCCCCAATCTGCTCGCCAACGGTGAAGACAGGGTTGAGGCTCGTCATCGGCTCCTGGAAGATCATGGCAATGCGATCGCCGCGCAGCGCGCGTAGCCGCTTCTCGCTCGCCGCAACGAGATCCTCGCCATCGAGGACAATATGCCCAGAGTCGATCCGGGCCGGAGGCATGGGCAAAAGCCGCATCAGCGTCTGCGCGGTCACGCTCTTGCCGCAACCGGATTCGCCGACGAGACCGAGCGTCCGGCCGCGCGTGAGTTTGAACGATACGTCCTCGACGACACGGACGGTGCCGGAGTCGGAGCGAAAGGAGACGCTGAGGTTGTCGACGGAGAGCAAGGTCGCGTCAACCGTCGCAGCCTGTGCCACCACCGCCGCCGCCACGCTCAAGCGAGCCTCCGCAAGCCATCTGCGGCGCGCAGTGTTCGCCGACGCGCCCACCCCCCACCCCAACCCTCCCCACAAGGGGGAGGGGAAGCAGGGTCAGTGCGTTCCTGACACCAATGTGGAGGGAACTTCCGTAGTGACGTGGGCCGGCCGTTGCGGTTGCGCACTTTCCGACACGTACCCGCTTGCATCTGCCGCACTGACGGGCGACCGCTCAACCTGTGCAGTCGATGCAGCGAAGATCGTATCCCCAACGTCCCCTCCCCCTTGTGGGGAGGGACAGGGTGGGGGGTGTCCCTCTCCGCTCGCTCCGGTATCAGCACGATTTGCGAACCGCCCGCTGATCTACTCGAACACGCAGCGCGGGAAATAGAACGACACGACCCAGTTGGGGATGTCGACGATCTCGCTGATCCGCAAATCTCCCGCGACCGAGCAGAGCATGTAGGCCTCGACCTCGCGCATGTGATGCTCGCGCGAGATGAGCTCGACCATGCCCATGACGGCCGCCTTCGAGGCCTCCATGAGATCGGGGCCGATGCCGGTCGTCGCCTCGTAGCCCTTGTAGTCCATGTGGCGCGCGACCGGACCCGGCGTCGTGAAGCGCGGGAATTTGAGGTTCGCCTTCTTGACGAGTTCGAAACGCGCGGCGAGCGCGCACGGACTCTCGATCGCCGTGCCGCAGACCTCGCCGTCACCTTGCGTCGCATGCGTGTCGCCGACGGAGAAGAGACCGCCCTTCACCTCGACCGGCAGATAGAGCTCCGTTCCGGCCGACATATCGCGGATGTCCATGTTGCCGCCCATGCGCCGGGGCGGCACGATCGAATGCGTGCCGGGCTCGGCGGGGGCGAGACCGATGGTGCCGCAGAAGGGTTTGAGCGGCACCCGCCCGCCCGGACCATAAGCCGCCGGCGTCATCGAATAGGTGTCGTATTTCCAGATATGAAGCGCCGGCTCCTTGAAGGTATCCGCGAGCAGGCCGAAGCCCGGGATGTTGGCCGTCCAGCCCCAGCCCGATGGCGTGAAATCGAGCAGCGTCACCTTGATGGCGTCCCCCGGCTCCGCGCCATCGATGTAGACCGGCCCCGCCACCGGATTGACCTTGGCGAAGTCGAGCTTGGCGATGTCTGCAACGGTGGATAATGCCGTCAGCTGGCCGCCGGAGGAGTCGACGGGGTGGAACTCGACGGTTTCGCCGGGTTTCGCCATGACGACGGGCTTGTTCGTGTTGTCCCAGCCGAAATGGCATTGGTGTTTGTGGATCGTGTGGTTGTGGGGCATGGAGTTGTGAGTTGTGAGTTGTGAGTTGTGAGTTGTGAGTTGTGAGTTGTGAGAGATTGTGAACCAGCGCCATTGCCGGCGCCTCACAACCTCACAACTCACAACCTCACACTCTTACTGCGCATCCTTGGCAAAGATGTAGTCGTAGTTCACGGGGATGTGGATCGGGTCGGTGTAGAGCCAGGGCTCGCCGCCCAGACGCGCCGAGTGATAGGTGAAGCGCTTCTCGTTGAAGATCGGCGCCCAGGGCGCGTCCTTCATGGCGTCGTCGAAGATGCCCATCCAGAGTTTGGCACGCTCGGCAATCTGCTCGGGCTTCACCATCGAATCGGCCGCGGCCGCGCGATCATCCAGCGCCTTGTTGCAATAGCGTGCCCAGTTCCAGCCGCCCTCAACGGCGCCGCCGCAGCCCAGGATCGGATAGTAGAAACCGGCCGGGTCCGGGAAGTCGGCGATCCAGGCCATGCCACCCGACCAGAGCATTGGAGCCTTGCCAGCGCCGCCAGCGGCGATCACCTCGGCCTGCGCCAGCGCCTTGATCTCGGCCGTGATACCGATCGCCGCCAGATCCTGCTGAATGGCTTCCGCGATGCGCGGATTGGGATCGACATTCATAGCGTAGATCTCGGTCGTGAAGCCGTCCGGATGGCCGGCCTCGGCGAGCAATTTCTTGGCCCCTTCCGGATCGAAGGCAAAGCCCTTGTTGTCCGGGTTGTAGCCGGGCATGGCGGGCGGCAGCGCTTGGGTTGCCGCACCCGCGCGGTTGTTGATGATCTTGACGATCCGCTCTTTGTTGATCGCCATGTTGACGGCTTCGCGCACCTTCACATTGTCGAAGGGCGCGATCGTCACGTTCATGGTCACGTAGCCGGTCTGCAGCTGGTCGCCGACGGCAATCAGCTCCTTATTGGCCGGATCGGCCATGGCTTCTGCGAATTGCGCGGGCGGGATGCCGTCGCCGAGGATGTCGATCTCGCCGGCCTTGAGCTTCAGCGTTGCGACCGTCGGGTCGAGGCCGAAGGAGAAGACGAGCTTGTCGAGATAGGGAACGCCGGGCCGATTGTACTCCGTGAACCGCTCGAGCGTCATGCTCTGCCCGGGCACCCACTCGATAAACTTGAAGCCGCCGGTTCCGACCGGCTTCTTGCCCCAATCGGCGCCGGCCGCCTCGACGGCTTCCTTCGGCACGGTGAAGGCGAAATTGAGCGCCAGCACGTGCAGGAAGGTCGCGTCCGGACGCGCCAGCGTAATGACCACCGTCTTGTCGTCCGGCGCGGTGACGCCGGCGAGATCGGTCGCCTTGCCGCCGGCCACGTCTTCATAGCCCTTGATGGCGGAGAAATAGGACGCGCCCGGAGACTGGGTCGCCGGATTGATCGAGCGCTCGAGCGACCACTTCACGTCCGCCGCCGTCATGGCCCGGCCGTTGTGGAACTTGATGCCGTCACGGAGCTTGAAGGTGTAGACGAGGCCATCCGCGGAGATGGTGAAGCTCTCGGCGAGATCCGGCTCGAGGTCGGTGGTGCCGGGCTTGTAGTCCATGAGCCCGTCGAAGATGGTCTTGATCACCGACCAGTTCTGCCAGTCGTAGCCGACATGGGGGTCGAGGGTCGTCAGATCGTTGTTGAAGGCAACGACCACCTGGCCGCCCTGCTTGGGCGTCTGGGCCTGCGCCGGCATGGCGAGCAATGCCAAAGCCGCCGCGCACAGTAGTGCACGTTTCATGAGCTTCTCCCTAGGGTAAGCCGGCTGCGTCTGTCAGGCCGGTCTTCGGCGACCATATCACCGCAAGCGGATGCGCGGGTCAATGAGGGGGGTGACGAGATCGGCCAGCAGATTGCCGAGAATGATGAAAGCCGCCGCCACGACCGTCACCCCCATGATGATCGGGATATCGAGCGCCTGGATCGCCCCCCACATGAGCTGGCCGATGCCCGGCCAGCCGAACACGCTTTCGACCACTACGACGCCCGACATGAAGATGCCGACGTCGAGACCGATCATGGCGATGATCGGCAGGATGGCGTTCTTGAGGCCGTGCTTGAGGACCACCCGCCATTCCGGCACGCCCTTGGCGCGGGCGGTACGGATGTAATCCTGCCGGAGCACGTCCACCATCGAGGAGCGCATCATGCGGCTGTACCAGCCGCCGCCGGCGATGCCGAGCGTGATGGCCGGCAGGATCAGATGCCAGACCGTGCCGTAGCCGCCGAGCGGCAGCCATTGCAGCCAGAAGGCGAAAACATAGAGCAGCGACAGGCCGACGACGAATTGCGGCGCCGAGACGCCGACGAAGGAGAGCGTCATCACCGCCTTGTCGGATCGCCGCCCGCGCCTCGAGGCCGCCCAGATACCGGCCGGCAGGCCGATCAGCAGCTCCGCCACGATGGCGCCGAGCATCAGCAGCAGCGTCGCCGGCAGCCGCGACCAGATCAGCTCGCCGACATCGGTCTTGCGTGCGAAGGATCGGCCGAAATCGCCTTGCGCCAGTCGCACGACGTAATCGGCATATTGCACGGGCAGCGGCCGGTGCAGGCCGAGTTGCTCGCGGATGAGCTGGCGCGACTGCTCGGTGGAATTGCGTCCGGCGATCATGGCGACGGGGTCGGCGGGGATCAGGAAGGTCATGCAGAAGGTGACGAGCGTGACGCCGAGGAGAATGAACGCCGACGTCACGAGGCGCTTGGCGAGATAGGTGAGCATCAGCGCCGCCCCCGCTGCGTCGGGTCGAGGGCATCGCGCAGGCCGTCGCCGGCGAGATTGAAGGCGAGCGCGGTGATCAAGATCGCCGCGCCCGGAATGAACACGAGCCAGGGCGCCGTCAGATAGTAACTCTGACTGTCGAAGATCATTTTGCCCCAGGAGGGCATGGGCGGTTGCACGCCGACGCCGACGAATGACAAGGTCGCCTCGAACAGCACGGTCGTCGCGATGCCGAGCGTGCCGTAGACGAGCACGGTCGGCATGAGATGCGGAATGAGGTGTCGAAACAGAATGCGCGTCGGACTGGCGCCGAGCGCGCGCGCCGCTTCGATGAAGTCGCGCTCGGCGAGAGCCAAGGTTTCCGTATAGACGACGCGGGCGACCTGCACCCAGCTCACCAGCGCGATGACGAGGGCAACGATGAACAGCGACGGCTTCAGGATCGCGGCCAGCGCGATGCCGAGCAACAGCGCCGGAAACGCCATCATCAGATCCGTGAAGCGCATGATCGCCGCGCCGATCCGGCCTTTGACATAGCCGGCGGTCACCCCGAGGAGCGTACCGATCAACACCGCAAACCCATTGGCGAGCACGCCGATCAAGAGCGAAACCCCGCCGCCATAGAGCACACGCGCCAGCTGATCGCGACCGAGCCGGTCGGTGCCGAACCAGAATCGCTCGGACGGCGGCAACGGTTGGCCATCGTCGGTGAGCCCGTCCATGAACTGGAAATTCGGATCGTAAGGCGCGAGCACCGGAGCCAGCAGCGCCGCCAGCACGAAGAGCGCGATGACGGCCAATCCCGCGACCGCCGCCTTATCTTTCCGGAATGCGCGCCAGAGTTCACCCATGCGGGGGCAGGAGTGCGGCCGGGGGGTGGGGGTTGTCAAGGCAATAGGGGTAGCGTTTCTGTTCAGAATCCCAGCGGGGCAAGCCACCTTCCAATCCCGCACGCCTCCCATGCGAGCAGGAAAGTGGCCAGTCAACGCGCGGCTGGATAGCGTGGTCTTTAGTGCGAGGCTGCGGGTTCGCTGCCTTGGCCGGGTTCCGCCGTGAGCCCACAGATGTGCGTCGGCAAGGGAGCAAGGGCAATGCTGATCCGGACGATGGGTGACGTTGAGGCCGCCGGCAAGACGATCGTGATCAATCACGGCGCCGCCAGCGCGGTCCGCCTTCTCCTCAAAGGCGATGGCGCCGGCTTCAGCGTCTCGGAAGCACGTATGCGATCCGGAACCGTCGCAAACCTCTGGTACAAGAACCATTGGGAAGCCAACTACGTCCGCTCCGGCACCGCGGTTCTGGAGGACATGGTCGCGGGCCGTCACTGGAATCTGAAGCCGGGCGACCTCTACCTGGTCGGCCCGACGGACCGGCACCGCATGACGGCCACTTCCCCTGAGGTCTTTCGCGTCGTCAGCGTCTTCAATCCACCGATCGCGGGCCTGGAGACTCACGATGCCGACAACGCCTACTCGCCGTCGGGGCCCATCCCGCCGAGGACGGAGCGCATGGTCGTCAGGACGATGGACGATGTGCGAAATGCAGGACTTTGCACCGGGAATTCGGATGCAAGCGGCAGCGTCGACCACTTCATAACAAGGGACGATCAGGTGGGCTTCTCCTACGCGGCCATCCGCTTCGAGCGCGGCCACCGTTGCGATCACAGACACAAGCATCACGTGACGGCTTCTTTGGTCCTCGAAGGTGCGCTCGAGATCACGGAAAGTGGAACCGGGCAGGTCCACCGTCTGGGTCCTGGCGGGCTCTATTGCGCCGGACCGGAGGACCGGCACCAACTGCACGCTGTTGACGCCGTGCACATGATCAGCGTGTTCAATCCGCCTTTGACGGGCCGGGAAGCGCTCGATGCCGACGGTGGCTATCCGCTTGTCGAGCCCGGATCGTGACGGCGGCTGGATCCTCACTTTCGATTCTCCGTAAGCTGCGCCAGCACCACATGATCGCGAAGGAGAGAGCCCGTGTCTGACGACGCCAAACCCCGCATCGGCTTCATCGGGCTCGGCATGATGGGGCTGCCGATGTCGGCGAACCTCATTCGCGCCGGTTTTGCGGTCACGGGCTTCGATGCGTCGGCCGAGGCGCGTCGGGCCTTCGCCGGGATGGGCGGGATCGCGACGGTTTCCACGAAGGACGCTGCGGCCAACGCGCAAATCCTCATCACCATGCTGCCGAATTCCGACATCGTCCGGGACGTGCTGTTGGGCGAAGGCGATGCCGCGAGCGCGCTCGAGCCCGGCACCCTCGTCATCGACATGAGCTCGTCGGCGCCCGAGCGCACCGTCGAGCTCGGGGCGGCGCTCGCCAGCCGCGACATCCGCCTCATCGACGCGCCGGTCTCGGGCCTCGCCGTGCGCGCCACCGACGGCACGCTCGCCATCATGGCCGGCGGCGCCAAGGCCGACATCGCGCGGGCCCGGCCGGTGCTGTCGGCGATGGGCCGGGCCATCACCCTGACGGGTCCGCTCGGCTCCGGCCACGCCATGAAGGCGCTCAACAACTACGTTTCGGCGGCAGGGTTCGTGGCGGCGTGCGAGGCGCTGATCGTGGGCGAGCGCTTCGGCCTTGACCCCGAAGTCATGGTCGATGTCCTCAACATGTCCTCTGGCCGCAACAATTCGACCGAGACGAAGATGAAGCCGCACGTGCTGTCGGGCGGGTTCCGCTCGGGCTTCTCGCTCGCCCTCATGGCGAAGGACAATCGCACGGCGGCGGCGCTGGCTGCGAGTCTCGGTTTCCCCACCAAAGAGATCGTTGCCGCCGCCGAGTTGTGGGAGGCGGCGTCCGAGGCGTTGGGGCGTGGCGCGGATCATACGGAGATGTATCGGTTTCTGGCGGCGAGGGAGCGGTAGGTGAGGAAGTAGGGAATTGGGAATTTGGAGTAGGGTTAGATTTGTGCCCCATTCGAGTCTCTACTCCCAACTCCCTATTCCCTGGTAAGAAAAAAGGGCGGCCTCTCGGACCGCCCCCTCCAGCACCCCCCGGGTGCCGCCCCAAACTCAGTTCTTGATGATCATATGCTCCGGGCCATACGGGAAATTGGTGATGTTCTCCGCGCCCTTCTCGGTGATGATGAAGACGTCGTGCTCGCGGTAGCCACCGGCGCCTGGCTGGCCCTCCGGGATCATGATCATCGGCTCCATGGAGACGACCATGCCGGGCTCGAGCACCGTGTGCACGTCCTCGCGCAGCTCGACCCCCGCCTCGCGGCCGTAGTAGTGGCAGAGCACGCCGAAGGAGTGGCCGTAGCCGAAGGAGCGGTACTTGAGCAGATCCCACGAGCGATAGAGCTCGTTCAGCTCGAGCGCGATCTCCGAGCACTTCTTGCCGGGCTTCATGAGCTCGGAGCCGACGCGCATCACCTCGCAGTTCTTTCCCCACATATCGTAATGGGCATTCGAGGCGCGCTCGCAGAACAGCGTCCGTTCGATGGCGACGTAGTAGCCGAAGATCATTGGAAAGCAGTTGAGCGAGAGGATATCGCCCTTCTTGACCTTCTTGTTGGTGACGGGATTGTGCGCGCCATCCGTCTCGAGACCCGATTGAAACCAGGTCCAGGTGTCCATCAGCTCGACGAACGGGAAGCTCTTGCCGATCTCGCGCACCATGGCGTTGGTGGACGCGAGCGCCACCTCGTACTCCGGCACGCCGGCCTTGATCGCACCCATCACCGCCCGCGCGCCCACATTGGCGATGCGCGTGCACTCGCGGATGTGCTTGTGCTCCTCCTTCGACTTGACGGTGCGGAGCCACATGGCCGGCTCGCCGATGTCGACGAACTTCACTTTCGGGAACTCGGCCTCGAGCTCCTTGCGGAAGGTGATCGACACATGGTCGAACTCGATCCCCATGCGCTTCACGCCCTTGGTCAGGCTCTCGACGGCTCGGAAGTAATTGTCCTTGCGCCAGTCCGTGTAAGTGACGTTGTCGCCGAAAGTGCGCCGCCAGGGCTGGCCACCGTCGATAGCGGCCGTGATCGTCGTCGCCTTCTTGTGGTCGATGACGAGACCGTACTTGCGGCCGAAGTAGCAGTAGAGGAAGCCCGAGTGGTAGCAGATGTTGTGGTAGGAGGTGAACAGCGCGGCGTCGATCTTGTTGGCGGCCATGTATTTACGGACGCCGTCCTGCCGCCGCTTCATCTCCTTGTCGGAGAACGGCGACCAGGCCTTATCGCCGTTGTGCCATTTGACGACGTGCAGCATGTCCTCTGTCGTGGCTTTAACCTTCGCCATGGGGGTCGATATCCTGTGCTGATGGAACGGCCGCGGAATGGGCTTGCCAAAGCATAGGGCGAAGGACGATCATCGGCGAAATTTATTTGGGTAATGCTGCCATAAGCGAGGCGAGGTTTGCGCCACCAGAACCTGCCGACCGACCTGCTCCGCACGCTCGTGACGGTTGTCGATCACAAGAGCTTCACGAAGGCGGGCGAGCTGCTGGGCCGGACGCAACCCGCCATCAGCCTCCAAATCCGCCGGCTCGAGGAGTTGGTGGGTGCCGAGCTGGTCTCGACCAAGGGCCGGACGAACCTGCTCACCCCCCAAGGCGAGGAGTTCGTGCGCTTCGCCCGGCAGATGCTCTGCCTCAACGACGACATGGTCGCCCGGATGCAGAAGCGGCGGGCGGAGGGCGCGCTCCGCGTCGGGCTACCCGTCGACTATGCGGCGGCCTTCTTCCAGGAGATCCTGACCCGCTTCCTGCGCGAGCATCCGGAGGTCGAGCTCGAGATCGTTTGCGAGCTATCGAAGCGGCTCATCGACCGGCTCGATGCCGGTGAACTCGACGTGGTCGTTGCCATGTATGACGGCCCCGCCCCCTCCGACATGGCCTTCGCCTGGGCCGAGCGGCCGATCTGGGTCGGCACGCCCGGCCAGGACCTCGACCGCGGCAAGCCCGTCCGCTTGTTGGCCCACAACGAAGGCTGTGAGTATCGGGCGCGGATGATCCGGGCCCTCGACGAAATTGGCCGGTCCTGGCGGATCGTCTATTCGAGCCCGGGCATCGGCGGGCTGCAGAATGCCGTGCTGTCGGGGCTCGGCATCACGGCCCTGACGAAGCGAACCCTCCTCCCCGGAATGGTCGTTTTGGGCGAGGAATCCGGTCTGCCACCCCTAGACGACGTGCATGTCGGCCTGCACTATAAGCACTCTGTGCTGTCGACAGCCGGCAAGCGGCTGGCGGGCGAGATCATGCGGTCGCTGCAGGATTCGGGGCAGACGGACCTCATCGAAATCGGCCGGCCGTTCCGGACGACGGCGGCATGATATCTCCGCGTGATGGGCGCATTTGGTAGATCAATTTCGCGGAGCCGGGCATCTGGGCTAGCTTGCCCTCCGGCATAGGCTCAAAAGAAGCAATGGCCTCGAATTGGGGTCGCAACAGGGAGAACCGAGGATGACGAAGATCGGGAAGGGATTGACGCGGCGCGGCGTCATCAAGGGCGCGGCGGGCGTGGCGGCAGCCTCGCTTTCGATGCCCTACGTCAACCGCGCCTGGGCGCAGGCTGTCGAGCTCAACATGCTTGCCTGGTACGGCAATGGCGAGCCGGACATGGTGGCCGAGTTCGAGGCGGCCAACAACGTCAAGTTCAAGCCGAAGTATTACGCTGGCGGCGACAACATGCTGGCGCTGATCGCCCAGTCGCCCCCCGGCACCTACGATGTGATCCTCTCGGATCGCGAGTTCGTGCAGCAGCTGAACGTGGCGGGCTACGTCGAGGAGCTCGCCCCGGCCGACTATCCCTTCGACGACTTCATCTACGACGACTACAAGCAGTTCCCCGGCCACTGGAAGGACGGCAAGCTCTACTCCGTCATGTTCCGCTTCGGTCACCTTGGCATTTCGTACAATACGACAGCCGTCTCGGCCGAGGAGGCGAAGAGCTACAACGTCTTCTGGAAGCCGGAGCTCAAGGGCAAGGTCGGTCACTTCGATTGGCATCTGCCCAATCTCGGCCAGATCAGCCTGCTCAACGGCAACAAGAGCCCCTTCGATATCGACGAGGCGGCATGGAATGCGGTCAAGGAGAAGCAACTCTCCATGCGCCCGCAGGTCGGTGGCTTCCTCGACTTCGGCGGCACCTTCAACGGCCTCAAGACCGGCGAGATGCAGGTCATGGTCGGCATCGGCGACTGGGTGACGGGCGTGCTGGAGCGCGATGGCGCAAAGGTCGCCTCCGTCGTGCCGAAGGAGGGCGGCATCCAGTGGACGGAGAGCTGGTCGATCGGCAAGGGTACCCAGAAGGCCGACCTCGCCAAGAAATGGCTCCAGTACATGGTGTCGCCGGCCGGCCAAGTGCACGCTTCCAAGATGGTCGCCTACCCGGGCTTCTGCGTCACCAAGGGCGGCGTCAAGGCGCTCAACGAGGCCGATCCCAAGGAGGCCCAACGCACGGGTCAGGTCGAGGGCGCCGCGAACAATCCGGTGACGCTCATCAAGGAAGGCCGTATCGCCTATCGCGACATTCCCCAGAAGCAGAGCCTCGAGATCTGGAACGAGTTCTGGCAAGAGTACAAGAACGCTTAAGCGCCGGGATTGCTACTGACATCAGAATGTTGGAACGCCCGGCGGCGGTGTCGCCGGGCGTTCTCTCCTAATCGGGGGCGGATTGGTAATGGCGGCTGCACCGGCAGCAAATGGTCGGCCGAGGGAGAGGCTCAACGCCTATGCCTTGGTCTGGCGGCTGCCGATGCCGATCTTCCAGATCGCCTTCTTCGTTGTGCCGCTGCTCTTCCTGATTGCGGTCTCTTTCTTCGTCGTCAAGAACTACCGCGTCGAGCCTGGTTTCCTGCCTGGGAACTGGACGAAGGTCCTCGGCAAGTCGAACTTCTGGTGGACCTACGGCTACACCTTCCTCTTGGCCTCGATCGCTACCGTCATCGGCACCGTCGTCGCCTTTCCTGCCGCCTTTGCACTGGCCTTCAAGCTCTCCGAGGGCGCTCGCCGCTGGGCGGTGTTCCTGCTCATCATCCCCTTCTTCACGAGCTATGTCGTCCGCGTCTTCGCCTGGTTGTTCTTGCTCGCCCGCGAGGGTGTCATCAACGGCGCTTTGGGCCGCATTGGGCTCGGCCCTTGGACGATGCTCAACACACCGATCGGCACGCTCGTTGGCTATATGACGTTGACACTGCCGCTCATCATCATACTGCAGACCTTCTCGCTCGCCGGCATTGACAAGCGCTATGTCGAAGCAGCGCACAACCTCGGCTGTGGGCGGATGCGCGCCGTGTTCACCGTGATCATTCCGCTCGCCAAGGTCGGGCTCGTCATCGCGGCGCTGTTTTGCTTCATCCTCTCCTTCGGCGATTACGTCTCGCCCTACTATCTCGGCGGCTCGGCGCCAACTACGCTGCCGATTATGATCATCGATGAGACGAAGGCCGGCCAGCAGTGGCCGCGCGCCTCAGTCATCGCGCTCACCATGATCGCCACGCTCTTCATCGTTGCCTTCGTCTTCGTGAAGGCCGCCTATCGGAAGCGCGCGTCATGACCGACCGCGCCATATCGTTCTTACTCCGCGCCTATCTGGCGCTGATTTTCGTCTTCATTTTCGCCCCGATCGCAGCCAACATCGTCTTCTCGTTCAACTCTCTGCGCTTTCCGACCGTTCCCTTGGGCGACTTTTCGCTCGAGTGGTACCAGATGGTGGTTGCCGACTCGAACGTCTGGGAGGCCGCCCAGCGCAGCGTCCTCATCGCCTTGGTGTCGGCGGTGCTGTCGACGGCAATCGGCTTCTGCACCGCGTATACCGACCACCGGTACAACTTCTTCGGCAAGGGCGCCTACATGGCGCTGTCGCTGCTGCCGCCGACGATCCCGCTCGTCATCATGGGATTGGCAATGCTGGCCTGGCTGTCGAGGATCGGGCTGTCGGGCACCATCGCGGCGATTGTCATCTCGCACACCGTGATGTGCATCCCATTCGCAACCGCCATCATCCGCCTCCGCCTCAATCAGATGGACCCCAATCTCGAGCCGGCCGCCTGGAATCTCGGCGCCTCCGAGTGGGCGACCATGCGCAATGTCATCGTGCCGTTCGTGCTCCCCTCGATCGTCTCGGCGATGTGCCTCACGGCTGCCGTCTCCTTCGACGAGTTCGCGGTCGCTTGGTTTGTTTCGGGCCTCAACCAGACGATCCCGGTGGCCATTCTCGCTATCCTGCAGGGCGTCATCGATCCACGCATCAACGCCATCGGCACCGGCGTGTTCGTCACCTCCATCACGCTCGTAGTCATCGCACAAATGGTCTTCATGACTCGCACGAAGAAGCCCCTGGTGGCCCAATGACCGAGCCCCTGGTCGTCCTCGACCGTGTCGTGAAGCGCTTCGGCGACTTCGTCGCTGTGGACGAGATGGACCTCGGCATCGGCCAGGGCGAGTTCCTCGCCATCATGGGTCCGTCGGGCTGCGGCAAGACGACGACGCTTCGGATGCTCGCCGGTCTCGAGCAGCCGTCCGAAGGCGATATTCGGCTTCAAGGCAAGTCGCTCAGAGGCGTCCCGCCGCATCTGCGCGATACACCGATGGTCTGGCAGTCGCTGGCGCTGTTCCCCTTTCTCAATGCCCGCGAGAATGTCGAGTTCGGCCTGAAGATGCGCGGCGTCGGGATGGAGGAGCGCAGGAAGCGCGCGCTCGACTGGATCAACCGGCTCGAGCTTACCGAGTTCGCCGAGCGCGGCGTCGACACGCTGTCGGGCGGCCAGCGGCAGCGCGTGGCGCTCGCTCGCGCGCTCGTCACGCAGCCGCGCATTCTCCTCCTCGACGAGCCGCTCTCGGCGCTTGATGCAAGTCTCAAGGTTCGGTTGCAGGCGCTGATGGTGAAGCTTCAGCGCGAGATCGGCATCACCTTCGTCTACGTCACGCACAGCCATGCCGAGGCCTTCTCGATGGCCGACCGCGTCGTCATCATGAGCCGTGGCCGCATCGAGCAGATCGGCTCGCCCGTCGAGGTGTACCGCCGGCCGGTCAGCCGCTTCGTTGCCGAGTTTGTCGGCTCGTCCAACATTCTGGAAGGCAAGGTGGTCGGCCAGGATGGTGGCGGCGCAATTGCCGATACGGCGACCGGGCGTTTCGTTGTCGCAACACCGGGCCTTGCGAACGGACAATCCATCACCTTCGTCGTACCCGAGGATCACATCCATCTCGCAAGCCGGAAGCCCGACGCCAAGAACCGCATGACGGCCAAGGTTATCGGCGAGGAATTCCTCGGCGCCGCCGTCCGCCTCTACGTGGAGCTCGCCGACGGCCGCGAGGCACGTCTGCTGACGACGCAGGACGGTGACGCATCCGCGCACCGGGCAGGCGATACGATCGAGCTTGCCTGGGAGCCCTCGGCGGCGTTTGTATTGCCGAAGGCAGGATAGTCAGGAGCCCTACACATGGCGAAGAAACCGGGCGGTGATCGAAAACTCAACCAGCCGCTCGGCGGCAACGCCATGCCGCGCTTCGGCGGACCCTGGACGATGATGCGGCTCCCCTATCAGGAGAGCCCCGAAGGCCTCGATGCCGCCTTCATCGGCGTGCCGCTCGATATCGGCACCTCCAACCGCTCGGGCTGCCGCTACGGGCCGCGCCAGATCCGCCAGGAATCAGCATTCCTCCGCCCCTACAATATGGGCACGCGCGCCGCCCCCTTCGATACGCTGAAGGTTGCCGATATCGGCGATGTTCCGACGAACCCCTACGACCTGAAAGACAGCGTCCGCATCATCGAGGCGCACTACGACAAGGTGCTGGCCGCCGGCTGCATTCCATTGACGATGGGCGGTGACCACACGCTGACGCTGCCGATCCTCAAGGCCATGGCGAAAAAGCACGGTCCCGTCGGCATGATCCACATCGATGCCCACGCCGACATCAACGAGTCGATGTTCGGCGAGCAGATTGCGCACGGCACGCCCTTCCGCCGTGCCGTCGAAGCCGGCGCGCTCGATTGCAAGCGCGTGGCACAGATCGGCTTGCGGGGAACCGGCTATGCAGCGGAGGATTTCGACTGGCCGCGCAGCCAGGGCTTCCGCGTCGTGCAGGCCGAGGAATGCTGGCACAAATCGCTCAAACCGCTTGCCGAAGAGGTGCACCGGCAGATGGGCAAGGGCCCGGTCTACTTGACCTTCGACATCGACAGCCTCGATCCGGGCGTCGCCCCAGGCAACGGCTCGCCGGAGCCGGGTGGTCTGACGAGCATCCAGGCGCTCGAGCTGATCCGCGGCTGCCGGGGCCTGAACCTCGTCGGCTGCGATCTCGTCGAGGTTTCCCCGCCTTACGATCCAACGGGCAATACGGCCTTGATGGCGGCGAACCTGCTGTTCGAGATGCTCTGTGTGCTGCCGGGCGTGGCGTATCGCTGATGGCCGAACCGATCGTCAAATACAAGACCGACGGCCGCGTGAGCCTCGTCACGCTCAATCGCCCGGAGAAGCTCAACGCCATCTCCGGCGAGCTGATGCGCGGCCTCATCCAAGCCTTCCGCCAGGCCGAGGACGACAAGACCACTAGTGTCGTTGTGCTGCGCGCCGAGGGTCGCAGCTTTTGTGTCGGCTACGATGTCGGCGGCGGCTTCGAAGTCGGTGGGCGTTGGCAGGATCAGGCGCTCAACTGGTACGATGCATTGAAAGAGTGCCTCGAGTTCGAGCTGATGCCATGGCAACTGGCAAAGCCGGTCATCGCCTCGGTGCAGGGCCATGTGCTCGGCGGCGGCTGCGAGCTCTCGCTGTTTTGCGACCTCACTATCGCCGCGGACGACGCCAAGTTTGGCGAGCCTGAGATTCGCTTCTCGAATTCGGGTCCCGGCTTCGTGCTGCCCTGGATCGTGGGGCAAAAGCGGGCGCGTGAGATGCTCTACTTCGGCGACATGATCGATGCTGCCAAGGCGCTGGAGATCGGCATGATCAATCGCGTCGTGCCGCGCGACCGGCTGGTCGAGGAGACGCTGAAGTACGCCCATCGCCTCGCCATGGTCGACGCCGAAGCACTCGTCATGACGAAGCGCGCGCTCAATCGCGGCCTCGACGCGGCGGGCTTTCGCCGCGCCATGGAAGCCGGCCTCGACACCATCGCACCGCTCTACGCCGCCAAAACCGAATACGGTACAGAGTTCATGGCAATCGCCGAGCGCGACGGCCTCGCCGCCGCGCTCAAATGGCGGGCGGGACATTTTTCGTAGGTTGGGTCGAGGAGAGAGACCCAACGGCCACTCGCCCATGCCCATGTTGGGTCTGCCCCATACGCGCTGTCGCCGTCCCGTGTTATGTTCGCGCGATGGTTGCATACGCCGGCCAACACCGGAGGTAGACATGCCGACCAACGAGACTTCAGAACTCTGGACTGCCGCCGCCCAGCGCGCCATCGCCTATCGCAGCGGCGCCGCCGATCGGCCGCAGGGCCCAACGGCCGGATATGCTTCCATGCTCGCGGTCTTCTCCGGCCCGACGCCGGACAAGGGCGAGGACGCTCGAGCGGTGATCGAGTCTCTGGCGACACTCGCCGAGCCTGGTCTCTCCACCATGACCGGCCCGCGCTTCTTCGGCTGGGTGATCGGCGCCTCGCATCCGGTCGGCGTCGCTGCCGATTGGCTGACCAGCGCGTGGGGCCAGAACTGCGGCAATCATCACGGCATGCCGGCCGCATCCGCTGCCGAAGCCGTGGCGGCTCGATGGCTGCTCGACCTGCTCGATCTGCCCCGCGAATGCTCGGTCGGCTTCGTCACCGGCGCGACGATGGCCAACATGGTTGGCATGGCAGCGGCGCGGAGCGAGGTGCTCGCCCGGCTAGGCTGGGATGTCGAGGCGGACGGCCTGTTTGGCGCGCCACCCATCAACGTCATCATCGGCGACGATGCCCACACCTCGGTGTTCTTCGGCTTGCGCGCGCTCGGCCTCGGCTACAAACGCGTGACGCGGGTCGCGACCGACACGCAGGGCCGCATGCTGCCGGCGGCTCTGGAAGCCTCCCTGAAATCGCTCACGGGACCAACCATCGTCATCGCTCAAGCCGGCCAGCTCAACACCGGCGACATCGACCCGTTCGACGAGATCGTTCCGCTCGCCCATCAGAAAGGCGCATGGGTTCATGTCGATGGCGCGTTCGGACTGTGGGCGCGCGCCTGCCCCGAGGTGAAAGCGAGGACGGCGGGCCTCGACGGCGCCGACTCCTGGGCGACCGACGGTCACAAGTGGCTGCAGACGCCCTACGACTGCGGCTATGCGATCGTCCGCCATCCCGACGCCCATCGCCGCGCCATGACGGCCGCCGCGAGCTATCTGCCGCCCGAAGCAGAGGGCGAGCGCGATCCCTCGCACTATGTGCCCGAGTTGTCGCGCCGCGCCCGTGGGTTCGCCACCTGGGCCATCATCAAGCATCTGGGCCGCCAGGGCATTGCGGAGATGATCGCGCGGCACTGCGCGCTGGCCCGCCGCTTCGCCGAGCGCCTGTCGAACGAGCCCGGCGTGCGTATCGTGAACGACGTCGTCCTCAATCAGGTCATCGTCCGGTTCGGCGCCGGCCGGCCAGCCGAACAAGGCGATCAAGCCACCAAGGATGTGATTGCCGCGATCCAGAAGGACGGCACCTGCTTTGCCGGCGGCGCGCTGTGGCGCGGCGAGTGGGTGATGCGGCTCTCGGTCATCGGCTGGCCGACGACGGAGGCGGATGTCGATCGCTCCGCGGATGCGATCCTGGCGGCGTGGCGGGGGTTGCGCTGAGGCGCCTAAGCCGAGGCGATCAACCGGGCCAATCCGTTCTCGAGCGCCACCACCGGGCGGTAACCCAGCAACCGCTCCGCCCTGCCAATATCGAGTGGTCCGAAATCGCCGTCACCGCCTTCGCTGTCCTTCGCGATGAAGCGTGCTGCCGGCAGCTGCCTCTGGATCAACTCGGCCACCTCGACCTCTGAAGTGTAGGTGCCGCCGGTGATGTTGATCGGCATGTGGCCGGCGAGCGGGGTTGCGATCGCTCGTCGAATTGCCTCAACCACGTCATCCACATGCACGTACTGGCGCATGTTGTCGTGCCGGCCCGAGACCTCGACAACCGAGCCGTCGCGCGCCGAGGCGATGAGCTTGCCGATGATGTAGGGCGTCGCGCGGCCGGGGCCATAGACGGTCGAGACGCGCAGCGAGATGGCCGACAGCCCGAAACGTGCTGTGTAGGCGGCCACCATCGCCTCGCCAGCGACCTTGCTCGCGCTGTAGGGGTCGATCGAGGCAAGTGCGGCATCCTCCGGCACAGGCGATCGGTCGCCGCGCCGCGCATAGACGGCGATCGAGGAGAGGAACACGAGGCGTCCCACGCCCGCACGCCGCATCGCCTCCAGAATGTTGAGCGTGCCGCCGATGTTGGAGGCGAACACGAGCTCGGGATCGTCCGGCGCCACCATAGGCCCGGAGATGGCGCCCATCGCCACCACCACATCTGCCTGCGCTTCGCCGATCCAGCGGTGCACTCCCGCGCGATCACGCAGATCGAGCAACGTCACTCCCTCGCCCGCCTTGAGATCGCTTGCCGCGACCTCGTGACCTTCGGCTCCCAGCCGCGCGACCAATGGTCTGCCGATGAAGCCCGAAGCGCCGGTGACGGCAACGCGCATTCTAATTCCCATTGACTATAAGATCGATCATGCTCGCTCGAGGACCAGATCCGCACCCTTCTCGCCGATCATAATCGTTGGGGCATTCGTGTTGGCGCCGACGAGCGTCGGCATGATCGAGGCATCGATGACGCGCAGGCCCTGCAGGCCGCGGACGCGCAGCTTCTCGTCCACCACCGCATCCTCGCCCGGACCCATCTTGCAGGTGCCGACGGGATGATAGTGGGACGAGCAGTATTCGGGCGTCACTCGATCGAAGTCCGTATCGCTCGCCACAGCGGGCCCGGGAAACAGCTCCTCGCCCCGGTAGGGATCGAAGGCCTTTTGGGCATGCAGCTCGCGCGAGATGCGGAAGCCGCGCCGGTTCACCTCGCGATCGTGCTCGGAACCCAGATAGTTGTGTGTGATGCGCGGCGGATCCCTCGGATCGGCCGAGCGTAGCTCCAGAAACCCACGCGCCTCGGGCCTGAGCGCGCACCAATGCAGGCTGTAGCCGTGGAAGCGCGGCCAGGGATCGCCCTCGCGGTTCGGATTGACCGCCGAGGGAAAGATGTAGACTTGCAGATCGGGGCGCTCGAGACGGGGATCGCTCTTGACGAACGCCATGGCATTGATCGGGAACACGGCGAGCGGGCCGTTGCCGGTGAAAGCGAAGCGCAACACGGCAGCGGCGAGGCCGAGCGGTTTGCGCAGACTGTAATAGGTGACCGGCTCCTTGCAGCGGTGCTGCACGAAGGAGCCGAAATGGTCCTGGAGATTTCCGCCGACACCGGGGAGCGCGTGCTTGACGTCGATGCCGTGAGGCGTGAGGCGCGCCGGTGGGCCTATCCCTGAGAGCATCAGGAGTTGCGGCGAGTGGTAGGCCCCGGCCGAAAGGATCACCTCCGCATCGGCGGCAACGTTGAATGTCTCGCCACCGCGCTCGACCTCGACGCCCACGGCGCGCTTGCCATCGAGCAGCACACGGCGAACCTTCGCCCCCGTCCATACGGTCAGGTTCTGGCGGCGCATGACCGGCCAGAGGTAGGCGCGCGCCGCCGAGCAGCGCAACGGAAATGCATGAGTGTGCGTGAACTGGCATCGAGTGACGCCTTCCGGGTCACCGCCGTTATAGTCGGGATTGTACCGGTAGCCGGCCTGCTGGCCGGCCGCGATGAAGGCCTCGATCAGGGGGTTGCGATAGCGTCCGAACGTCGTGCGCAGCGGACCCGACGCGCCTCGCTGCGGTCCTGCCGCGCCCTTCCAGTTTTCGGCCTTCATGAAGTAAGGCAGCACGCTCTCGAAGTCCCAACCGGCATTGCCCTGCTGGCGCCAATCGTCGTAATCGCGCGGGTGGCCGCGGACATAGAGTTGGCCGTTGATCGATGATGACCCGCCGAGGACCTTGCCGCGCGGCAGCGACACCTTGAGACCACTGAGCGCAGGCTCCGGCTCGGACTCGAGCTGCCAATCGACGGAAGAGCCGATCGTGTAGATCTCGCCTGTCGGCAGATGGATCAGCGGATGCCAGTCCTTGGGGCCGGGCTCGATGAGAAGTACCTTCAGGTCGGGGCGATCACTCAAGCGCCGGGCCACCACAGACCCGGCAGAGCCCGCGCCGACGACGATGTAGTCGAACCGATGGTCGGGGCGCGCCGGCATTGGTGTTGGGTGCCTTCCTCAGTCACGGCGGAAATCTATGCAGATTGAGACAACTTGCCCAGCGCCTTCGCGAAGAAATCCGGCCCGCCGAAATTTCCCGACTTCAGCGCCAGCGCCAGCGGTGGCTCGCCGATGCTCTCCGTCCAGGGAACGCCCGGATCGATTTCGGGGCCGATGCGGAGCTGCTTGATGCCGAGCTTCTGGACGACGGCGCCCGAGGTCTCGCCGCCCGCGACGACGAGACGGCGCACACCGGCCTGAACGAGGCCTTCGGCAATCGCCGCAAGCGCATTTTCGACAAGCGCGCCGGCCTTCTCGCGGCCGATCTCGGCTTGAACGCGTTTGACCTCTTCGGGTGACGCGCTTGCATAAATCAGCACGGGACCATCGGCGAGATGCTTGCGCGCCCAGGCGAGTGCGACCCCCACGACATCGGCACCCTTGGCGAGGGAGAGCGGATCGATAGCGTGGGCCGGATATCCCTTCCGCCACTCGGCCACTTGTCCAAGTGTCGCCTGCGAGCAACTACCGGAGATCACTGCGGACAGTCCCTTGACTGCAGGAAGCGGCGGAGGCGCCGTCCGCTCGGCGAGGTTGTGCAGGCGGCGGAAGTTCTTCGGCAGGCCGAGTGCAATGCCGGAGCCGCCCGTCACCAGCGGCAAGCCCGCGACGGCCTCGCCGATGTCCATCAGGTGCCGGTTCCGGATCGCATCGGTGATGGCGTAGCGGTGGCCGTCGTCCATGAGTCCCTTGATGGCCTTCCAGACGGCGCGCGCGCCCTCATCGACCGTCGCATAGGGGATGAGCCCGACCTTGCTTTTCGTCTGCCGGCCGAGCACGCGCACGAGATTGGCATCCGTCATCGGCGTCAGCGGGTGATGGCGCATACTGCTTTCGGACAAGAGCTGGTCGCCGACGAAGAGGTGCCCCTGATAGATCGTACGCTTGTTCTCTGGAAAGGCCGGGCAGGCGATGGTGAAGCTCGAATTGAGGTCCTCGAGAAGCGCATCGGCGACCGGGCCGATATTGCCGGCGTCGGTCGAATCGAAAGTTGAGCAGTATTTAAAGAAGGCCTGTTTGATGCCGGCGGCCTTGAGCCAGGCGAGGGCGGCCCGCGATTGTGAGATCGCCTCGGCCGCGGGGATCGTGCGCGACTTCAGTGCGACAACGATGGCATCGACATCGGGAATAGCCGCACCCATCGCCGGCACGCCGATCACCTGCACCGTACGCATGCCCTGCTTGACGAGCGTGTTGGCGAGATCGGTCGCGCCGGTCAGATCGTCGGCAATGGCGCCGAGCAGGGCGGTCATTGGTTGCTTTGCATGTTCATCATTTCTGGAACGCCCTCTCCACGACGTCATCCCGGCGGTCATGGCGTAGCCATGCTTCGCATGGGTGGCCGGGACCCGCGTGGGTTACCTGAGGGCGCGATGATTCTGCTCGGGGATCCATTTCGCTCCGACTCCGGCGCACATGGATCCCGGCCCGAAGGCCGGGATGACGCTGGGGTGGGGACATTCCGGATCGAGAAATGATTCCAAGACCAAGTATATGGCGCGCCGAGCTCTGAGGAGCCTAGCCGCTTACGACGCGGACGACGGAATAGCGAGTGAGTGTGATGCTCCCGGCATTCGCAACCGTCTCACCAGCCTTGCCAAGCCAGCCAGCGTCGCGCGTCGCTGCATCGAACGTCGTCTCATCGAAAACCGTCACCTCACCAGAACCCGAAAGTCCGTCGATGCCGACGCTCACCGTCTCGGCAGTCAGATTGGCGAGCCAGAGATGCTTTCCACCGCCGTCCTCGAAAGCGATTGCAGCAACAGTCGAGTTGTGGGACGAGCCCGTCTCGAGCCTCGCCTTGCCAGCTACGCGCGCCAACGCGGCAACGATGTGATAGACGGGATAGACAGACGCGGCGACGCCGTCGAAGTAAGGCTGCGCGTCCGAAGTCTTGCGATAGATCATGCCGGACGGGCCGGTCGGACTGCCGAGCGCCAGCGCCTCCAAGGCGCCGTTCGCGAAGATCGAGGCATAGCCCAGCGTCCAGGCCGCACCGAAGATACCGCGCTGGCGCGGGTCCAGCTTGGCGAGGCAGACACGGCCGTTGTCGGGGTTGGCCGAGGTTGCCTTGCCATAGGGGTTGTCGCGGGCCGCGATGCCGCTCGGGCCCAGGCGATACGGCTTGCCCTTGGCGAGCGCCTTGGTCGAGTCGATGACGTAGGGCAACGCCTCGAGCGTCTCCATCACCGAGACGTCATCGGCGGCATGCACGATCGGGCAGGTGGTGTGAGTGACGAAATCGAGCGCCTCTGCCAATGGCGGCTTGCGGTTTAGCTCCGTGAAGTAGGAGAACATGCCGCCACCCAGCCGGACGCCTGGAAAGGCCGCACGCGCCGCGGCATAGATCTCGGCATCGAGCGGCGCGGGCGGGCGGGGTGAGCCGGGAAGCACGGCTTTCAGGTCGACAGCGGGTGACACAGCAATCGCGGCCGGCGTGATGCCGGCCTGCTGCACAGCCTTGGCGATGGCGCCAATCTCGTCCTTTGGCGATGCCGTGCCCGGCAGGACAATCTCTAGCTCGATGGCCGCACCCGTCTTGGCGCCGAGGTCGCGATAGTGCGGCAATGCGGCGGCGAAGTCGGCCTGGCGGCCGTCGATCTGGCAGACGAGGTACTTGAGACCGGCCGCTTTGATCAAATCGGCCGCGGCGTTGGCGTGCGCCGCTTCCTCGGCGAGCACGCCGGAGCCGATGGCAGGCATGACGCCGGATTTGCCGCCCACCGTGACCGTGACCGTTTTGGCGCCGCCAGCGATTGCAGACTTCGGGAGCGGCCCGCTCAACTCCAGTGTTACGGCTTGGTGGAAGGTGTCGCCTTTCGTCAGTGTGTAGGGCCAGGGCAGCGCCAACGGCCGCACATAGGTCTTGAACGACGCATCCGTCCAATTGCGGTGATCCTCCATCTCGAAGGTGTCGCCGGTCATCGTCACTTTCGCCATCACACCTGGCAGCGCCTCATGCGTCAGCGCACGGATATCGCGAAACGGGCAATCGGGATTGATGACGGCGGGAAATTCCGACTTCACGATGCGGCCATCGACATGCTCGATGGTCAGCGGCCGGCCGGCGACGCCGGCGAGTGGATGCAGGACGACGAAGCCAGTGCGATTGGTCAGCACATCGGTCTCCGGCATGGCCTCCGCCGCGAATGAAAGCTTGCCATCGGCCGAGCCGGCGATCGTCGAGCGATAGCGGATGCTGCGCTTCGCATCGGCGCAGGTGGCGTCATAGCTGACAGCAAAGCGATCGGCCGTCTCTTCGACCTTCAGGTTTTCGATCTTCGGCGCGAAGGTGCCCCAGTTCTCGTCGCGGACGAGGAAGGCAATCGCACGGAGCACTTCCACGTCGCCGATGCGAATGTAACGCAGCATGCCGCTGTCCAGCTCGGCGGAGAGAGCGCCGGCCTTGAGCTTCCGCGGCACGGGATCGAGCGTCTCGGTGCCGAACAGTTTCACAGCACGGCTCGGATTGCTCTCGACCATGGTGGCCCTCCTCAGGACGAAATGACTTTGCCGCTCTTGGGATCGATCAGCACGGCGCGGCGCATGTCGATATCGACGGCAAGGCGCTCGCCCGGCTTGCCGGCGTCATGCGCCTCGAGCTCGGCCATGACGGGCTCACCGCCGAGCGGGAAGGTGACATAGGTACGCGTGCCGGTCGGCTGCACGAGCTCGACGGTGGCTTCGACGCGGGCACTGCCGGGAGCGGCGGCCGAACCCCTGGCGCGCGATATGTGCTGCGGCCGCACGCCGAGCACGATGTCGCTCGTCGCATCATGGATCGCGCGGTCGGTGGGGAGCGCGAGCGATGTCCCGTCCTTGAGGCGAAGAGTGCGCGCGGCCGGATCGAGTGTCGCCTCGATGAAATTGATCTGCGGTGAGCCGAGGAAACCGGCGACAAAGCGCGTTGCAGGCCTCTCGAACAGCTCGAGCGGTGCGCCCTGCTGCTCGATCTCGCCCTCTTTCATGAGCACGATACGATCGGCGAGCGTCATCGCCTCGATCTGGTCGTGCGTGACGTAGATCATGGTGGTGTCGAGTTCCTGGTGCAGTCGCTTGATCTCCGAGCGCATCTCGTCGCGGAGTTGCGCGTCGAGGTTGGAGAGCGGCTCGTCGAACAGGAACAGCTTGGCGCGGCGGACGATGGCGCGGCCGATGGCGACGCGCTGGCGCTGGCCGCCGGAGAGCTGGCGCGGCATGCGCTCGAGAAG
>JANNSX010000205.1:0-2217 GCA_031403155.1 Hyphomicrobiaceae bacterium
CGCGACGCCGCGTGGGCGGGGATCGCGGAAGTGCTGGCCAATTGGCGCGAGTCCTCTTTACCGGTAGTCAGTCATCAGCCAGCCCCTCAGTTCCTGAACGTCCCGGCGGAACATTCGGTCGCTGACCGAGGCATCACACAGGTCGTCACGCTCCTTATGTGCGGCATCCGGGTGCCGACGGAGAATGTAACACGGGCCACTCCGAAGCAGATTGCGGATGCCTACAATGAGTGCAACCGGCTTGTGTCAGATGCTCTGCAAGCTCATGGGACGATTGTGCGAGCTACCAACGAGGCCAGTCTGTCGGTGTTCGGTGTGCCATCCACGGCGGTGTCAGCCGCACTATCAATTCAAAATGCGCTGTCGAGGTTGGGCGCTGAACAACGAGGAGCAGTCGAGGTCCGCTTCGGCATACATATGGGCGAGGTTTCTCGCGAGGCACTCGTTGCTGTCGACGGGCAACACCCCAACGTCACCTACGACCTCATGTCGGCGGCGGACCCCGGTCAGATTCTTGTCTCGACAGGTGTCTACGAGAACACAACGGGTGCATCGTTTGCGACAGCCGGCGAGCACGTTAGATGGGCGAGCCACGGTGACTTTGTCCTACCTAACGGCGGCATCCGGGAAGTGATGGAGGTTGCCGATACTCGGGTCCGCCAGCCTGCTCTCCCATCATCGGCGTCGAAGAGTACACCGCTTTCCAATGCGAGGCGCGTCAGCCTTGCCGACATTACGCTGGAGGAGCGGATCGGTCACGACGTCGTTTGTCCGGTCTACAAAGCCACCCGTTCCCGCAACGGCGTGAGCGAGACGGTTGCAATTCGATTTCTCGCAACTGAAGGCATCGCTAACGGCGCAGTGAAGAAGGAGTTTGTTGAGAGCGCACAGCTCTTGAGCGCGATCGAGCATACCGGAATTAGCAAAATTCTGCATGTGGAAGGAAATTCTGAACCGGCATTCGTGGTGATGGAATGGGTCGATGGCGAGCCGCTCGATGAGGCGACACGGGAGGCGTCCGACCCCGATCGCGTCACACTGCTGATCAAAATCTGCGAGGCGCTGGAGGTGGCGCATGCAAAAGGGCTCGTTCACCGCGATTTGAAACCGGAGAACATCCTCGTACGTCGGGAGACGGGAACGCCGACGATCATCGACTTTGAATTGTTCCAGCGCACACCGCCGCCCAATCTGCGAAGCAGCCGGAGGTCGGTGTCGAATGCAACCGGAACGCCATTCTATGTGGCGCCCGAGCTGATTACCGGGGCAGACCAGATTTCGCCGACAGCCGATGTCTATTCGCTAGGCATCATCATCTACGAGATGTTCGTAGGCCGCCTGCCGTTCGCTTATGCGTCGGCGCAGAGGGTCTACGACGCGCATCTGCATGAAGATCCCGAGCTGCCAGTCCTGTCGAACACGGAATGCCCCGAAAGCATTCAACGAATTTGTCTGAAGTGCATCGAGAAAGAGCCCAGTTCCAGATACGGCACCATTACACAACTGAAGCAGGATTTGGTTGCGGCCCTGGTTAATGCGCCGATCGCAGCGCGCCCCTCGGTCTACAACAACGTGATCGAGAAGCGGGCCAAGCATCATTTCGAATCCATCACCGACTGGTTTTCCAGAGGCGTTGTCACGGAACGCGAGTTCGTCAACCTGAAGCTTGCCTACTCGACGCTAGTACGCTCTGGTTTGCAGGCCGTAAGCGAGTCCCGGCTTCTGCATCTGAAGATAGTGCTGATGTACCTGAGTGCGGTGCTGTTCGTGACGGGCACCGCCATGTGGTTGAGCGATCACGCGGAGCGTCTGCAAGTTCCATGGCCGGTTCGTGCGATTGTCGGCATCTTGCCGCCAGCGCTGTCGGGTGTGTTGTGGTGGCTGATGAGAGGCAGGGGGCGGCATCGAGCGGCCTTCGTCTTAAGCATCGTTACGGTCGCCTCGCTTCCGTCCTCACTCACTAATTTCCTGTACGAGATTACAGGCCCGCTGTTCGGAAATATAGGGGCCTTACGGTTATCCAACCATGATCCATTCTTCTCTGGAATCGACGGGGTGACCAAGTACGTCAATTGGCAAGTCCTTATAGCAAGCGCTGTTTCTCTGGTCTGGGCAGAGCGTGTGTCCCGCTTGACCAAAACATTCACGATCGGCTCCTTGTTTTCGGTCATTCTCGTCTGCACCTATCTCGCGGGACTAGATCTCATTGGCTTGCAG
>JANNSX010000206.1:0-6508 GCA_031403155.1 Hyphomicrobiaceae bacterium
GATCGCCGCATCGGCCGCGATCTCGCCGTCGGTCTTGTCCTTGTCGACGGCATGACGCTCGACGGCGACGTCCGCGTGGCGTGCAAGTAAATCCTCAGGCGTAGAATCGAAGTCGCCGACCCACAGCTCGGGCGAAAGACCCAGCACCTCCGCATGCCGCATGCCGCCATCGGCCGCGACGATGCGCGCGTTGGCGATCTGGCGGCGAAGGCGGCTGGTCGGCATCAGCGTGCCGCCGAGGAGGAGGGCGAAGCGGGACATGGGGGCAGACTATCGCGCTTGGGTGCTCGAGGCGAGGGGTTCGGACGGCACGCCAACCCCGGTCGAGCGAACGAACCGCCGGCGCTCCTGGCTTTGATGTCTGCTCGTGCCCCTCAGCATCATACAACGTCGTTTGCGCAGTATGTCGCGGCGACGATCCGGTTTCAGTCTGATGACATCCATGCACGATTGAACAGGCGCTAACTCGTCAACAAATTCTGCACTTCGCGATAGCGGCTTGCCGTGCGCGCCAGCACATCATCAGGCGGCATGGGTGCCGGCGGTTTTTTGTTCCAAGGCTGCGTTTCCAACCAATCACGGATGATCTGCTTGTCGAAACTCGGCGGGCTAATGCCCGTGCGGTACTCGCTCGCCGGCCAGAAACGCGAGGAGTCCGGCGTCAAAACCTCGTCGATCAACACCAGGTTATTGTCAGTGTCGACGCCAAATTCAAACTTGGTGTCGGCGATGATCACACCACGTTCCGCTGCGTAGGATGCGGCTTCGTTATACAAGCGAACCGAGACATCCCGGACTTGTGCAGCGAGCTTGGCGCCCACGATCTCCTCGACTTCGGGAAAGCTGATGTTCGCATCGTGCTGGCCGGCGGGCGCTTTGGATGCCGGAGTGAACAACACCTCGGGCAGCTTCTGCGCCTGCTGCAACCCCGGCGGAAGCGGGATGCCGCATACCGACCCAGAGGTCTTATAGCCGGCCCAGCCGGAGCCGGCGAGATAGCCGCGCACCACGGCCTCCACCAGTAGTGGCCTCAGTTTCTTCACCACCATCGCACGGCCCGCCACTTGATCGCGCTCGCCGGCCGCCACCACCGACTCCGGCGCGATACCAGTCAGGTGGTTTGGCAGCACGTGACCCAGCTTTGCGAACCAGAAATTCGACAGTTCGGTGAGCACGCGCCCCTTGCCGGGGATTGGTGCGGGCAGGATCACGTCGAATGCCGATAGCCGGTCGGTCTGTATCACCAGCAATTTGTTCTCGCCTACGGCATACAAATCGCGCACCTTGCCGCAGTGCAAGAGGGGCAGGCTCGTAAGGTTCGATCGAAGAAGGGCGTTGGTGAGCACGGCATGGCCTTTTGATATGGGCGTTCCGCAACTAGCCGTGCTCGACGACAACCGCCAAAGGTCCACCGAGCGGCTTGATCGTGTTGTTCCTGTCAGGATGGGAGGCATCGTCGCCGATGGCAAGCGTCGCCATCCCCGGCCGAAAGTGGCGCCCCGTATCTTGCACGCAAACCCCCAACAGGCCCACATCGTTGGCATCTACGAAGCGACAAGCAATGATGAGCGCTCCAGGCCCTAAACAGCCCGAGCCTCGCGTCTTTCCGTTGTGTTCCTTGCTTCTCCCGCCTTTTTTGTCCTATGCTCGCCCTACTTCTACGGGGTGCCCCGCGAGGGGCTGAGAGGCAAGGCGCGCCGCGCCGAAAGCCAACCCGATGAACCTGATCCGGATCATGCCGGCGGAGGGATCGGAAGCTCATGGATGAGAGACGATTGCCCTGCTGCCGTGCATTCCTTTTGGAGGTGCTGCGATGTTGCGATTTGCTCTGACGGCCGTCATCGCGCTCTTGGTGCTGCAACCCGCACGTGCCGCCGAGTCACTGACGGTCCTGACCTATGAGAGCTTCACCGCCGAGTGGGGGCCCGGACCGGCGATCGAGAAGGCGTTCGAGGCGCAATGCGGCTGCGATCTCAAATGGGTCGCGGTCGGGGACGGCGTCGCCATCTTGAACCGGCTGAAGCTCGAGGGCGATAGCGCCTCCGCCGACATCGCCCTCGGTCTCGACAACAATCTGATCGCCGAGGCGCGGGCGACCGGCCTGTTCACGTCCCACAGCCAGAAGCTCGACGGCTTGAAGCTGCCACTGGCGTGGACCGACGACACTTTTCTTCCTTACGACTATGCACATTTCGCCGTCGTCTACGACACGCAAAAGCTCGAGACGCCGCCGAAGTCGCTCGACGAGCTCGTCCGCGGAGATCCCGAGTACAAGATCATCATCGAGGACCCGCGCACCTCGACGCCGGGGTTGGGCCTCCTCATCTGGATCAAGGCCGTCTACGGCGACAAGGCGGGCGAGGCCTGGAAGACCTTCAAGCATCGCGTGCTGACCGTGACGCCCGGTTGGAGTGAGGCCTACGCGCTCTTCACGAAAGGCGAGGCGCCGATGGTGCTCTCCTATACAACCTCGCCCGCCTATCACGAGATCGCGGAGAAGAGCACGCGCTACCAGGCGATCGCCTTCCCCGAGGGGCATCCGATTCAGGTGGAAGTCGCCGCCAAGCTCGCGAAGGCGAAGTCTCCGGCGCTCGCGGACAAGTTCCTCGCCTTCATGCTGACGACCGGTTTTCAGGATCAGATTCCGACCGGCAACTGGATGCTGCCCGCCGCGCCAACCAGCACACCGTTGCCGGCAGAGTTCGACAAGCTCGTGAAACCTGTGAAGACGCTCGACATTTCGCCGGACGAGGTCGCCACCAACCGGCGCGCTTGGACGGACGAGTGGCTCGCCGCGATGGGGCGTTAGGCCAGCAATGCGGCGGCGGAGGCTCCTGGCGGGCGGCGCGGTGCTGGTGGTGCTGACGGCGCTCGTACTCGCGGCACTCTTCGCCCTCGTCACCACTGGTATCGAAGGGCGCGGTGGAACGGCAGGCTACATCGCCGGCGTGACGCTCTTCACGTTGCTGCAGGCGAGCCTCAGCGCCGTGCTGTCGGTCGGGCTCGCGGTGCCGGTGGCACTCGCCTTGGCGTCGCGGCCGGCGTTTCCCGGACGGCGTCTGCTGCTTCGCCTGTTCGCGGTGCCGATGGCGCTGCCGGTGCTCGTCGGCGTGATCGGCATTCTCAGCGTTTATGGTCAGGCTGGCGTGCTCAACCGATTGGCTGAGTGGAGCGGCGCGGGCGCTCTGCCGCCGATCTACGGTCTCGCCGGTATCCTCATCGCGCATGTGTTCTACAACTTGCCGCTCGCGACGCTGTTGCTGCTGGCGCGTCTCGAGGCGACGGCGCCCGAGACCTGGCGCATTGCCGCCTCGCTCGGCCTCGGGCCTCGAAATGTATTCCGCTTCATCGATTGGCCTCAACTGCGCGAGGCGCTGCCGAGAGTTCTCGGTCTCGTCTTCATGCTGGCGGTGGCGAGCTTCACCATCGTGTTGACGCTGGGCGGCGGACCGGGTGCCACGACGCTCGAGGTCGCCATCTATCAGGCGCTGCGCTTCGACTTCGATCCGGGCTTGGCCGCGCGATTGGCGATGCTGCAGATCGCGATTTCGGGGGCTGTCGTTCTGATCGTTGGCGGCTCTGGCCAGGCGCTCGGTGTCGAGCCGGCGCTCGGCCGGGGGAGCTTACGACCGCCGTCCAAGTCTTCTTGGAGCCTCTTCGCGATCGGTCTTGCCGCACTCTTCGTTCTGGGCCCGCTACTCGCCGTTCTGATCGGCGGCCTGACGCCGGCGCTCGGCAAGGTGCTAAGCGAGCCGCTGTTCTATCGGGCGCTGTTGACGAGCCTGGTCATTGCCGCGTTTTCGTCCCTGCTTGCAGTTGCCGCGGCCTATGGACTGGCGCTGGCGCGGGCGGCTCATCCCTCACGCGCGCTCGAAACGGCGGCGCTCATCGGCCTGGTGGTGCCGCCGGTCGTCATCGCAGCCGGCTGGTTTCTCATCGCCCATCGCCTCGGCGTTGCTCAGCCTGTGACGCCGCTGCTCGTGGTTCTGCTCAACGCCATGATGGCGATCCCCTATGCGGCCTCCGTCCTGTTGCCTGCGGTGCACGCGACGGCGGAGCGCTATGACCGCCTGTCGGCAAGTCTGGGCCTCTCTGGCATGGTGAGGTTCTGGCGCATCGACCTGCCGCTGCTCGCCCGGCCGATGGGGCTGGCTCTGGGCCTTGCCGCGCTCGTCTCGCTCGGCGATCTCGGCATCATCGCCATCTTCGGCGGCGAGGGTCTGACGACACTGCCGCTGCTGCTCTATCAGCGTCTCGGCAGCTATCGAACCGAGGATGCCGCAGCGCTGGCACTCCTGCTGATGGGCTTGTCGTTGGCATTGACCTGGCTGCTCCCTCGACGCAACCGGGAGGAGGGCGCTCGATGACCAAGTCGATCGTCATGAGCAGCGTCCGTTTCCGCTACGAGGACATGGACATGCGCTTCGACCTTAAGGTCGAGGCTGGCGCCTTCCTCGCGGTCATCGGCCCGAGCGGCGCCGGCAAGTCGACACTGCTCAATCTCATCGCTGGATTTGAAGATCCCCTCGCAGGCACGATCAGCTTGATGGGAAACGACATGACGGGCGCCGCCCCGGCGGAGCGTCCCGTCACAACCGTCTTCCAGGAGCACAATCTGTTCCCGCATCTGGATGTCTGGTCGAATGTGGCGCTCGGCAAGTCGACCGATCTGAAGCTCGATGCCGCGGGCGAGGCGCAGGTCCGCACGGCGCTTGCTCGTGTCGGTCTGACGGGCTTCGAGCGTCGGAAACCCAAGGAGCTCTCGGGCGGCGAGCGTCAGCGCGTGGCGTTGGCGCGGGCGCTCGTGCGCGACCAGCCGATCCTGCTCTTGGATGAGCCCTTCGCCGCGCTCGGCCCGGCACTCCGGCGTGAGATGCTCGCTCTCGTGCAGGAGCTCTGGCGCGAGCGCGGATTGACGATTGTCCTCGTCAGCCATGATCCCGGCGACGCCCGCCAAGCGGCAACCGATGTGGCGTTCCTGCACGCCGGTCGCATTCTGAGGCACGGGCCGATGGCTCGAGTTCTCGATGCAACCGATCTGCCGGAGTTGGTGGCCTATCTGGGACGGCCAGAATAGGCTCGCCATTCGGCAGTTGGCATGCTACTTGCCCCGTCCGCTGCATCCGAGTGGTGAGGGGTCGAAGATGCAAGAGTCCGTTTGGCACTGGTTCCGGTCGGTCTGGCGGGACGTTAACGCGTTGCAGGCCGCGCGTATCGCGGAGAACGAGCGCCGTCAGGTCGAGCTTTCCTGCCGCGAGCATGGCATGCTCTGGCTCGTCGATCAGCGCTACTCCGGCATGATCCCGTCACCCATTGCGATCGAGCGCCGGCCAAAAACCCGCCGCTGAGCTTTGCTCCACTTCCGGTCATCGCGACGCATCACGCGGAGCATGGCGCTGCGTTAATGTCACTTCCTTGCGAGCAGCGAGGAGGGCTTGACCCATGGCCAAGCGTGGCGTCTCGGAGACCGGCGATCCGATCCTGTTGACGCCGGGGCCGCTGACGACGGCCAAGGCCACCAAGGCCGCGATGCTGCACGACTGGGGCTCGCGCGATGCGGCGTTCCTCAAGATCAACAAGACGGTCATGGAGCGGCTGCCGGAGATTATCGGCGCGAAGGGCCGGTTTGCGACCGTGCCGGTGCAGGGCTCGGGCACCTTCGCGGTCGAGGCGATGCTGACCACCCTCGTGCCGCCCTCCGGCAAAGTCCTGCTGCTGATCAATGGGGCCTACGGGCAGCGCGCCAAACGCATTCTCGAAATCGCCCGCCGCGCCGTCACCGTGCACGAGACGCCGGAGGATACGCCGCCCGATCTCGTCGCGGTCGACAAGCTGCTGGCCGCGGACCAAGCGATCACTCACATCTTCGCCGTCCATTGCGAGACGACGAGTGGCATCCGCAATCCCGTCGTCGGGATCGGTGAGCTCGCCAGGAAACACGACCGTCGCTTCCTGCTCGATTCGATGTCGGCCTTTGGCGCCTTGCCGCTCGACCAGAGCGATGCCGGCTTCGATGCCGTCGCGGCCTCGTCCAACAAGTGCATCGAAGGCGTGCCCGGTCTCGGCTTCGTGCTGGCCGATCCCGCCGTGCTCGCGAAGTCGAAGGGCAACGCGACGACGCTCGTCCTCGATCTCCACGACCAGTGGCAGAACTTCGAGAAAACCGGGCAGTACCGCTTCACGCCGCCGATCCACGTCATCGTCGCCTTTCACGCGGCGCTCGAGGCATTCTTTGCCGAAGGCGGTCAGCCGGGCCGCGGCAAGCGCTACACCGAGAACGGCCGCGTGCTCTCGGACGGCATGAAGTCACTCGGCTTCAGGCCGCTACTTTCCGACAAGCTCCAAGCGCCGATCATCTACACTTTCCACATGCCGAAGGACCCGCGCTTTGTCTTCCAGCGTTTCTACGATGCGTTGAAAGATCGCGGTTACGTCATCTATCCCGGTAAGCTCACCGTCGCCGACAGCTTCCGCATCGGCTGCATCGGCGCCATCGATACGAGCCACA
>JANNSX010000207.1:0-1704 GCA_031403155.1 Hyphomicrobiaceae bacterium
CACGCGCGCGGAGGCGGAGGGCGCGCTCGACCGGCTTGGCCTTGATGCCTTTCCGGCCAGCGGCATTCTCGAGGGCTTGTTCCGCGCGCTGCTCTCGGCCGACAACCTGCTCGAAGCGGCGGTTGCCATCAGCGCGCCGTACCGCGAGCGCGCGGATGCACCACCACAGGCCGACGAAGAGATCTTCGAGGAATTCGAGGAAGATGCGCCGATCGGGGCTGCCGAGTCGAGCGAGCCGAACAGCTTGCCCGACGAGCTCCAGAACATCATCGAGCGAATTTCCGCTCAGAACCATGTTCCCCCCGCCTTCCTCGCCGGCCTCATCGAGCATTTCGCCAATCGTGACTTCCCGCGCGAGCGGCTCGATTGGGCGCTATCGCAGAAGGCGCAGGCCTATCGCGATCTCAAGGCCGAGGCCGAGCGTCCCATCGAGGCCGATGTGACCGTGCAGCGGCTGAGGGCCGAATCGTTGGCCTGCTTGGCCGAAGGCCGCCTCGACCAGGCCGAGTTCACGCTTTCCGGGGCGCTCGGCAAGGCCATCACCGACGGATTCGGGCGCTCCAACGGCACGGCGGCGCAGATCCTGACGCTGCAGGGTCGCATCGCTGAACTACGCCTCGGCTATCGCGAGGCCGCCGACCGTTATGAGACGGCCGCCAACGATCCCGTCGTTCAAGGCGATCAGACCTGGCGCTGGTCACTGCTGCTACGGCAAGCGGATGCCCTACAGCACGAGGCCGACGAACTCGGAGACCACAAGGCGCTGGAGCAGGCCGTAATCGTGCTTGCCAAGGCCCTGGAAGTGGCGCCGCAGAGCACCTCGCCGCGCAATTGGGCAACGACGCAAAAGGTGCTGGGCGATGCGCTGCTGGCTCTCGGCACGGCCGAGAAGAATTTGCAGCAGCTCGGTGCGGCCGCCGATTGCTACACCAATGCGCGCAACCTCGTCTCGAAAACCGATGCGCCTCTCGATTGGGCCCGGCTCGAGGCGGGCGTTGGTCTCGTGCATTTGCGCAAAGGCGACATCGAGGCCTCGCGCGCCAACGCGCAGAACGCGATCGCCGCCCTCAAGAGCGCGCTGACGGTGCTGCGCCGCGACACGGCGCCGGGCGATTGGGCGATGACGGAAGTGAACCTCGCCACCGCCTACAGCCGGCTGAGCGCGCATGAGGACTCGACCCGAGCTCTGTCGGACGCCGTCGACGCCTATCGCCGCGTTCTGATCGACTATCCGAGAGGCGAGCAGCCGGCCGAATATGCGCGGCTGCAAAGCAATCTCGGCAATGTGCTGGCCGAGCTCGGCGAGCGCACGCACGATGCGCGCTGGCTCGATCTCGCCATCTCGGCCTACCGCGAGGCATTGGGTGTTTGGACGCGCGAGCACGACCGGCTCAAATGGGCACTCGGCAACGCCAATCTCGGCAATGCTCTGTGGGCCATGGGAGAACTCGGCGGCGATCCCTCCCTCATGCAGGAGGCGGCCACCAGCATCGTCCATTCGCTCGATGTCTTCCGCGAGATGGGCGAGCGGGCCTACGAGCAGACCGCGCTCGACAACCTCCGCGCGCTCCACGAAGACCTCAAGCGCATGGCCGGCAACGCGGTGCGGTACGGGTGAGCCCGTAGCAACGCCACAGGCCTCAAGGTCTAGAGTGCTTCCGGAAAAGTGCGAAGCGGTTTTCCGAAAAGAAGCACGACAAACCA
>JANNSX010000208.1:0-3033 GCA_031403155.1 Hyphomicrobiaceae bacterium
GCCGATGAGGCCGGCGCAGCTCGGATAAACATAGAAAGCGCCCTCCGGGCTAGGGCACTGCAGTCCCTTCGCCTGGTTCAGCATCGACACGACGAGATCGCGCCGGCCCTTGAACACCTTGCAGCGCTCACCGATGAAGTCCTGTGTGCCGTTCAGCGCCTCGACCGCCGCGTATTGCGCGATCGACGATGGGTTCGACGTCGACTGCGACTGCAGCTTCGCCATCGCCTTGATGAGCGGCTCGGGGCCGGCGCCATAGCCGATGCGCCAGCCGGTCATGGCATAGGACTTCGAGACGCCGTTCATGGTGAGCGTGCGCTCGTAGAGCTTGGGCTCGACTTGGGCCGGCGTCACGAAAGGCTCGCCGGTGTAGAGCAAGTGCTCGTACATGTCGTCGGTCAGCAGCCAGACATGCGGATGCTTCAGGAGCACATCCGTCAGCGCCTTGAGCTCGGTCCGCGAATAGGCCGCGCCCGAGGGGTTGGACGGCGAGTTGAGGATCACCCACTTGGTCTTGGGCGTGATGGCGCGATCGAGCGCCGCCGCCTTCAACTTGAACCCATCCTCGAGCCGCGTCTCGATGGCAACCGGGGTGCCGCCGCCAAGCAGCACGATGTCAGGATAGCTCACCCAATAGGGCGCCGGCACGATCACCTCGTCGCCCGGATTGAGGGTCGCCAGCAGCGCGTTGTAGAGCACCTGCTTGCCGCCGGTGCCGACGGAAACTTGGCTCACCTTGTAGTCGAGCCCGTTCTCGCGCTTGAACTTGGCGGCGATGGCGGCCTTCAGCTCCGGGATGCCATCGACATCGGTGTACTTGGTTTTTCCCGAGCGGATGGCGGCGATCGCCGCCTCCTTGATGTTGTCGGGGGTATCGAAATCGGGTTCGCCAGCGCCGAGGCCGATGACGTCCTTGCCGGCCGCCTTCAACGCCCGCGCTTTCGCCGTGACCGCAATGGTCTGCGATGGCTGGATGCGATTGAGACTGTCGGCGATGAAGCCCATGGCGGAAGCCCTTTCCGAGGCGATTGGCGGGCGGACCATAGGGGCGGGGGAGGAGGCGCACAAGTCTTCGAGCACGGGGTGGCTTGTCGCGGTCAGACTGGGCTATCAGAGCTGGAGAATTAAGGAGCCGCGACCATGTCCGATACGACGCCAGCACTGAAAGCCCTCCGCTGCACGCCGCCTGACATCAGCGAGGCCGAAGCCGCCAAGCTCGCGGCCGGGCACTTCGGCGCCACCGGACCGGCCAAGCGCCTGTTCGGCGAGCGCGAGGCGAATTTTCGTGTGATGGGACCGGACGGCCAGGCGCTGATCGTCAAGATCTCCTCGCCCGACGAGAACCCGACGGTGATCGATTTCCAGATCAAGGCGCTTCGGCACATTGCGGCTGCTGATCCGGGGCTGCCGGTGCCGCGGCCCGTTCCGGTGCGGACCGGTGGGGAAAGAACGACCATCCAGCTCGACGGCAAGGATCACCTCCTGCGCGCGCTCTCCTGGCTCGATGGCGATGTGGTGGAGGAGAGCCAGCCGACGATTGGCTTCATCAGAACTCTCGGCGGCGCGATCGGCCGGCTCGATCTGGCACTGCAGAGCTTCTTCCATCCCGGGGCCGCGCAGGAGATCGCCTGGGACTTGAAGCGCATCGCGGCTATCCGGCCCTTTGCGGCCCTCATCACCGACAAGACGATCCGCAAACAGGTCGAGGAGATGCATGCGCGCCTTGCCGCCGAGACGCTGCCGGCGCTGGCGAAACTCCGCCATCAGGTGATCCACAACGATCTGCATGTCGGCAACATGCTCTCGGCGACCGGCAATCCCGATCACCTCGCCGGCATCCTCGATTTCGGCGACATGCTGTACTCGGCGCGCATCATCGATCTGGGCTTCGCGGCCGCCGAGGTGGGGATCCCCGGCGCCGATCCGATCGAGACGGCAGCCGAGCTGGCGGCGGCCTATCACAAAGAGAACCCGCTCGACGCGGTCGAGATCAATGTCCTGTTCGACATCATTGCCGCCCGCCATGCGCAGACGCTCTCGATCCTGGCCTGGCGGCGGAAGAACGATCCGGAAGCAGCGGGATATCTCGAGCCGTTCGAGACCAATTCGTCGAACGGTCTCGCATCGCTTCTGGCGACTGGCCGCGCGGCAGCCACACGCCGCTTCGCCGAGGCGACCGGCGTTGGCCGTACCATAGCGATCCCGCTGCCCGGCCTGATGGCCGCGGATGACGCGTCCCGGCAACGGCTTCTGGCGAAGCGCAAATCCCGCCTCGGCTCCGGCCTCGAGCTCTCCTACGAGGAGCCGGTCCACATCGTGCAGGGCGAAGGGGTGTGGATGACCGGCGCCGACGGGCGGCGCTATCTCGATGCCTACAACAATGTCCCGCAAGTCGGTCATTGCCACCCCCATGTCGTCGAGGCAATTGCGCGCCAAGCCTCGACCCTCAACACCAACACGCGCTATCTGCACGGCCTCGTGCTCGACTATGCCGAGCGGCTTGCTTCCCTGATGCCGAAGGGCTCTGGGCTCGACGCCTGCGTCTTCGTCAACTGCGGCAGCGAGGCCAACGACATCGCCTGGCGGATGGCCAAGACCTGGACCGGCGCGCGCGGCGGCATTGTCATGGAGAACGCCTATCACGGCGGTACGGAAGCGGTGGCGCAACTGTCGCCCTACGACATCACCGCGAAGCCGCTCGCTCCGCACATCCGCACGCTGGAATCGCCCGATCTCTATCGCGGCCGCTATGGCTACGCCGACAACGACGCCGCCTCGAAGTATGCCGCCGACGCTGATCGCTGCATCGTCGAACTCGAAACATCCGGCCACCGCACCGCCTGCTGGATGGTCGACACCGGCTTCATGTCCAACGGGCTCGTCCTGCCGCCCGAAGGCTATGTCGCACGCGTGATTGAGAAGATCCGTGCCGCCGGCGGACTCTTGATCGCGGACGAGGTGCAATTCGGCTTCGCGCGCTCAGGCTCCCACTTCTGGGGCTTCGATGTGCACGGTGTCGTGCCCGACATGGTG
>JANNSX010000209.1:0-16524 GCA_031403155.1 Hyphomicrobiaceae bacterium
CTCTATCCGCACATGACAGTCGAAGAGAACATCGGCTTTGCGCTTCGCCTCAAAGGCCTGTCGCGAGAGGCAATTCATCGCAAGGTCGTGCCGGTAGCCTCGGCTCTCGAGCTATCCCACGTGCTCGACCGCCGGCCAGCCCAGCTCTCCGGCGGCCAGCAGCAGCGTGTCGCCATCGGCCGCGCCATCATCCGCGAACCCAAGGTGTTCCTGTTCGACGAGCCCTTCTCCAATCTCGACGCGGCGCTCCGCATAAAAATGCGCGGCGAGGTCAAGGAGCTGCACAGCCGCCTCAATGGTACCTCCGTGTTCGTGACGCACGACCAGGAGGAGGCGATGTCGATCTCCGACCGAATCGCCGTCATGCGGCAGGGCGTCATCGAGCAGGTTGGAACGCCCGAGGATATCTATGCGCGGCCCGCGACCACGTATGTCGCGACCTTCATCGGTAGTCCACAGGTGGAGATCCTGAAGGCGCGGCGGGAAGGGGATCAGCTCAACGTTGGCGCCCTGCCGGTCCCGACCGGCGAGGCGGCGCGGCAGGCACTCGCAAGACATACGGGCGAGGTCGATGTCGCCATCCGCCCCGAGCACATCCGGCTCGAAGGCGAGGGAACTCCCGCCCGCGTCCGCCTCACCCAGCCGATTGGTCCGGCAACCCTCGTGACGGTCGATTGGGAGGGCGGTACGCTCAACGCGAGAGTTCCGGGGCTTGCGAAGCTCGCGGCAGGCGCGCAAGTCCGGATCGCCTTCGATCCAGCGGATGTCATGCTGTTCGACCGCGCGACGGGACGGCTGGTATTGGCGTAGAGTCGCGGGTAGTCTTGACATATGTATGCGTTTCGTATACATATACGCATATGAGAACCTCCATCCACATCGCCGATAGCTTGCTGGCCGAGGCGAAGCGCAAGGCAGCCAAGGAAGGGCGGACACTGACTTCTCTGATTGAGGAGGGGCTGCGCATTGTCGTGACGCAGCCATCGAGCGAGCGAAAGCGGACCGTACGGCGGCCCCGCATCAGCAGGGCGAAGGGTGGTCTTCTTCCGGGGGTAGACCCGATCAAGCTCACGAGCGATCTTGAGGAGTTGGAAGATATCGAGAGGCTCCGCCGGGGTACGTCGGCGAGATGATCCTGCCGGATGTCAACGTGCTGGTCTATGCACTGCGATCCGACTTGCCCCATCACGCAGAAAGCCGAGCGTGGCTCGATCAGACCATCGATACACAAGTGCGGTTTGCGCTGTCGCCCTTGGTCCTGAGCGCCGTCGTGCGTATTGTGACCAATCCAAGGTCGTTCGCTCAGCCTTCAAAGCTCGACGAGGCCTTCGGATTTTGTCGCGAACTCTTAGAGCTGCCCACTGTTCATCGCATCGATCCGAGCGAGCGGCACTGGAGTATATTCGAGCGTCTCTGCATGGAAACAGAGACATGCGGGAGTCGTGTTTCGGACGTTTGGCATGCCGCCCTCGCAATCGACTGGGGATGCGAATGGATCACGTACGACCGTGACTTCGCGCGCTTTCCAGGATTAAAGTGGTCTCGCCCAGGCGATCACATCTCCAAGCGCAAGAGCAGATCATGAAATTCGCCCACAACTTCCAGACCGTGTTCGGCCGCAACCTCGTGGGCGAACTGAAGAACTTCGTGCACCGGCCGTTCCTCCTCGTCACCATGGAGGACATGTGGCCGAAGTTCGAGCCGCTGCTCGAGGGTGCGGAGTACATTCGCTACTTCGTCCATTCGGTCGATGAGGACGTGCTGAACGCCGATCTCGCCAAGCTCCCGGCCTTCGAGGCGGTGGTGGGCCTGGGCGGCGGCATGGCCGTCGATACGGCGAAGTACTTCACCTGGAAGAAGCGCGTGCCGCTGTTCCAGATCCAGACGGCGCTGTCGATGAACGCGTCTTGGGGGCAGCGTGCGGGCATCCGCCAGCAGGGCGTTGTGCGCTACATGGGCTGGGCCGTACCGGAGGCGGTCTACATCGATTACGACATACTTCGCGGCGCGCCGCCGCATTTCAACTGGTCCGGCATCGGCGATATCCTTTGCAATCACACGGGCGTGCTCGACTGGCGGTATGCCACCGAGCGCGGCTTCTGTGAGGCGAAGTGGCCCTATGACGAGGAGATGGCGGCGGCCTCCCTCGAGAAGGCCGAGAACGTTCTGAAACACACGAAGGACATCCATGCCCTCAACCAGAAGGGGTTCGACGTTCTGATCGACGGCCTGCGCTGGGGCACCTCCTATCACGGCAATGGCTGGAACCCGCGCCACATCGAGGGCATCGATCACTTCTTCTTCTACTCGCTTGAGTATGAGACGGGGCAGAAGTTCATTCACGGCCAGCCCGTCTCGCTCGGCGTCTACATCGGCTCGCTCCTCCACAACGCGCGGGCCGATGAGATGCTGGCCGGCATGCACGACATCGGCCTCGACATCCGCCCGGAGGCGATGAAGGTGACGTGGAAGGATGTCGAGAAGTCGCTCAAGCACCTCAACGCCTTCGTGCGCGAGAAGAAGCTCTGGTACTCGATCGCTCACGACACGACGTTCACGTCGGACTTCGTGGCGCACCTCAAGGACAACATCGAGGCGGTGTACGGGCGGTGGAAGTAGCCGTTCGATGCTGCTGCTCGAGCATCAGGGAAAGGCGCTGCTCCGCCGCTACGGCATTGCGACGCCCGATGGTGTGGTGATCGAGAGCGAAGTGGGGCTCGAAGATACCGTTGCTGCGGGCTTGCCTGTGGTGCTCAAAGCGCAGGTCGCGGCGGGCGGGCGCGGGAAATCCGGAGGCATTCTGTTCGCCAGCGATGCCGAAGAGGCATTGGCCGCCTATCGCCGGTTGCGGCTAATGACCATCGGCGGTCACCCCGTCGAAGCCGTGATCGTCGAAGAGCGGACGGCCTTCGCGCACGAGCGCTATGCCGCGATCCAGATCGAGAATGGCCGGCTCTGGCTGTTGTTCGGCGCCGAAGGCGGCGTCGACATCGAGACGATCACGGCGGGCGATGCAGGAAACATCCAACGTATCGAAGTGAGCGTGCTTCATGGGCCGGATGCGGGTTCTCTGCGGCGGGCATTCGCAGCGCTCGGTTTCGCCGAACGATTGTGGCCGGCTTACGAGGATGTCGCCCGCAAGCTCTTCCGGCTTGCCCGTGATCTCGACATCGTGACGGCCGAGATCAATCCGCTCGTCGAGACCGACGACGGTCGGCTCATCGCACTGGATGCCCGTATCTTCACCGACGGAACGGCGCTCGGGCGTCATCCGGAGTTGGCGGCCTTGCTGCCCAAGGCGAGCCAGCTATCGGCAAGCGCGATACCCACGCCCTCGTTCAAAGCCAATCCCGAAGGCGGGTCGATCGGCCTCATCGGCTTCGGCTCCGGGCTCAACATCACCTTTATGGATTGGATCGATCGGCTCGGCGGCAAAGTCGGCCGGTTGGTCGACATCGATGCGATGGTGACGGGCGGCCATGGCGAGGAGGGCTTTGCAGCGGCCTTCGGGCATATGGACGAGAACCCTGATATCCGTTCGGTGCTGCTCTGTTTCATCAGCTGCGGTAACCGGATGGACGACATCGTCCGGGTGATGCGCACAGCGCTTGAGAAGCGGACGACGCACGCCAAGCCCATCACGTTCTACCTTCGCGGCAACCGCATGAACTTTGCCGGCGAGATGCTGGAGACGGGCCGCATCAAGAACAGTCCATCGCTCGCAGCCGCGCTTGCCGAAGTGGTCGCGGCCTCGAAAGTAGGTTCGCCATGACGATCCTTCCCGGCAAGGACGCGCGCATCCTGCTGCACGGCGCGCAGACGCGCGGCGGGCGGTTCCAGCTCGCGGAAATGGCGCGCTATCCAGGCACGATCGCGGGCGTGGTGACGGCGAGGGCGGGTGCGGTCGATCCGCCATTTCCGGGCGGGACACCCGTATTTGCGAGCATCGAAGCGTGCGTGAAGGACGCCGGTGTCAACGTGCTGCTCCTCTTCACGCCGAGGTTCGAGGTCAAGCGCACGGTCATCGAGGCGCTGAGCGGGGGCATCAAAACCATCGTTTGCCTGACCGACGACGTACCGCTCCATGACGCGCTCGAGATCAAGGAGCGCTGCCAGCGCGCCGGCGCGGTCCTCCTCGGCCCGAACTCGACCGGCCTCCTGTCGCCGGGCATCGCCAAGGCCGGTTACTATGCCGAGGCGGTCTGTATGCCGGGCCGGGTCGGCGTCATGTCCAAGAGCGGCTCGCTCGCCTATGCGGTGATGTCGGAGATGATGAGTCTCGGCATCGGGGTCAGCACGGTTGCCGGGATCGGCGGCGATCCGGTGCGTGGGGCGAGCTATGCCGAGCTGCTGCCCCTGTTCGAGGCCGATCCCGGCACCGACGCCATGGTGGTCCTCGGCGAGATCGGTGGCGACGACGAGGAGCGGGCGGCGCGTGCCATTCCCGGCCGCATCACCAAGCCGGTCGTTGCCTTCATCGCGGGACGCTCGGTGCCGCTCGGCCAGAACATGGGCCATGCCGGCGCCATTGCCGCGCAGGGTCGCGGCGACTATCCCTCGAAGACAGCCGCATTGCGCGACGCCGGTGTGCACATCGCGGAGACGCTCGGCGAAGTCGCCGAATTGCTGAAGCGTCTCACGGCCCGCCGTTGAGGAAAGGGAAAGCCTGATGCGCACAAAGCTCGCAGTAGACCTCGGTATTGACGTCCCGATCTTCGCCTTTTCGCACTGCCGCGACGTCGTCGCCGCCGTCACCAAGGCGGGCGGCATGGGCATCCTCGGTGCCGCCTGGATGACACCGGATGAATTCGAGATGTCGCTCCGCTGGCTCGACGACACGGTCGGCGGCAAACCCTACGGCGTCGATCTCGTCTTTCCCGGCACCTTCGAGGATGTCGACGGCAGCGAGGATCTGGTTGCTCTCCTCCCCGCGTCCCATCGCGAGTTCGTCGGCCGCCTGCTGGACGAGGCCGGCATCGCGCGCCTGCCGGAGATGGAGCGCGACGCCTTCATGCGCGACTACGCGCAGAAGATGGCGATGACGCCGAAGAAAAGCTTGCACCAGTTCGAGATCGCGCTCGCCCATCCCACGCGCTTCATCGTCGGCGCGCTCGGCGTCCCGCCGCGCAGCATTGTCGAGAAGGCGCATGCCAAGGGCCTCAAGATCGGCGCACTCGTCGGCAGCGCCAAGCACACCCAGAAACAGCGCGAGGCCGGCGTCGATGTCGTCGTCGCGCAAGGGACCGAGGCCGGCGGCAGCGTCGGCTCGATCGCCTCGATGGTGCTCTGGCCGCAAGTGGTGGAAGCCGCCGGCGAGATGCCCGTGCTGGCGGCGGGCGGCATCGGCCGGGGCTCGCAGATCCTGGCGGCGCTCGCCATGGGCGCGCAGGGCGTCTGGCTCGGCTCCATCTGGCTCGGCACGACCGAGAGCGAGCTCACGCCCGAGATGAAGCAGCGCCTGTTCGAGGCGGCTTCCGAGGATGCCGTCATCAGCAAGGCCATGACCGGCAAGCAGGGGCGGATGCTGCGCTCGCATTACACGGAGGCCTGGGACAAGGCCACCCTGAAACCGCTGGCCTTCCCCCTGCAATCGATCCTCGGCGGCGAGGCCTACAAGCGTGCGGAGCGGGGGCGGCGGCTCGACTACTGGACCTATTCGGCCGGCCAGATCGTCGGCGACATGCGCGAGGAGACGACCGTCCGGCAAGTGATGGAGCGGTTGTTCAACGAATATGTCGAGGCGCTGGAGGGGCTCAAGGCGGTGACGGAGGCATGAGGCGGTAGCGGAAGGCCGCCGCGCCGCAGTTCTTCGAGATTACTTGCGACGCGCCAGGATCCCGAGTTCCTTCCACATCCAGGTCAGGTCATGATCGATCATCAGGCCGGGGGAGCCCAGCGCGGCCGACGCGCTCTCGGCTTGCTTGAGCCAATTGACCGTCTTGTCGCAACCGGTCTTGGTCTTGACGGCATCGCGTGGCGTCAAACCGTCGAGTGCCGGGATCGGCTCGTCCAGGAGCTTGCGATAGTGCTGGTCCAGGAAGCTGGAGATGATTTGCTTCTCTTCCTCGGGCGGCGGCAGCGGCTCGCGGACGGGTGCTCTCCCGCGCCTCGTTTCCCGGGCCTTCGCCAGCATCTGCTCGGTCGATTGATGCTCGATGAGTGGTTTGCCGACGAGACCGGCGAGCGCCGGATCGAAAAGCTCGCGTGCACGCTTTGCGCGCTTCTCGGAGTTGACCACGAGCGTCAGCGTACGCTCCTCGAGCTCGAGGTTGCCCAGTATGGTCGCCTGATCCGCAACCTCACCGTCCTCGACCGCACTCGCCCAGGTCCAGGCGTCGTCCCCGTCGCTGACAACATCCGGCACGCGCCCCAATGCTGCACGGATTTCCCCCGGCCGTGCGGTCTCGCGCAATCTGTAGTAAATCGTTTGGAATTCCAGCGGGTCGCCGTCGGTGTTTCGAAGCTCGGGCAACGGCATCTCGAGGATCGCGAAGAGCGTTGCGTCGAGCCACATCTGCACCACCTCGACGACCAGGGCCGAGGCAAGCACCTCAGCGTCGTCGTCGGCGTCGCCCGACAGCTCTTCGTCCGGCACGCCGGCCACAGCCTTGAGCGCCTTCATGAGCTCGGGCGCCGACTCCGTGGCCTGCGCGAAATACTCGAGCACCTCCTCGGCAAGCTCCGGCGTGAACACGAGGATAGCGCCGGTCATCATCGTCGCGCCCCGGACGGTGACGATGCGGGCGTAGATTCGTGACCAAGGCTTGATCTCGAGTGAACCCAGATGTTCCTTGATGTGGACCGGCTCGCCGCCGCGCACCTGATCGCGCACCGCGAAGCCTTCGCCGCGCACGATGTCGCTCACCTCGTAGAGACTGGGCGAGCTGTCGCGGAGCGCGGCCAGATACTCGCGTGTCTTCGAGTTCTCCTTCCAGCCTCGCTTCTTCAAATACACATCGATGACGTTTTCCCCGTCGTCGTCATAGTCCGTCAGGAAGCACTCGACGGCTGCGCCGAAGAGTGTGTCGAACAGTGCGGGACCGAGAATTTCGGGAAGCTCGTCGGCGGCGATCTCGTAGTCCTCGCAGACCGGCTCGACGATCTCGCGAAAGATTTCTTCGAGATCAAAACCCCATGACTTCCCAATCGACCATTCGATCAACTTGTCGACTGGCCGTTGCTGCGGCATTCGACCACTTCGAGACATCTGCCCCTCCCGAATCGAGGAGAGGTAGACGTAGCAGCGCCAGCCGGCCCGATAAAGCGGCGGCGCACCAAAATCGAATGTGATGAACAGGTTTTGCGTCTGCTGGCGGAGACGGGGGGATTCGAACCCCCGGTACGCCTTTACAGCGTACAACGGTTTAGCAAACCGCCGCCTTAAGCCACTCGGCCACGTCTCCCAATGCGGCCGGCTATAGCAGTTGACGGCGGAATTGCAAGATACTCCGGGACTGCGCACACGTTGTCCCAACCGGGTTTGCCGCCCGCCTCGGGAGTGACTAAGTTCGCGGTCAAACGAGTGGTTTTGACGCCGCTCAGGGGGCTAAACATATGATCTTCCGACCGGGTATCCTTGCCCTGGCCATCTTCGTTGGGCTCACGAGCTTAGCCAGCGCGGCAGATAGTTTCTGCGTCAGCTGCAGCGGGCCCACAGCCAGCTATGTCTGCGAGGTGACGATCCCGGACGGTGTCGTGCCGACGCAGTCGCCCCAGCTCTATTGCGCCTATCGGCTGGCCTCAGAGGGCAAGCATGCGAGCTGCTCCTCGCGGCGCTCAGGCTTGTCCGCCTGTCCCGGCGATTACCGCCAGCTCGCCTACCAGGGCCCGAGCCTCGTCGACCCCGACACGCCAACGGGCTCGATCGAGCCGCCGGCCGTGCTGACCGCGCCGCCTGCCACCGAGCTTCCGGCATCCCAAACCCCACCGCCCCAGACCGATGAAGGGGCCATCACTCCGACCGAAGAGCCCCAACCGGCCGACGCCGAGGAGCCTCACTCGAACTCGCTCGCCGAGCTCACGGAGCAAGTCAAGGAGGTCATCGGCGGTGGCGCGGAGGAGGAGGCTCCAGCAGAGGGCAAGGACATGGCACGGCTGACCGATGACTTCGGTGTGGACGCGCCCAGCGCGCCGGCCGAAGCTGAGCCCTCGACCGGAGACAAGATCGCAGGCGCCGCCAAGACAGCGCTGAACTGCCTGGCGTCCTGGTTTAGGGAGTGTGAGTAGAGATGTCGCGTATGCCGTCGCTGGCCAAGTTGGCCGAGGAACTGAGTTCTGGCCGAACCACATCGTCAGCCATCACCGGGGCGGCCCTCGAGCAGATCGCCGACCCCTCGGGCGAGGGCGCCCGCGCCTTCAACGCCGTCAATCCGGCGAAAGCCCGCGCGCAGGCCGAGGCCATGGACAAGCTGCTGGCGCACGGCATCCGCTTGTCGCCGCTGCATGGCATACCGGTGTCGTTGAAGGACCTCCTCGATGTGCAAGGCGAGGTGACCCGCGCCGGCTCGAAGATCCTCGATGGTGCGCCGCCCGCGACGCAGGATGCGGCCATCGTCGCCCGGCTCCGCGCCGCCGGCGCCGTTCTCATCGGCCGCACGAACATGGTCGAGTTCGCCTATGGCGGCATCGGTTACAATGCGCACTACGGTACGCCGGCGTCACCCTATGACCGCAAGACCGGGCGCGTTCCCGGCGGATCATCCTCGGGCGCGGCCGTCTCGGTAGCGGACGGTATGGCGCATGCGGCGATCGGGACCGATACCGGTGGCTCGTGCCGCATCCCGGCGGCCTATTGTGGCGTCGTCGGCTACAAGCCCTCCCAGCCCCGCGTGCCGCGGCAGGGATGCTTTCCACTGTCGGATGCGCTCGATTCCATCGGACCGCTCGCCCGCTCGGTCGCCGACTGCGCGCTCGTTGATGCGATCATCGCGGGCGAAGCCCCCGAGCCGCTCAAGGACATGCCGGTGCGCGGACTGCGCATCGCCGTTCCCACGAATTTCGTCCTGGACAATCTCGAGGCGGCGGTCGCCCAGGCCTTCGAGCGTACGGTCAAGCTGCTCAGCGACGGTGGCGCCGTGATCACCGAGCGCAAATTCCCGATCATCGACCGGATGCCGGAACTCTTTAGCAATGGCGGCATCGGCGGGGCTGAGGGGTTCGCGCTCCACCGCAAGTGGCTCGACACGCGGGCAAAGGACTATGATCCGAAGGTTGCGACCCGGCTCGAGATCGCCCGGCCGCAGACGCTGGCCGAGCATGTCGGACTGAAGGCGCTCCGGGCCTGGATGATCGGCACGCTCAACGCCGAAACTCATGCCTACGACGTCCTGATGTGCCCAACGGTGCCTAACATTCCCCCGCCCATCAGCCTGTTCGGCGATCACCAGTCGCTCGCCGACTACACGAAGCTCAACGCCCTGGCGCTGCGCAACACTTATGTCGGCAACGCCTTCGACCGCTGCTCGATCTCGCTGCCCTGCCACGAGCCGGACGCGGCCCCGGTTGGCCTGATGCTCATCGGCGAGCACGGCGGCGATCATGCACTGTTCCGGGTGGCGGCGGCGATCGAGACCGCCATTAGCGCCAAGATCCGGCCCATCGGGTAAGGCAACATGGGCTACGCCGAAACGATCACCGTCGAGGCACTGGAACGTGATCCCTATGCCGTTTACGCCCGATTGCGGCGAGAGAGCCCGGTCGCCTATGTGCCGGCCGCCAATGTCTGGTTCGTGACACGTTGGGAGGACGTCGAGACCGTCACGAAGAGCCCGGACTTGTTCGGCGCCGAGGTGCCGACATCGCCGGTCGAGCGCTCCTTCGGCAGCCCGACGATCCTGACGCGGGATGGACCTGTCCACAAGGAACTGCGCGACGGCATCGAGCCGCATTACCGGGCGCGCAAAGTGGCCACTTACGTTGAGGCGCTGGTCCGGCCGATTGCCGAAGTGCAGCTCGCCGCATTCGAGGAACAGGGCAAGGCCGAGCTGATGGCGGACTACTTCGAGCCGATCTCCGCAATCGCGCTCGCGCGCTCGTTCGGTCTGAGAGACGTCGACGTGCCGACGCTCAGGCGGTGGTTTCACGGGCTGTCGCAGGGCGCGATCAACTACGAGCAAGATCCGGCACGTCAGGCGATCTCGGACACGACTTGTGCCGAGGTCGATGCGGCGGTCATGCCCTTGCTCGAGACCCTGGCCAAGGCACCGGACGGTTCGCCGCTCTCACACATGTTGCATCACGGCATGCCGGAGGGGCGGGTGCGCCCGCCCGAGCGCATCCTGCCGACGGTGAAGGTGACGCTGCTCGGGGGCATGCAGGAGCCGGGGCACGGGGCTGGATCGACGCTTGTCGGGCTTTTGCAGAACATCGCCCAGCTCGAGGCGGTGCGGGCGGGCATGGATGCGATGTTGCCGAAGGCCGTCAACGAGGGGCTTCGCTGGGTCGCTCCGATCGGCACGCAGATGCGCATCGCGAAGTCCGATGTGACGCTCGGCGGCTTGGCAATTCCGAAGAACACCCCGGTCGCCGCCGTCCTCGCTTCGGCCTGCCACGATGAGGCGCGCTTCACCGATCCCGCGCGCTTCGACCTCCATCGCGACGAGGGCTCCCACGCGGCCTTCGGTTTCGGCCATCACTTCTGTGCCGGGCGATGGTTCTCGACGGCACAGATGGAGATCGCGCTCCGGGTTCTCCTGGAGCGACTGCCAAAGCTTCGGCTGGACCCGGCGCACAGTGTCGAGTTCCGGGGTTGGGAATTCCGAGCGCCGACCGCGCTCCACGTGTTGTTCTGAGACGAACGGACCGCATTCCGCCGATGCAATTGACGGGGCGGCGAGGCTGTTTCAAGATCGATCCGCCTCGGGAGCAGCCCCCACGTTCCCGCCTACTCCGAAAGTCGCTTGCTCATGAAAATGTCCGGTAGCCGTGAGCTTTCCGCGCCCCAAGCCGAGGTCTGGCGCAAGCTCAACGATGTCGAGGTGCTGAAGCGTTGTATCCCGGGCTGCGAGAGCCTGGAGAAGACGGGCGAGAACGATTTGAAGGCGACGGTCGGCGTGAAGATCGGCCCTGTGTCGGCGCGTTTCAACGGCAAGGTCACGCTGAGCGATCTGGATCCGCCCAATACCTACCGGATTTCTGGCAGCGGGAGCGGCGGCGTTGCCGGTTCGGGCACTGGCGGCGCCAATGTGCGGCTGACGCCTTCGGGCGCGGGCACCGAGCTCAGCTACGACGTCGATGCCAACGTTTCTGGCAAAATCGCTCAGCTCGGTGGCCGTTTGATCGACGCAACAGCGGCCAGTCTCGCCAACCAGTTCTTCGACCGGTTCGCGGCCGAGTTCGCGCCAGCGGCCACGGCCGAGACGGGGACCATTGCCGAAACCGAGCCGTCAACCGGACAATCATCTGCGAGTGGCGGCGGCCTCGCCTGGCTCTGGTGGATCGTGGCGGTGGCGGCCCTCGTCGCCTTGATCCTGGCGGTGACCTAGCCGCTGCGCTACAAGAGCATCAACGAACACGATCAAGAAGGAGGAAACGGTGCCGAAAGTCAGTCTCGAAGTGAACGGCAAGCAGGTCAGCGCCGATGTCGCGCCGAACACGCTGCTCGTCGATCTGTTGCGGAGCACGCTGGCGCTCACCGGCACGCATGTCGGCTGCGATACCAGCCAGTGCGGCGCCTGCGTCGTCCACGTCAACGGCCGCTCGGTGAAGAGCTGCACGACGCTCGCCTCCCAGGTCGACGGCGCCAAGGTCACGACCATCGAGGGCCTCGCCAAGGACGGCGAGCTGCATCCGATGCAGGCGGCCTTCCGCGAGGCGCATGGGCTCCAATGCGGTTTCTGCACGCCAGGCATGGTGATGGCGGCGGTCGATCTGCTGAAGAACAATCCGAAGCCGACCGAAGCCGAGATCCGCGCTGGTCTTTCCGGCAACATCTGCCGCTGCACCGGCTACCACAACATCGTCAAGGCGGTTCAGATCGCGAGCGGTCAGGCAACGGCGTGATGAAGAATGTGAGTAGTGAGTAGTGAGTAGTGAATTGTGAGTAGTGGACGGGCGAAGTCCAATCCTTCCAACTCACAACTCACTACTCACAACTCACGAAGCAAAGCCCAACGAATTCAGAGATAGAACTCCGAGCTTACCAGGGAGAAAACCCCAAATGGCACAAGACGGCATCGGCGCCTCGGTCAAACGGCGCGAGGACGCGAGGTTCCTCAAAGGCATCGGCAAATACACCGACGACATGGTGTACCCGCGGCAGACCTATTGCTACTTTCTGCGCTCCACGATCGCGCACGGCAAGCTGAACCAGGTCGACACGGCGGCGGCGTCCAAGATGCCGGGCGTGGTCGCGATCCTGACGGCGGCCGATTTCGCCGGCGTCGGCGGCGTGCCGTGCGGCTGGCTCATCACCGGCACGGGCGGCCCGATGAAGGAGCCCAAGCACCCCATCCTCGCCGACGGCAAGGTCCGCCATGTCGGCGATCCCGTCGCCGCCGTGATCGCCGAGAGCCTGGCTGAGGCCAAGGACGCGGCGGAGGCGATCAACCTCGACATCACCGAGCTCCCCGCCGTCATCGACATGAAGAAGGCGCTCAAGGGCGGCGGCACTCCGGTTCACGACGAGGCGCCCGACAATCTCTGCTTCGACTGGGTGTTCCCGGACACCAAGGCAGATGTGGAAGCAGCCATTGCCAGTGCCCATCACGTCACCAAGCTCGATCTCGTCAACAACCGCCTCATCGCCAATCCGATGGAGCCGCGCGCGGCGATCGGCGTCTACGACCCCTCGATGGACGAGCACACGCTCGTCACCACGAGCCAGAACCCGCACGTCATCCGCCTGCTGATGGGCGCCTTCGTGCTCGGCATTCCCGAGCACAAATTGCGCGTCTACGCGCCCGACGTCGGCGGCGGCTTCGGCTCGAAGATCTATCACTATGCCGCGGAGGCGCTGGTCACTTGGGCGGCCAAGAAAATCGGCCGTCCCGTCAAGTGGACGGCCGAACGCTCGGAGAGCTTCATCTCCGACGCCCACGGCCGCGATCACGTCACCCACGCCGAGATGGCCTTCGACAAGGACGGCAAGATCGTCGCGTTGAAGTGCGAGACGCTCGCCAATATGGGCGCATATCTCTCGACCTTCGCCCCCTGCGTGCCGACCTGGCTGCATGGCACTTTGCTCGCCGGCCAGTACACGAACCCGAAAATCTACTGCAACGTGAAGGCGGTGTTTACGAACACCGTGCCGGTCGACGCCTATCGCGGCGCCGGCCGACCCGAGGCGACCTACATCCTCGAGCGCATCATCTCCAAGGCCGCGCGCGAGATGAAGATCGACCAGGTCGAGCTGAGGCGGCGGAATTTCATCCAGCCCAACCAGTTCCCCTATCAGACGCCTGTCGCGCTGGTGTACGACACCGGCAACTACGGCGCCTCGATGGATGCGGCCATAAAGCTCGCCGACTACACGGGCTTCGAGGCGCGCCGCGCGGCCGCCAAGGCCAAGGGTAAGCTCCGCGGTATCGGCGTCTGCTCCTACATCGAGGCGTGCGGCATCGCGCCGTCGAGCCTGGTGGGCGCGCTCGGCGCTCGCGCCGGCCTCTATGAGGCAGCGACCATCCGCGTGAACCCGACGGGCTCGGTCACGGTGCTGACCGGCTCGCACAGCCACGGTCAGGGCCACGAGACGACCTTTGCCCAAGTGGTCGCCGACAAGCTCGGCATCTCCGCGGACGCCATCGAGATCGTGCACGGCGACACCGCCAAAGTGCCATTCGGCATGGGCACCTACGGCTCGCGCTCGATCGCGGTCGGGGGCGCGGCGATCGTCAATGCGCTGAACAAGGTCATCGACAAGGGCCGTAAGATCGCGGCCCATCTGCTCGAGGCCTCCGAGAGCGACATCGTCTACGAGGGCGGCGCCTACAAGGTGAAGGGCACCGACAAGCAGAAGACCTTCGGCGAGATCGCGTTGACGGCCTATGTCCCCCACAAGTACCCGCTCGAGACCCTCGAGCCGGGCCTGGAGGAGACGGCCTTCTACGATCCGAAGAACTTCACCTTCCCGGCCGGCACCTACATTGCCGAGGTCGAGATCGATCCCGAGACAGGCAAGACCGAGATCGTGCAGTTCACGGCGGCCGACGACTTCGGCAACATCATCAATCCGATGATCGTCGAGGGGCAGGTGCACGGCGGCCTCGTGCAAGGCATCGGCCAGGCGCTCTACGAAAACGCCGTCTACGACGAGAACGGCCAGCTCGTCTCCGGCTCCTTCATGGACTACACTATGCCGCGCGCCGACGACGTGCCCTCGTTCAAGGTGACGACGACCTCGACACCCTGCACGCACAATCCGCTGGGCGTGAAGGGGTGCGGCGAAGCCGGCGCCATCGGCTCACCGCCCGCCATCATCAACGCCATCTGCGACGCCATCGGCGCCGACCACATCGAGATGCCGGCCACACCTGAGAAGGTCTGGCGGGCGATCCACAAAGTTTAAGGGACGGGAGAGAAAACCATGTACGCATTTGAAGTCGTCCGTCCCGGCTCCGTCGCTGACGCGGCCAAGGCACTCTCCGGCGAAGCCAAACTGCTCGCCGGTGGGCATACGTTGATCCCGACGCTGAAGATGCGGCTCGCCAATCCCGGCAAGCTCGTCGACCTCTCCGGCATCGGCGAGCTCAAGGGCATCCGGCGGGATGGCGGCAACCTCGTTATCGGCGCCATGACGCGCCATGCCGAGGTGGCGGCGAGCCCCGAGGTCAAGTCGGCGATCCCAGCGCTCGCCTACCTCGCGGGCCACATCGGCGATCCGCAGGTGAGGAACGCCGGCACTATCGGCGGCTCGGTCGCTAACAACGATCCGGCGGCCGACTATCCCGCCGCCGTGCTGGCGCTCGGCGCAACCATCGTCACCAACAAGCGGGAGATCGCGGCCGACAGCTACTTCACCGGCCTCTTCTCAACCGCCTTGGGGGTGGATGAGATCATCACGGCGATCCGCTTCCCCGTTCCGGGCAAGGCCGGCTACGCGAAGTTCGATCAACCTGCCTCCCGCTATGCGCTGGTCGGCGTGTTCGTCGCCAAGACGGCGTCGGGGGTCGGTGCGGTGCGTGTGGCCGTGACGGGGGCCGGCGCCAACGGCGTGTTCCGGGCCGAAGCGGTGGAGAAGGCGCTCGCCATATCCTTTGCCGCCGATGCGGCCAAGGGCGCCAAGGCGGCCGATAGCGGTCTTATCTCCGACATCCATGGCTCGGCCAAGTATCGCGCGGCCTTGATCCCCGTCATGGCGGCGCGGGCGGTGGCCAACGCAGGCTGATCGGGAACCGACAGCTGAGCAAACAATCGCGAGGGCGCCGGGTAACCGGCGCCTTCATGCCGTAAGGAGAACCCGACATCATGGCGGGACAGCCCACCTCCGTCGCCGAGATGAAAGCGCTGCTCAAGAGCGGCGGCTATCTCGCCGACGAGGCCATCGCGACGACAACCTTCCTCGCACTGACGCTCGAGCGGCCGCTGTTGCTCGAAGGCGAGGCCGGCGTCGGCAAGACCGAGATCGCCAAGGTGCTTGCCCAAGTGCTCGACCGGCCGCTCATCCGCCTCCAATGCTACGAAGGCCTCGATATCTCCACCGCCGTCTACGAGTGGAATTATTCCAAGCAACTCCTGCACATCCGCGCCGCCGAAGCCGCCGGCGAGCGCGCCGATCTCCTTTCTTTGGAAACCGACATCTTCTCGGCTGATTTCCTGTTGAAGCGCCCTCTGCTCGAGGCGCTGATGCTGTCGCAAGAGGGCAAGGCCCCCGTGCTGCTGATCGATGAGCTCGACCGGGCCGATGAGCCCTTCGAAGCCTTCCTGCTGGAGCTGCTCGGCGACTACCAGGTGACGATCCCCGAGCTCGGAACCATCAAGGCCGAGAAACCACCGCTGACCATCCTGACATCGAACCGCACCCGCGAGGTGCACGATGCCGTGCGCCGCCGCTGCTTCTATCACTGGGTCGACTATCCCGGCCTGGAACGCGAGCGGGCGATCCTGCGCCTCAAGGTGCCGGAAGCCGGCGACGAGCTCTCTCGCCAGATCGTCGCCTTCGTGCAGTCGCTGCGCTCCATGGACCTCTACAAGCATCCCGGGATCGCCGAGAGCATCAACTGGGCGCAGGCGCTGACGGCACTCAATGCCGTGTCGCTCGATCGCGAGAACGTCGATACAACGTTGGGAACGTTGCTCAAGTACCAGGACGACATCGCCCGCATTCAGGGGAGCGAGGCCGCCCGCATTCTGGAGAAGGTCAAGGGCGAGGCCCGCGATGTTGCTGCGGCAGCCAAGGCGGGCTAGGTTCTGTTGACATTACGGGATTCCCATCGATCGGCAATTGTGATTCAAGATCGCAACTGAGGGAGGCGATCTTGATTCGGCGGGAACTGAAGGACACGCAGTGGGCGCGTATCGAGAAGCTGGTGCCGGGCAAAACTGGCGACCGGGGCAGGCATGGGACCGACAATCGGCGGTTCGTCGATG
>JANNSX010000210.1:0-2275 GCA_031403155.1 Hyphomicrobiaceae bacterium
GGCCGCGACAGCCTTATCACGCTTTAAAAGCCCAGGTGGGGTTTGTAGGGGGTTTTGGGGCGCCCTGCGGTCGCCCCTCACGCCATTTTCCGGTGGTTTGTCGGGTCACACCCGGGGGGCCTGACCCCCGACTGGCGCCGAATGGTTTACATCCATGGCTGTGGTTCAACCGTCGAACAGCATTGCGGGCGAGGTCGCCCCGCACACGCTCTTGCAAAATCGCGCATCCCTCGGTCGCTGGATTTTCGGGCTCGCCTCGATCCTTCTCGCCGGGATTATCCTCCTGCAATCCCTCGACGCGCTCGGCCTCACCGCCATCGGCTTTTCGAGCTGGCGGCCGGTGCTCTATGCTTTCCTGTTGTGGTCCGTCGCGCTCTGTGTTTCGCGCGTGATGATCCGCGGCGACGCCGGGCTCGAGGCGCTGTTCGTGCTTCCCGCCATCCTTTTCACCGCCGCCATGGCAATCTTCCCGACCGTCTTCGGCCTCGGCATCGCGTTTACGGAGTGGAATCTTTCATCGATCGATGGCGCGAAGTTCAACGGCCTCGACAACCTGCGCTCGGCCTGGGCGGATCCCTTCTACTGGAATGCGCTCGGCAACATGGTCTACTACGTGGCGACCGTGCTCGTGCAATACGCCATCGCCTTCTCCCTGGCGCTGCTCCTCAACGCCGAGATCCGAGCCCGCAAGTTCTTCCGTGTCGCCTTCCTGCTGCCCTTCATGCTCTCACCGGTCGCCGTCTCCTGGATGGTCGGTAAGTCGCTGATGGAGTTCCGCTTCGGGCCGGCGGCCAACTTCGCGCGCTTCCTCGGCTGGGAGACACCGGCCTTCTTCACCGATCCCTGGATCGCGCGCCTCTCGATCACTGCCATGGATTCCTGGGTCTGGATACCTTTCATGATGGTGCTGCTGCTGGCGGGCCTGCAGGCGCTGCCGAAGGAAGTGCAGGAGGCGGCCAAGGTCGACGGCGCAACGGGCTGGCAATCCTTCTGGGAGATCACCTTCCCGCTGATGCTGCCGATCTCGATCACCGCCGTGATCCTGCGCATCATCTTTCAGCTGAAGCTCGCCGACATCGTCATCAACGTGACCTCGGGCGGGCCGGGCGGGGCCACCGACACGGTCTCGAGTTTCATCTTCCGCGAGTACCGCGATCGCTCGAACGTCGGCTACGGCACCATGCTGGCAGAACTCTACCTCGTGCTCATCATCATCTTCGTCTCGTTGCTGCTGTGGGCCTCGAGCCGCTTCATCCGGAGGATGACATGACGGTCGCCGCGATGGAGCATGTGGGAGATGAGAGACGAGGGCGCCGCGTGCTCGGGAAGATCGCCATCTATGCCGTGTTGATCTTCTGGGCCTTCGTCTGCCTGTTCCCGATCTACTGGACGCTTTCGACCTCCTTCAAGGCAGCGCCCGACGTCATGCAGGGCCGGCTCGTGCCCTTCGGCGACTTCAATCCAGATTGGAAAGGCTGGCGCTCGCTCGGTCTGTCGCCCGATACGCTGTTCGAGGTTTCGACGGTGCGCGAGGAGTTCATGAAGCGGTTCATGAACTCAATCGTCGCCTCCGTCGGGGCGGGGCTCCTCGCCGTGCTGATCGGCGCGCCGGCGGCCTATGGCCTGTCGCGGTTCCAATACAAATTCGGGCCCTGGAAGAACAACGACATCTCCTTCTTCTTCCTTTCGCAGTTGATCCTGCCGCCGGTCGTGCTCGCGATGCCCTTCCTCGTCCTCTACAAGCAGCTGGCCTTGCTCGACTCGCAGATCGGCCTCATCCTCATCTACACGCTTTCCGTGCTACCGATCGTCATCTGGATCCTGCGCGATCAGTTCGACACCATTCCCGCCGAGCTCGGCGAAGCCGCCATGGTCGACGGTTGCACGATCTGGGGCGCGTTCCTGAAAATCATCCTGCCGCTCGCTCTCCCGGGCCTCGTCGCCGCCTTCATCCTGGCGGTGATCCTGTGCTGGAACGAGTACTTCTTCGCAGCGCTGCTGACGTCGTCGCATGCCAAGACGCTGCCCGTCATGGTCGCGAGCCAAACCGGATCGCAAGGGATTTCCTGGTGGTCGATGGCGGCGCTCTCGACGGCCGCCATCGCGCCGCTCGTCATTATCGGCGTGTTCCTTGAGAAGTACATCGTCAAGGGGCTGACGGCGGGGGCGGTGAAGTAGGCATGGCTGGGGCTTCGGCAGAGACGAAGCTCACGGTTCCCGTGCTGGCGGCAGCTTTTCTCGCGGTCGTGCTCTGGGGCGCCTCGCCGGTCGCGAC
>JANNSX010000211.1:0-2518 GCA_031403155.1 Hyphomicrobiaceae bacterium
GGTCGGTGCCGGAACACCTTCCCACCGTCACGGCCGCGAAGGCGGCCGCCCGGACAAGCAGGTGAAGGTCTCGGAATTCGCACCTCGGGAAAATCCTGCTCGCCTCATTCTACGTCCGAAGAGCTGGCCGAGGTAACTCGCCAAGTCAAACATGGCTAGGCGGCCGCCGTCCATGCGAAGCATGGACGGCGCCAATGACGCGGCCGTGACGGTGGGGTGGAGTTGTGAGTAGCTCTTGCGCCGGAGCAGGGAGCAGGTTCGGTGGCAGCTTGTCGGTACGTGCTCGCGTGTCAACGATGGTGTCTTAACGCGCGGGCCTGCGCTTCACTTGCTTTTTGCGATTGGTCTTTGCCTTCCCCCCTCGCCCTCCGCGCCGCCTTCGGATCAAACACCATCCCCTCGAGCTTCAGGCCGTCCGGATCGAGGAAGAACACGGCGTAATAGCCCTCGCCGTAGGCTGGATAATCGGCGGGCGGGTCGACGATCTCGGCACCGATCTTCACCAGGAAGGCATGGAGATCATCGACGTCCTTTCGCTTGCCGAGCTTGAAGGCGTAGTGGTGGAAGCCGATATTGCCTGCGCGATGTTTGTGGCGCTTGCCCTTCTCGTCTGCCTCCCCGATCCAGAACAGCGTCTTGCCGTTGGCCCAACCGGCGGCGCCCGGATACTCTTCCGCAAGCTCGAAATCGAGGAAGCCCAACACCTTGTTGTAGAAATCCTTCGAGCGCGCGAAGTCGCCGACGCGGATGACGAGATGGTCGATGCCTTTGACGGATGCCATGGCTACTCTCTCCCTGTCTGGCAATCGGCGACGGCCTCGTGCAATAGCAAGCCTAACAGAGGGCTCTCCCCGTATCCGCCCTCTGCCGTCGTGCCGAAGGCGCGCCTCCGGCACGATGGGAGAGGGTGCCGATAGGCGGGAGAGGGGGTAAGGACAATCGAAGGGCAAAAGGTCTGCCGATTGGGCCGTCTTGTCGGACCTACTTCCATCATAGACTTCGTACCCCCTCTTCCGGCGCTGTAGTGGCGAAGCCATGCTCCGCATGGACCGCGCCACCTTCTCCCCTTGGGAGAAGGCGATCGAGGCGTGAGACTCTGCTATCGGTGCGTATCAAAATGTCTCACCAACAGTTGATACCCGATCCCCGGTCCTTGACCTCGCCGGCCAACAGGATGGCCGCCTCGTGCCCCCAGGCGCGGGCGATCGAGGCGGTTCGCTTGAACTCCTCGAGGCGCTCAGGCTGCAGGGCGAGGCTGATGGAACCGTAGCGCTTGTAGCCCGTCTGAAGGCCGGTCTCGCGCTCGAGCCCGGGCAGCATTTGCGCGGTTCTGCTGGAGAGCAGGGTCAGCATCCGGGAGCCGCGCACCTGACCGACGCTACCGACGGAATGCCAGGTGGTGCCGCATGCCAATTGCCGCCGCTCGATCAGCACGGTGTTGGTGATCCCCTCGAGCGCCAGGTGATAGAGCGCGGAGAGGCCGGCAATGCCGCCACCGATGACGACCACGTCGGCGCGCGCGGGCAGGCTCGAGGTCATGGCTTGCGGTCCTTCTGCTGCAACGCCTGCCACACCCGCCCCCGCTTCGCCGCCTTGGGATCAAACACCATGCCGCTCGATGAGGGTGTGGGCCTCCGGCTTGCCGGCGCCGCGCATCACATCGGTCGGCGCCGTGTTGGTGTAGACGCCGGCCGCCGTCAGATGATGGACTGGCACCCGATAGACATGACCGATTGCGCGCATGAAATGGATCGACATGCAGGCCGGTGTCTACACCGGCGGCAAGCCGCGCATCGATCGACAGCGCGTGCTCGAGCTGGTGGACCAGGATCACGGCGTCGCCGCCGCCGCCCGGGCGCTGGGCATATCGCGTATGTCGGTCTATCGGATCTTGGGTGAGCGAGGGGTGACACAGCAACGGCACAAGGCTTCTCCGCCGCAAGAACGGGCGAGGCGCAAGTCACGCCGGTAGACTGGATGAAAAATCCCACAAGGAGACCGTCGCTCGGCGACCGAGAGCGTCGCGAATGGAATAGCCCCATCGCAGCACCCCCAAGCTCCCTGATGTCCGCTGCTGAGAAAAGCTACGATCCATCTTGAGGCCGCGGCCGTCGTGATGGGCCAGAAGCGGATATGGCTTGCTCAGATGTTTAGATCGTTGGTAGCATTTCCCCGGCTGGGCGACGGAGGTGAAGGGCAGCTGCGTGAGTCCGACAAGGTCCGCCGGTCATTTGACCACCGCGTGTAAATAGCGGTGCCTCTTTTCAGGAGGGATCCATGTGGCAGCTTGATGGTTGGGGTGCTCGGGTGCGGATCGGCATCCTGATGCCGAACTACGACATCGGCCCGGAGGTGGAATTTGCGGCCATGGCACCGGAGGGCGTTACGATTCATTCGACGCGCGTGCGGAGTGGGGTGATGCCGGGTGCCGCCATAGACCGCTTGGCTCGCGCCTTCGCCGAGCCGCCGGCCATTGATGATGCTGCCGAGCTTCTGGCCGCGGCGCCCTTGCACGCGA
>JANNSX010000212.1:0-9285 GCA_031403155.1 Hyphomicrobiaceae bacterium
TCCCCGCACGCGGGGAGAGGCGGAAGCGAGGTGCGTTCCTTACAAGCCAGGTGAGCACGGCGATGGCCTTCCTCTCCCCGTAGCGCAGCGTGCGGGGAGAGGGGAGGGTGAGGGGCGGCGGCACGAACGGCGCGAACCACAATCACTCGATCGTGCCGCACGTGCAGCGACCGCCGGTCGCCCCTACTCCGCCGCTTGCGCCTTCACCGCCGCGACCGTGAACGCCCGATCGTGTGTCAGCGCCGGAATCTTCCCGCGCGCCTTGGCGATCTCCGACAGGTCGAGTGTCGCCATCGCGATGCCCTCGCCCTCCCCGCCGTCAGCCAGAACACGCCCCCAGGGATCGATGATGAGCGAATGGCCGAAGGCTTCGCCGCCGCCAGGGAAGGTACCATGCTGGCAGGGCGCGATGACGAACGCTGCATGCTCGATGGCCCGCGCGCGATTGAGGATGTGCCAGTGCGCCTCGCCCGTCAGCTTCGTGAAGGCGGCGGGCACCGAGAGGATGCCAGCGCCGGCTTGCGCGAGCGTGCGATAGAGCGCCGCGAACCGCAGGTCGTAGCAGATCGAGAGCCCATAACCGCCCCAAGGCGTCTCGGCGACGACCGCCTCGTTTCCAGGGCAGATCACTTCGCTCTCGCGATAGACCTTGCCGGGTCCGAGGTCGACATCGAAGAGATGGATCTTGTCGTAGCGCGCGGTGATCAGGCCTTGAGGATCGATCATGAAGCCGCGATTGGCGAGCCGGCCATCGTCGAGCTTCACGGCGATTGAGCCCAGATGCACCCAGACCTTGTGGCGCTTGGCGGCCTCGCGCGCGGCCTTGAGGCCGTCATGCGCGCTTTCCGGGAAAGCCGGCAGATCGAGCACGCCGTTCTTGGCGCCGAAGCCTGAATAGTATTCGGGAAGCGCCACCAGCTCGGCGCCCCGGCGCGCCGCCTCGGCGACATGCGCCATGGCCTTGGCGATGTTGTCGGCATGCGAACCGCAAGCGTTGTTCTGGACGCAGGTGACGGTGAGCGTGTTCACCATGACGGGCCTCCTCTTTGGTGCGCAACGCTAACAGAGCCCACCTTCCGTTGACAGCCCCGGCGAAGGCCGCCAAAGAAACCGAATGCCCTCCAACGCGAGTTTGCGCCATGCCCAACGCTGCCCTGGAAAAGACCATCGATGCCGCCTGGGAGGCGCGCGACGGCGTCAATCTTGGGACCAAGGGTGAGGTCCGCGATGCGGTCGAGGCAGCCCTCGAGCTGCTCGACAAGGGCGAGGCCCGCGTTGCCGAAAAGCGGGGTTCAAGCTGGCATGTCAATCAATGGCTGAAGAAAGCCGTGCTGCTCTCTTTCCGCCTGAACGACATGAAGCTCATCGAGGGCGGACCGGGCGGCGCCACCTGGTGGGACAAGGTGCCCTCAAAATTCGAGGGCTGGGGCGAGAACCGCTTCCGCGCGGCGGGCTTCCGGGCGGTGCCCGGCTGCATCGTGCGCAAGTCGGCCTATATCGCGCCGGGCGCGATCCTGATGCCCTCCTTCGTGAACCTGGGCGCCTATGTCGATACCGGCACCATGGTCGACACCTGGGTGACCGTCGGCTCCTGCGCCCAGATCGGCAAGAACGTCCATCTGTCCGGCGGCGTCGGTATCGGCGGCGTGCTGGAGCCCATGCAGGCGGGCCCGACCATCATCGAGGACAACTGCTTCATCGGTGCGCGCTCGGAGGTCGTCGAGGGCGTGGTGGTGGGCGAGGGCTCGGTGATCTCGATGGGCGTCTTCATCGGCGCCTCGACGACAGTTATCGACCGGGCGACTGGCGAGCGGTTCCTCGGCCGCGTGCCGCCCTACTCGGTGGTTGTCTCCGGCTCGCTGCCGGGCAAGGCCCTCCCGGACGGGTCGCCGGGTCCCAACCTCTACTGTGCTGTCATCGTCAAGCGGGTGGACGAGAAGACCCGGTCGAAGACGAGCATCAACGAGTTGTTGCGGGATTGAGCGGAACTATTCAAGTCTATCTTGTCAGTCAATCGAACATCCCGCCGGTGGAATTCAGCTGATGCCGAGCAAAACCAAATCACACGACAGATCTCCCAATCGGAGCGGAAGTCTATCAGCACACGCCGCCCGTCACGATGCTGAAAAATTTTCTATGCTGCGTCGCACAAGAGAAAACATCATTGATTTTGAGCGGTTTCCGCCAGCAAGCTGACACCTTTCTGGCACTGCGCCACATTTTTTCGCTTGAGCCAGCCGCCCGGTCTGCTCTAATGCGCCCGCTGGTGCCAGATGCACCGGCATCGTGCAGCCAACGAAAGGAGGCAGGTTATGGAACTCAAGATGCGGATTCAATTCGCCGCCGCGGTTCTGTCGCTGGCCTTTATCGCTGCGATCGTGCTCGGCATGGTCTGAGGTCTAAGGCAGCCTACCGCGCCCCTCCCCCGGTCGCGGCGCTGCTTCCCAACCCACCCCTTAAGACCGGTCAGCATGACCTGACGACAAATCCGCATCGGGGCCGCCCCTCAGGATCCTGGGGCGGCCCCGATGTGTTTTAGATCCCATGGCTACGGCGCCGGTGCCTCGCCCCCGCTCGGCTTCCAACTGGGGTTGTAGAGCATCAAGGTGCCGTTCTCGAAGTAGCGGTGGTCGACCTCCGGCATGACCATGGTGAACGTCAAGGGTTCGGGGGGACCTGCCCAGAGCTTGTCGATCGGGCCCAAATCCTCGGGCTCGGCGACCGCGGCCGAGAGCGTCAGCTGATACTCCCCCTTCTTGCCGTCGGCGATCTGCATGACCGCCTCGTCGAGGCGGGAGTAGAAGATGACACTTGCCGTCACGCTCGCCTTGCCGGGAATGGCGAGTGGCGCGAAGTGCTCGAAATTGCCAGACTGAGCATTGGCCATCGTCCAGCGGCCGAACTCGGCGGCGTAGAACATCTTCGATTGGCCGGTCCTGGGATTCTTCACCTCCAGATCAAGCGCCAGCACCGCGCCTGATCGCGCGCCGACATTGGCGACCGTCACGGGGACGACGAATATCTCGAAATTGTCGTTCTGGTAGGGATCGGAATAGTGGATGGTCGGCGGCACGAAGAGGCGCAAATCCGGCCGCCTCACGCTCGTCTCGTAGACGCTGTAGGAGGAAAAGAGCAGTGCCACCGCCGAGGCGACGGCCGTCAGCGCGCCGCCTTCCGAGCGCAGCATGCCGTGATGCCCGGCTTCGCCGGCGATATGGGCCGCGCGACGGGCTCCAAACAAACGCATAACATTGCTCCCGACAAGGAAGCAGCCGCATTCCTCCTAGGGCGCCATCACGGGAGGGTCAAGCAGCGGACTGTAACAGCAGACGAGGTATGAGGGTCATGCCGGACAAAGACGATCCCTACGGCATCCGGGAAGGCGAGGAAGCGCTTCCCTTCGATCCGGGCGCAAAAGCGCGCGATGCCGGCCTCGTCTTCATCGGTCGCATCCGCTCACCCTGGCTGCGGCGCGAGGACTGCCCGAAGAACCTGCGGCAGGCGCGCGAGCGTGGTGACACCGCGACCGTCGAGATCGGCGCGCCCTGGCGGCGGGGCCTCCTGGGCCTCGAGAGCACCAGCCACCTGATCCTGCTCTATTGGATGGATCGCGCGCGCCGCGACCTCATCGTCCAGCGGCCCCGCAACACGACCGAACCCCGCGGCGTCTTTTCGCTCCGCAGCCCCGTGCGGCCCAATCCGATCGGGCTTGGTGTCGTCAGGCTGCTGGCAATCGATGCCGGCGCCGGCCACCTCACCATCGACGCCATCGATTGCCTCGATGGCACGCCGTTGATCGATGTGAAGCCCTATTTTGCCTCCACGGACGCATTTCCGGAGGCTGCGACGGGCTGAAGCCGAGCCCGCGCAATCAAAGTTCCGATCATGATGACTACGCAATGAACGATCTTCGTACTGCTTTAGTCAATTCTGCAAGCCCTGATCTTCCGAAATCTCAATGTCTCTGATGTAGCGTCACCCTCGCGGGACAGATCTGCCCGCAGGGATTGATTTGCGTCTGCATCTGAGATTTGGCGAGGCGGGTCGTGGCACAGAGAATAAAAGGTACGGATCGGAGCGAGCGCCTGCTCGGCGACGTCGGCGTCGACTACATCTGGGGTAACGGCGGCAACGACCGCATCGACGGCTTCAGCAAGAAGGATTTCCTTTACGGCGGCGACGGTAGCGACCTGATCCTCGGCGGTGACGACAAGGACAAGCTCTACGGCGGCAATGGCTCCGACCGGCTATATGGCGGCTATGGCGACGACTGGATCTTCGCCGACGATGCCAAGGGCACACAGGCCAACGATCGAATCTACGGCGGCGCCGAAAACGACATCATTGTCGCCGGCGGCGGCAAGAACTACATCGACGGCGAGTCCGAAACGGACCTTGCGGCCTATCACCTTTCAACCAGAGCCGTCGTGATTGACCTCGAGACGTCGATCAGCGCCGGGAGCGACATTAAAGGCTTTGCGAAGGCCGGCAACTACGCCACGGACACGCTCCTCAACATCGAGTGCGTCATCGGCACGATCTACGCCGACCGGATCCAAGGCAGCTCGTCGGACAATGTCTTCGGCTGGACCAAGAATACCGGTATGCCCACCGAGTACTTCCTGCTCGATGTTGCAAAGGGCCTCGACGGTGGCATGGGCAACGACCGCCTCTTCGGTCATGACGGCGACGACGTCTTGATCGGCGGCGCCGGCGCCGACTTTCTCAACGGCGGCAGCGAGACCTTCGCAGGCGACAGCGCCAGCTACTGGGGCTCGAAAACGGGCGTGACGGTCAACCTCAACACCAATCGCGGCACGGCCGGCGACGCCAAGGGTGATGTGCTCGTCGGCATCGAGAACATCTACGGTAGCGCCAAAGCCGACAAAATCACCGGCAGCGCCGGCAACAACACGCTCTACGGCCAGAGTGGCGACGACAGGATCGCCGATGGCGAAGGCGATGATCTCGTCGTGGCCGGCACCGGCAACGACACGGTCAATGCGGGCGTCGACGGTTTCGACAGCTATGATGGCGGCACCGGCTTCGATATTCTCAACCTGGCGGCGCTCGGTAGCGGCGGCGAGGGTGTCATCGTCAACACCGACGTAGACGGCTACACTGATCCCCTGCGCCCGTGGATTTCGGCCACCGGCGGCACCGTCACGAACGGCACGAACGACGATTTCATTCGCGCTTTCGAGAAAATCATCGGAACCGTCTGGAACGACGAGTTCTACGGCAACATAAATGACAACAGCTTCGCCGGCGGCGACGGCGACGACCTCTTCAAGGGCTCCAAAGGTGCCGACATCTACGCCGGTGGCAATGGCTCCGACACCTTCATCTTCGAAGCGGCGCATATCGGACCCAAGTCCGGCACGACCAACATCGATACCATTCTCGACTACCAGGCCGGTGATTTCCTCGACTTCGCTGACCTCGTTCTGGCCGGCAAGATCATCGGCGATCCGAACACCGAGTTCTCGACCAAGGTCATAACCTCCGGCACGATGCTCTACCTGAGCGACGGCGCCACCGACCCCGATGTCGTGCTGTTCAGCAAGAACTACACGATTACGATCGACGATCTCATCGCCGACGGCGCGTTCATTTTCTGACCGCCTGCGCCGCGGTTGCTCGCAAAAAAGGCCGCCCGGGGATCGCCTGGGCGGCCGTTGTCTTGGCAGTGAGCGTTAGGCTACTGAGCCTCCTCATTCGCCTCCTGATCAGCCGGCGCTGCAACTACTCTGTTACGACCTCCGCGGCGGTCGAGGGCGCGAGAGCACCACCCTTGAGCGCGTCGTCCTTTCCGTTCTTGCTGTTCACGTCGTTCTGATCACCGCCGTTCTTGCGCAGCGAGTCGGAGATCAAAGTCCGCATATTGGAAAGCGAGCATTTCGCGGCATAGTCGTTCGCCATGTTCCGCGACACGATCAAGGCATCGGTGCGTTGGGAATTGAGAAACCTCTCGACCGCATCCGGTTCGCCAACCTGCTCCGCCGCTGCGAGTTGCTTGACGTTTCTGAAGCCAATGGTGACATCCAGGATGCCCGCTAGCTTGCTTTGAACCAGATAGCTCTGCATCTCGCGGAAGACCAGCGGCTTCAACTCCTCCTTGAACTCGGCGAAGAGGTAGATGTTGGCCGCGTCCTTCTGCAGCTCGTTGGCTAAACCCGCACCAGCTGCCCAGCTGGCGATCGTCGAGGTGCCGACGCTATAGGCGGCGGCGAGCGGCGCCCCCGCGGCGATACCCGCCGTGATGACCTGATCGATGAAGTCGCTGTCCTCTTTCAGCTTGGCGAGTTTGTCGAAGAACTCGTGGCAGTTTTGATTGGTAAAGGCGATCGAGGCGACGAGATATTCGCCGGCCGTCATGTCGCCGACGTCGGCGGCCGTTTCCTGGTAATAAGCGCGGACATCAGCCGGAGCCACCACACCGACTCCGGCGGCATTGAAACCGCAGCCGGCAACAATGAGCGCCAGCGCGCTCGAGGCGAAAATACGCATGCCACATACCCCCTACACAACACTACAGTGCCGTCCCAGAAGGAATGTTAACAGACGCCCAACAGATTACTCACGCCTTGCCCACAAAAAGCCATACTGTGATCATTACGCAACGCGAACTCTCAGAGGACGGATCACGGCGGGGGATCAGCAGCTTAGCCGACGCGGGGCGTCCCGCCCGCGAGCACCTCGGCGAAGCGCTCGGCATCGACGTTGCCGCCAGAGAGGATGACGGCGACGCGTTTGCCGGCTTGGCGCTCGCGCTCCTGCATGAGGGCGGCGAGCGGCGCTGCGGCCGCACCCTCGGCCAGGTTGTGCGTTGCCCGGTAGATGAGCCGCATGGCCTCCGCGATCTCATCCTCGGTGACCCTCACCATGCGCTCGGCGCCAGCCAGCATGATGTCGAGCGCGACTGCCTGCGGATCGCGGCAGGCGAGACCGTCGGCGAAGGTTGGCGCGCGGTTGGTGGGGATCGGCCGCTTCGCCTCGAAGGAGAGGGCGATAGCGGGGGCCGCATCCGCCACGACGCCGACGATCTTCGTCTTGAGCCCGAGCAGATCGCGCGTATTGATCAGCCCGCAAATGCCGGAGCCCATGCCGACCGGAGCATAGACGGTGTCGAGATCGGGAACGCGGGTGAAGAGCTCCAGCGCATAGGTCGCGACGCCTTTCACCAGCGCCGGGTGAAAGGATGGCACGAAGTCGAGGCCTTGCGTTTCGGCGAGCCGCCCCGCTTCCACCCGCGCCTCGTCGAAATCGGCGCCGTGCTCGATGAGCCGGGCGCCATAGGCGCGCATGGCCGCGTTCTTCTCAACCGAATTGCCGTGCGGCACGAGGATCGTGACCGGAAGCCCCGCGCGCTGACCGGCGAGTGCGATCGACTGCCCGTGATTTCCGCGCGTCGCCGAGATCAGCCCGTTCGTCCGGCGGCCGGACTTTACGAGTTCATCGACATAGACGATCCCGCCGCGCACTTTGAATGCGCCGGTCGGCAAGTGGTTCTCGTGCTTGACCCAGACTTGCGTGCCAGTGGCCTCCGCAAGCAACGGCCACGCGATCTCGGCCGTCGGGCGGATGACCGATTGGACGAGGGCGTGGGCGGATTGGAGGTCGGGGAGGGTGAACATCACCACAGCACCGGTGCGCCGAGTGCCGCGAGACGGGTATCGGCCGTGACGAGTAACAGGCTCTCCGTTAATGCCTGGGCTGCGAGCAGACGGTCAAAGGGATCGCGATGGGGAGAGACGATCGTACCCGCCGCGCGAGCGTGCGCGACCGTGATCGGCTGAACGGCGAAGGCGAGACGCATCATGATCGGATCAAAGTCCTCCAATGTCGAGCGCGCCTCGGGCCATTTGCCTAGACCGACTTTGATCGACATCTCCCACACCGAAGCAACGCTGACATAGACGTCCTCGGCCAAGCCGATCTCGCGCTTTGCTGTCGCGGACAAGCGCGGGCTATCGAGCACCCACCAGACGAGGACGTGGGTGTCGAGCAAGACCCTCACTCATCGTCCCCGTACCAGTGCTTGAGCTCCTCCTCCGACAGCGGATCGAAAAAGTCGTCCGGTGGCGGCGGCAGCTTGTCCTTGAGCAGGCCCGGCAGGCGCCGGGGGCGCGGCGCCGCGGCCGCCACCGGCTGCAGCCGCACCGTGCCGAGCTTGGGATCGCTGATCCGCACATCCTCGCCGCGAGCCGCCCGCGCGATCAGCTCCTCGAGGTGCTCCTTGGCGTGGGTGAGTGGTACGTCTTCCATCTGATCGGCTCCTGATGGATCGAGGATAGCATGCCGCCGGGCCGATCGCCTATCGACCGCCCCCCCTACCCCCGCTCAAACCTCTTGAACTTGATCCGGTGCGGCTCGACCGCGGCGTCGCCCAGCCGCCGCTTCTTGTCCACCTCGTAGTCGGCGAAGTTGCCTTCGAACCAGGTCACCTGGCTGTCGCCTTCGAAGGCGAGGATATGCGTCGCCAGCTATGCGACCCGGCAGCCAAGCATCGCAAAGGCCGGATCTACGGTTGCCACGGGGATATCGAGGCTCAGGGCTTGCGCCGCTAGGATCCGATCGAATGGATCGCGATGTATGAGGTCCATACTACCGGCCCGCTCGGCTTGCTCCAGGGTAACATCGAGAAGCTGCAAACCGGCGGCGCGCACTTTATCAGCGAGCCCGGGCAGCAGCACAGCAGCTTCAGGCCACTTACCAATCTTGACCTTGATCGCAATCTCCCAGCCGGCTACGGCGCTGACAAAGACCGGTTCGTCACGCGATTGAATGATTGATCGATGTCTTGATTGGAGCCTTGCATCGCTGGTGATCCACCAGAAGAAAATATGGGTGTCGAGCAGACAGCTCATTTCGACTGCTCACCAGACAGCCATGCCAGCTCTTCTTCGGTCAAAGGCTCGAACAGACGTTCAGGGACATTGAAGCGTCCCGTCCATTGCCCAGGGATACGGGGAGGGAAAGGCGGCTCGATTGCATCGGGCGGCTGTGCGACCGGCTGCAACCGCACTGTGCCGAGCTTGGGATCGCTGATCCGCACATCCTCGCCGCGAGCCGCCCGCGCGATCAGCTCCTCGAGGTGTTCCTTGGCATGCGTGAGCGTGACGTCTTCCATCTGATCGGCTCCTGATGGATCGAGGATAGCATGCCGCCGAGCCGATCACCTACTCCCTACTCCCTACTCCCTCCCTACTCCCTACTCCCTACTCCCTACTCCCTACTCCCTACTCCCTACTCCCTACTCCCTACTCCCTACTCCCTACTCCC
>JANNSX010000213.1:0-35463 GCA_031403155.1 Hyphomicrobiaceae bacterium
CCTCGGTGGCTGGACCGGCTATGCCAGCCAAAGGCCGCCAGGCCCCAAGACCATCTACCTCGGCCTCTGCCAGTTCGAAGCCATCAATCACGGCTGGTTCCTATGCCAAGAACAAGAAAATGTGTGAATCCCGTAGCCCCACGGGAGAGGGCCGGCCATGGGCTCAATCCGCCCAAGTGGATAGGGTCAAATCGACCGCACTGACGCCTGCTCCAAAAACTGCACGATCCAGCGGGCCATCAGCGGACTGTCCTGCGGGGTCTCGATGTCCTTGCGGGCCTGGGCGATGATATCCTGATCGAGATGGGCCGAGAGATACGCCGTCAGCCGCCGCATGAAGGCGACCGTCATCTCCGGATGATGCTCGGTGGTGAAGATGTGATCGCCGATGCGGAACGAGCCGATCGGGCAGTGCGCGCTGCCGCCGAGGAGCTCGGCGCCTTCCGGCAGCGCCGTCACCTGGTCGCGATGCGCCGTATAGAGGTGGATGACCTCGTTCTCCGGCGTCATCCACGGCGCTGCCCGCGCATGCCGCGTCTCGGCGACGCCGAAGCCCCAGCCCTGCGCCGCCCGCTCGACCTTGCCACCCAAGGCCAATGCAATGGCCTGATGGCCGAAGCAAACGCCGGCCATCGGAATCTTCCCGGCCTCGGCCTCGCAAATAAATGCCAGCAGCCGCTTGATCCACGGCTTGTCGTCGGTGACGGTGCCCGGGCTGCCGGTGATGACATAGCCGTCGAAATCGCCTGCGCGCTCCGGAAAGACGTTGTCCTTCACGTAGACGATCTCGAAGCGCCAGTCCGGCCGGAGCGGCAACAGCAAGTTCTGAAACGCCTCGCCGTCGTCTGGGAACTCGGCCGCGAAAGCCGGCGTCTCCGTCGCGGTCATCAGGATGCCGATGCGGCGCGTCATGCGGGGCTCTCGCATAGGCCTTCCAGCCGTCTATAGGCCGCGGCCACGTTAGTTGCAAACGAGACTATCTTGTGCACCAATCGGCCTGCTTGAGATAGGAGTTCGGGGCCATGGACCAGCCAGCACCCAACGACGACGGCCATGCCGATCTTTCCAACCACGACGTCTTCCTCAACGGCCCGCCGCACGAGACCTTCAAGCGTCTGCGTCGCGAGGACCCCTGCGCCTGGATGGAGATGAAGGACGGACTCGGCTACTGGTCGGTCACACGCCACCACGACATCGGCGAGCTCAACCGCAACTACGAGCTGATGAGTTCCGCGCGTGGCATTCGCATGGAGGACCAGACCTACGAGGAGTATCTGGCGCGCCGCACCTTCCAGGAGACCGACCCTCCCGACCACACGCGCGTGCGCGTGCTCGTCGCCAAGGCCTTTTCCAAGCCGGTGGTGGCGCAATTCGAGGAAACCATCCGCGAGCTCTGCAACGACATCCTGGATCAGGCCTTGCAGGCGAAAGAGTTCGACTGCGTCCAGGCGATTGCCCGCCAGCTGCCGATGCGCATGCTCGGCCGCCTCATCGGCACGCCAGACGAGGATTTGCCCTGGCTCGTGCAGAAGGGCGATTCACTCATCGCCAACACCGATCCCGACTTCACCCAGCATGTGCTCGACAAGCTCGATGGCGATGCCTACCGGATGATGCCGTTCCGCTCGCCCGCCGGCATGGAGCTCTACGACTACGCCGAAAAACTGATGGCGCGGAAGCGCGCGGAAGGCGACACCTCCGGCGTACTGAACCTCATCATGCAGCCCGACTCGGCCGGCAACGTGCTCTCCGACCGCGAGTTCAAGAATTTCTTCTGCCTGCTGGTCGCGGCCGGCAACGACACGACGCGCTACTCGATCGTCAAGGCCTTCCACGTGCTGGCGAACCGGCCCGACCTCGTCGAGGCCTTGCGCGCGGGCGAGGGCAATATCTGGGAGACGGCGCCGGACGAGTTCATCCGCATGACCTCGCCCGCGCTCTATTTCCGCCGCACGGCGACGCGCGACGCCGAGATCCACGGTAGCCACGTGAAAGCCGGCGACAAGGTGCTGCTCTGGTTCGTCTCGGGCAATCACGACGAGACGGCGTTCGCCGATCCGTTCGTCGCCGACCTCAACCGCTCGCCCAACCGCCATTTCGCCTTCGGCCAGGGTGGCCCGCATGTGTGCCTGGGCATGTGGCTGGCGCGGCTCGAAGTGAGGTTGCTGCTGCAGGCGCTGGTCAAGCGCGTGAAGTCCATGGAGCAAGCGGGACCCCACGCCTACTTGCGCTCGAATTTCGTCGGCGGCATCAAGCGGCTGCCGGTGCGCGTGACGCTCAACTGAACGAAGCAGGCTCCGCGAACATGCCGAAAGTCACTTGGAAACTCGCCGGCGGACGCGAGATCGCCGGCGAGGTCGCGACCGGCCTCAACCTGATGGAGGCGGCCGTCGCCAACAACGTGCCGGACGTCGTCGGCGAATGCGGCGGATGCCTTTCGTGTGCGACCTGCCACGTCTATGTCGACGAAGCCTGGCACGCGAAAACCGGCGGCCCCGGCGAGATCGAGGACGGCATGCTCGAGGCAACGCCGGCGCCGCGCCAGACGACAAGCCGCTTGAGTTGCCAGATCACGGCAACGGCTGAGCTCGATGGTCTGGTATTGCACGTGCCGGTGGAGTAACCGGACATGACCGGCAACGTCATCATCGGCGGCGGCCAGGCGGCGCAGGCGCTGATCGGCAGACTCCGCAAGCTCGGTTACCCCGATCCCATCACGCTCATCGCCGATGAGCCGGTCGTGCCCTATCAGCGGCCGCCGCTGTCGAAAGCCTATCTCACCGGCGAGCTGAGTGTCGACAGGCTGCTGCTCCGTCCGCAGAGCTGGTATGGCGAGCAGAACGTGACGCTGAGGCTCGGCACTCGCGCGGAGGCAATCGATCGGGCAGCCAAGCAGGTGAGGCTTTCAAACGGTGAGAGCATTCCCTACAGCAAACTCGCGCTGACGACCGGTTCGCTGCCGCGCCTCTTGCCCGAGGCGATCGGGGGCCGGCTCGGCGGCGTCTACGCCATGCGCACGCTGGATGATGCCGACCGCATGGCGCGCGAACTCATGCCCGGCAAGCGCGTGCTCGTCATCGGCGGCGGTTACATCGGCCTCGAGGGTGCTGCGGTGTGCGCCAAGAAGGGGCTGACGGTCACGGTGATCGAGCTCGCCGATCGCATTCTCCAGCGCGTTGCAGCACCGGAGACATCCGACTTTTTCCGCGCCGTGCATCGCGCGCACGGAGTCGACATCCACGAGAGCACGGGCTTGACCCGGCTCATCGGCGAGAATGGCCGCGTCGTCGGCGCTGAACTCTCCGATGGCTCGCGCCTCGATATCGACTTCGCCATTATCGGCATCGGCATCGTGCCCGATGACCGGCTCGCGCGCGCGGCCGGCCTCACCATCGACAACGGCATCGCCGTCGACGCCTTTTGCCAATCCTCGGACCCCGACATCTTCGCCGCCGGCGATTGCGCGAGCTTTCCCTATGAGGGCGAGCGCATCCGGCTCGAGTCTGTCGGCAACGCCATCGACCAGGGCGAGACCGCCGCCGCCAATATGCTGGGCCAAGTGACCGAGTACCGCGCCAAGCCCTGGTTCTGGTCGGACCAATATGACGTAAAGCTGCAGATCGCCGGCCTCAATCGCGGCTATGACGCGACGGTCGTGCGTCCGGGAAAACGCGAGGGCTGCCAGTCGGTCTGGTACTTTAGGGCCGAGCGGCTCATCGCGGTGGATGCCATGAACGACGCCGGATCGTTTGCGTTGAGCCGGCGGATGATCGAGGCGGGAAAGACGCTGCCGAAGGCGATCGCGGCCGATCCGGCGGCGAATTTGAAAGAGTGGATGTAGTCTGCTTCACTCCCCGAATCGAAGGAAACCACCATGGCGCGCACAAACCCCCTCGACTTCTCTGGCAAGCGCGTCGTCGTCTGCGGCGGCAGCCGCGGCATCGGCCGGTCGATTGCCGAGGCCTTCGCGATGGCCGGAGCGGATGTTTCCCTTTGCGCGCGCGGCGCCGAGGGCGTGGAAGCGGCGCGCAAGTCGCTCGAACGACATGGCCATCGGGCCCATGGCGGCGTCTGCGATCTCGCCGATGAGAAGGCGATCGCAGCCTACATCGCCGAGGCGGCCCAGGCGCTCGGCGGCATCGATGTGCTCGTCAACAACGCCTCGGGCTTCGGCATGTCGGACGACGAGACCGGCTGGGCGGCGAGCATCAGCGTCGACCTCCTCGCGGTCGCACGCGCGAGCCGGGCGGCGCTGCCGCATCTGGAAGCCTCGGCCAAGGCCGGGCGCGCGCCGGCCATCGTCACGACCTCCTCGATCTCGGCGGTGAGGGCGTCCGTCCGCTCGGCGCCCTATGCGGCGGTCAAGGCGGCCGTCAACAGCTACACCGGCAGCCAGGCGGCGAGCCTCGCCAAAGCGGGCATCCGCGTGAATGCGGTGGCGCCCGGCTCGATCGAGTTCCCGGGCGGCGTCTGGGACAAGCGCAGGAAAGAGGGCTCGCCGATTTATGATGGTGTGCTGCGCTCGATTCCCTTCGGCCGGCTCGGCGAGCCCGAGGAAGTGGCCGATGTCGTGTTGTTTCTCGCCTCGCCCTTGGCGCGTTGGGTGACCGGTCAGACGATCGCGGTGGATGGCGGGCAGTTGTTGTTCAGCTAAGCGGGGCGGATCTGGGGTGTTTCCGTGATTGATTGAATCACTCCAACACCCCAGATCTTTTGGTCTGTCGTGCTTCTTATCGGAAAACCGCTTCGGATCCCGGCCTTCGCCGGGACAGGCTTTTCCGGAAACACTCTGGTCAAGGCGCGGTTTCCTTCAGCACACCCGCCGCGCCGTGCTTCTGGTCAGTGTACTGCAAGCCCTCCGCCACGCGCGTCGCGGTTCCGCACCAGGTTCCTCCCTCCCAGGCCTTCTGGCTCTCGGTCGCCGGGATCGGTGCATAGACGCGGCAGAAGGTGCCGTTGGCATCGACTGACCACTGGAACGGCCCCGACCGCCCGCTCGGCCGCCGCCATTCGCCGGTGCCGCCGGCGAGGAACGTCTCGGTGACCGTGCCGTTCTCTGAATAGGTGAAGCTCCGGCCGGCGAGGTAGGTGGCAAGCTCGGTTGGCGCGGGCAGCGATGGCGATGCGGCAGGCGGCAGCGCTGCGGTGCCGCCCGGCGCGGTCGAAGGTTGTTGCGAGCAGGCGGCAAGTGACAAAGCGCCAGCAAACACACAAAGAGCAACAGCGCGCATGCTTCGTTTCCCCGCCACCCAAGGCCCGGCCGTCTCAATACCGCAGGCTCAGGCGTCGCGAAAGGACTTTCCCGTTCATGTCTCCGCATCACATTGCGCGCGAGGCTACTGAGGGATATCGGGCTCGACGAGACGCGCCAACTGCACCAGCGACTGCTGCCAACCGAGATAGCAGGCTTCGAGCGGAATGACGGCCGGGATGTTCGCCTGCTCGATGTCGACCTCGGTACCGCACGAGACCGGTTTCAGCTTGATCGTCACCTCGAGCACACCCGGCAGATTGGCATCCTCGAACTCATCCGTGTAGCGCAGCAACTCGTGGGGCACGAGCTCCAGGTATTCGCCATGGAAGGAATGGCTGTGGCCGGTCGTGAAATTCGTGAAGGACATGCGGAACGTGCCGCCGACTTTCGCGTCCAGATGATGGACCGTGCACGTGAAACCGTAGGGCGGCAGCCACTTGGCAAGTGCTGGGGCGTCGAGGAAAGCGCGATAGACTTTCTCGGGTGGAGCGGCGAACACGCGATGCAACCGCACGGTGCGATCGCCTGAGGTCGCGGGTTTCATGGATTTCGTTTGAGGGGTCTTGCTCATTGCGTCACTCCTTTGTGGACCTTCACTTGCCAGCCTTCTCGGGCCTCAACCACAGCAGCTGCTGCGCGGTTTCTGAGTGACATCATACTTGTCGTGATGGCGCCACCAGTCGTAGGGAGGCGTCTGTGGCCACCCCTGGGGAGAGTCCTCCCAGGTTTCCTGCCGGCCCAAGGGCGTCAGATCCAGGTAGCTCCACACCGTGCCGAGCATTTCGTCACCCCGGCCGCCGGTGACATAGGTGCGGTAGACGCTATCGCCGTCGCGCAGGAAGATGCTCACCGCGGAGATCTCCTCGTCTCCCCGCGTGACATCGAAATCCCTGTTGAAATCGCTGTCAAAGGACGAGTACCAGGGCACGGTCCATCCCATGCGCGTCCTGTAGGCCTGAAGCTTGGGCAAGGGCGCGCGGGACACCAGTGCCACCGACGTATCGCGTGCGTGCAGGTGCGAGAGGTGGCCCATGGAGTCGACGGTCATCGAGCAACCGACGCAGCCTTCGCTCCAGTCGGGTCCGAACATGAAGTGGATGAGGACGAGCTGGCGGCGCCCCTCGAACAGATCGACGAGCGTGCGCTTTCCATCGGAGCCATCGAGGACGTAGTCCTTCTCGATTTTCACCATCGGCAGCCGCCGGCGCTCGGCGGCCAGCGCATCGCGCGCTCGGGTGGCCGCCTTTTCTTTCTCCAACAATTTTTCGCGCGCAGTTTGCCAGTCCGTCTGCGAAACGATCGGGGGAAGCGGCTGTCGTTGCTTGCTCATTGTACCAACTCCTCAGTTTAATTGGCAGCGGTCGAACGCGATGTCGTCGCGCGAGCCTTCGTCCACCTGATGCGAGTGACGATGATTGCCGTGAGGCCACCCAGGATGGACCCGCCAGTGGCAAGGAGTCCGACGGCAGACATGCACGCGGGGCACATAGGACTCTCCATAAGAGCAGACGCCGGCTCACCGCGCAGCTCGCGGCTTCGCTGGGGCAAACTGGAGCTCGAGATAGCTGCGGAGATGCGCCAGATTCCGGCGTGCGACCTGCGCGCTCTGCTTGGATTTCGAGAAGATGAACGAGCCCTGCAAGACGGACTGAATGAAGTAGCCCAGGCTTTCGGCGCTCCACGCCGCCTTTGGCGCGTACCGACGCTTCGCCGCCTCGATGTCCGGCAGCAACGCCTCGACGTGCGATGACAGGCCCCTTTCACAGGCGGCCCGGATTTGGGGGTGAGACGCATAGGTCTCCTGCACCAGCGTTCCGAGCAGGCACGTGTAGTCGTGCAGCTCACCGGTCAGGATCGCGGCGCGGAAATCGACGTAGCCCAGCAGGCGTTCGAGCGGGTCGTCGGCCCGATGATACGGTGCCGCCGCAAAAAGGGCTTCGGCCCCGGCCGAGAAGTGCTCGGCGGCCGCGACGGCGAGCGTCTCCTTGCTCTCGAAGTGGTGGAAGAAGGCGCCCTTGGTGACACCGGCCGCCGCGCAAAGATCATCGACGGTGGTCGCCGCATAGCCCTTCGCGCGGATGAGAGTGAGGGAGACATCGAGGAGCTTGGTGCGGGCGTCCTTGGCGGGAGCGGCGCTCTCAACCGCATGTTTCTTGGGGCGTCGCGTTCTCATAACAGTAAACATACCAACTGGTCGGTATGGTGTCAAGTCCATAGCAATAACCCCATGCCGGAGCACGGCCCGCATCACCTGAGCAGGTCACCCCGGCCCACCCTTCCAAGCATCACACAGCAATCAGTGCGCAAGGCGCGCGATGGTTTGATGCGAGGTCAACGCTGCTTGGCTTGTCCGATTACCCAGCGCACACCACGTCGAAGCCAAAGTTGGAACCGGGGCTGGCCGCGATGCGAGCGGAATCCACCCTGCTCACCGGCCTGGGAATTCTCCCAGTATCACATTCGCTCATTTCAACCGCTAATTGCGCGGCGGGGTAGAACACAAACCTGGAGAGGTGCTCCGATGCTTCGGCTCACTCGAACGACCGCGGCGCTCATCGCGCTGCTTGCCATCATGCCGGTCCGCGCCCAATCGATGGATCCGGTCGCCGCATCCAGCCTCATGATCATCGATCCGGCGGTCATTGGCGACGCGACGACACCACCGAAGCGCGACGTATGGACCTTCAAGCACCTGATCGACCAGATGCGCGGCGGCGAGGATGCAGGCCGCTTCGTCGTCGCTTGGCTGCGGCAGTTCACCGAGACAAAGCGGATCAATGGCCTCGATGTCGCGGCGCGCGGTGCATTCCGGTCGAGCTTCATCGACCTCTGGAAGCATCGCGATGGCCTGCCAGCCGGTGCCACCGATGAGGAGTGGGCGGGCCAGCTCAAGCTCGAAAACGCGCCACTTCGGCTTTCCGCCATCGCCTATCGGCCCGACCTCTTCAAAGGCAAGCTTGAAAACGGCTGCCTCCGCGATGTCCAATCAGCCGGCGAGGGCCGGTTAATCTTCCAAGCTGTCGACGCCGCCGGCGGCCCCCAACCTTTCACCGTCATCTTCGAGTATGGGCTCGTTGCCGACGAGCCGAGCTCCCTCATCGAATGGGCCAAGCGGTGGCACAAGCTGGCGAGCCTCACCGCCGGCAGCGATGCCTATCTCGACGAGCTCGCCGCCATCACCCGCGGCTTCACCGACGCCAACCCGGCGCTTGAGCGGCCGAACAACGTGGCGCTCAACCAGCTACGAACGAACGAGTTCTTCGGGCCTCCCTGGGAGCTACGCGAGTTCAAGCTCGGTGCCGGCGGCGGCTTATCGATGGATACGGTCAAGGTCAATGCGGAATTGAGTTTCGACGGCAAGGATTCGCTCGTCAGATTCTTGAACGACTTGGCCGCCCGCGACCCGCAAGCGAGTAAGCCCCTTGTCATTCCATCAATTTGGGAAGGCGAGCCTTTCCTGGCCGGCAGCGCCATTGCTCAATCGCCAGCATTCAAATGGACTGCGAATGGTGCCGACCCTGCGGCACTGGCCCGGATGTCACTCTCGTCTTGCAACGGCTGTCATACGGGTGAGACCGGGACACTCTTCATTCACGTCGATCTGGGCGCGGTCGCCGCGCGGTTGTCCGATTTCCTGGTCGGCGACGGACAACCTGTCGATTGCAGCGGGCCGCCGCGCGCCGGAGCCGGTGATTTGGAAGCCCGCCAATGTCTCATGATCGCGCTAGCGACCGCGACCGAGGACGCGTTGGATTGCGCCAGACCATCGACGCTGGATAGTATCGGCACGGGCCCCGTCGTCATGAGCCTGCCTGGCACGGTCTCGGCAACCGAAGCGACCGGCTTCAATCTCACGGATTTCATGGCCAACCGTGTCGATCGCGTGCACTGAGCGGCCAGACGAGGGATCGATCGGGGGTGCGGCTCATGCCCGCCCCCATCTCCCCCTACCCCCAATGCGTCTTGCGCTTCTGCCCATGCCGGCGCACATGCGCTTCCGCCAGCAGGCACACCACCTCGAAGCCCAAGGCCGCGCCGATATTGGCGGAGATGCCGTGCGGGTCGTAGGGCGGGCAGAGTTCGACCAGGTCGGCGCCGACGATATCCATCCCGCGAAGCCCGCGGATGATCTGCACCGCCTCGCGCGTCGTAAACCCGAAGGGTTCGGGCAACTCGGTGCCCGGCAGATAGGTCGCGTCGATCCCATCGGTGTCGAGCGTGAAGTAGAACGGTCCATCGCCGATGACGCGCTTGATCTCGGCGAGGATGCCGGGGACGCCCAGGTCATAGACCTCGTGCATCGGAATGTAGCGCATGCCGGCTTCGCGCGAGAAATCCCAGTAAGGACTCAATGACCCGCGCATGCCGATCTGGATGCAGCGTTCGGGGTCGATGGCCTCGTCTAGGATGGCGTTCAAGAACACCTTGCAATCATTGAGGCGGTCGCCCTGGAAGGTGCCACGCGCGGTATCGGCATGCGCATCGATCTGAACGAGACCGATGGGCGCACCGGCCGCCAGCCCCGAGAGGATCGGATGCGTCATGGTGTGGACGCCACCGACAGAGTAGGGCGTGATGCCCCGCTTTCGGAAGTCCGCGAAAGTCGCACGGATGGTCTCCACGCAATGCGGCACGCTGTGCGGGCTCTCGAAGGAAATGTCGCCGACATCGGCGACGCTCAACAACTCGAAGGGAATAGTCTTCCAGACGTCGTGGACCGGCCCCCTCACTTTCGACCACTCTCGGAAGGAGCGGGGACCCAACCTCGTGCCGCCCCTGACCGGCGCGCTCGCCTCGAAGGGAATGCCGATGACCGCCAGGTCCACCTCGTCGAGATTGCTGCGGCGCGGCGCGTTGAAGAAATTCATCTCGCCCGCATAGACGTCGGCAAAGACGGGTGCCTTCTCGGCCTCCATGCGCTTTAGGAATGCGTCGACGGCGGGATCGCTGCTCGAGAGGAATTCTCCTTCCGCGAGCTTCCGGAGCCGATCCATCTTTTCCTTCGAGAGCCGCGCCATCCCCTACCTCCTGCGCCGTCCTTTCTTCTGGCTCGCGTTGCCCGCAAGTGCTTCCAGCACGAGCCGGACGGCGAGCCGGCTGGTGATGCCGTCATGATCCCAGGATGGCGACACTTCGACAAGGTCGAGGCCGGCGATCCCCATGCGGCCAAGCTCGTAAGCCATGGTCAGCGCCTCACGCGAGCTCATGCCGCCGGGCGTCGGCACGCCGGTGCCAGGGGCGTAGGCCGCATCGATGGCATCGATGTCGTAGGTGAGGTAGACGCCGTCGGCGCCTTTCGATGCCACCGCCGCGGCTTTGCGCGCGATCGTCTTGGCGCCCTCGTCCCAGATGTCCTCGATGGTGAAAAGCGAGATGCCCTTCTTCTTCACATAGGCAAGCTCGTTGCGCGGGTTCATCCAGCCGCCCGGGCCGACGATGGCGATGCGCTTGGGATCGAAGCCCGCTTCCACCGCCCGCGTGATCGGGCAGCAATGCGAGAGTATCTCGCCGCCGACGTCCTGCGCCGTGTCGAAATGCGTGTCGACGAGGACGAGGCCTGGCTTTTTGTACGTCTTCGCAAACGCCCGGACGCAGGCGATGGTGACCGAGTGATCGCCGCCGAAAGTGACGGGCATGGCGCCGCCCGCGAGGATGTCCGAGACGATGGCCTCCGCACGATCCATGGTTTTCTTTGGGCTACCCGGAACAACCGGCACGTCGCCGCAATCGGCGAACTGATAGTGCTCGGTCAAGTCCATGCCGGTCGAGGCGTTGTAGAATGAGAATTGGTCACCGGCCTCGCGGATTGCGCGGGGGCCGTAATTTGCGCCGGTGCGGCTGATGCACATGGAGTCCCAGGGGAAGCCGAGGAAGGCCGCGCTGACCTTCGCCTGCTTCAGCTTCTTGGCGTTCGGCGTGACGTAGGGTGTCCGCATGAAGGTGCCACGCCCGCCCGCATGCAGGATGCCGTTGAAGGCCGTGTCGTCGAAGGTACCGCTGAGATCGTTCATGGAGATGCCACCTGACTGACTTGTGTGCCACGCGCTGTGCAACCGGACGGGCGCGGAAAACTCCACCCATCCCGGCAACACTGTATTGACTGGAGAGAGTGTAATTCAACGGCTAGAGGCAATGCTCATGCCATCCATGCAGAAATTCAGTGGGTTAGCGGGGTTTGGGGAACCGCAATGGAAGCGCGCCCGGCCTGGGAAAAATCACGCGTTTTGGCCACTTCGCCCGTAGATTGAGGCGAGATCGCACGCGATGGCCGAGCTGCCGGGCCGCCTTAACCTTGTTCGATGCGCACTCGCTTCAGCCGTGCGCACGTCACCGTGTCACACGCGCCCCGCCCACTGCCGCGCAAGTTCCTGGCTGCGGGATTGGCCTGCCGGCGCCTCGGCGGGTTCGGCCTCCAGCATCCGGTCGAGATACTGGCGGAACTCATCGACATAGACCTCGAGCGAGGAATGTAGATAGCCCGGTTCCGGTGCGTCGAAGGTGGCACCCTCCTGCACGCGGGCCACCATTTCCTTGTCTTCCTCGAAAGCCGTGTCGAAGAGCTTCTTGATTTCGGCGGCGTACTTTTCCGGCTCCGTCATACCCTTGATTGCATGCGGCGTGTAGGCGAGGCCCCAACGCGAGTTCGTGCGGTTGATCGCGTCGGGCTCGAGCATCAGATACCAGCAGAAATTCGCATCCATGCCGATGAGTGTATTGGGATAGATGCCGATGACGAGAAACCAGCGGCGCTCGTCCTCTGTCAGCGCCGGGTTCCAGATTTCCGGCATGAGCTCCGGCGTGTAGGGGTTGTAGTGGATCGAGAAATGCTTGTGGCCCATGGGGCCGAGTTCGACGAGCCGCGTCGGATTGGACGGCCCGATCGAGCGCGGATGCGCATAGGTCAGGTGATAGCTCTCGACGAAGTTCTCATAGACGAGCTTCCAGTTGCCGCCCCAGTGCTCGGTATCCTTGGCGTAGTCGTCAACGTAGTTGCCGAGATCGTAGTTCGCGAGTTGCGCTGTAAGGGGTGCGAGCCGGGAAGCAAGCGAGGGCAAATCTTGCCTGACCGACACGAAGACGAAGCCGAGCCAGACCTCGCAGGCAAGCTCCACCAGTTTAATGTCGGCCTTGCAGGTGGTCCCGAACCCTTGCGGGTCGGAGATGCCGATGAGCTGGCCGGTGATGTCGTAGGTCCAGGCGTGATAGGGGCACACGATCCGCCCCGTCTTGCCGCGGCCGTCCAGCAGGCGCGCGTAGCGGTGCATGCAGAAATTGCCGAAGGCCTTGATCGAGCCGTCCTTCTGGCGAATGCAGACGACCGGCTTCTTGCCGGCCTTGCCTGTCATGTAATCGCCGGGCTTGGGGATCGTGCCGTGCCGGCCGATCAACACCCAGTCCTGCGCGAACACGTGGCTCAGCTCCGCCTCGTAGGTCGCCGGGTCCGTATAGACCTTCTGGTTGGCGATCCTGAGCGCGCCTGAGGGCCTATGCTCCTTGAAGTGCAATCCCTTGGGAGCCATGCTCGTCATGCGTCAAGTCCCCTGGCTGGAGCCGGGGCCGGACACTTATCCGGCCCCAGTCGTTTCGCGCAGCCTTTTTTCTTACTTCATCCAATCCGGAGCGATGAAGTCCGCCGCCTTCTTCGACCCGATCATGATCGGCACCAGCGTCTTGTTCTGGACCTGGAACAGAAATGCCGGCTGCGTCGCGTCGCTCGTCGGGATCATAAAGCGGTCGTTGAAGGCGAGCACGCCCGTCAACCCCTTGAAGTTCATCTCCTTCATGGTCTTGGCCACCGCTGCGTGATCGGTCGAGTTGCCGACCTTGGTAGCGGCCGCCGCCCACAGATTGACCTCGTCCCAGAGCTGGGCGGCGAGGCTCCACGGCGGGTCCTCGTTGTAGGCAGCCTTCCACTTGGCCACGAACGCGTCGGCGTCGGGGCCAGGCAGTTGCGCCGACAGCGTCATACCGATCACGCCGTCGACATTGCCGCCCTTGATGACCTCGGCGAAGGCCGGGACGCTCGCGGCATAGCCCGCGTTCACCAGCGCGCCTTTGACCGGGCTTTGACGATACTCCTGGATGAAGGTGTTTGTGAGGCCGGTGTCGAGGATCTCGACATGGACGATCGCGGGCGCGGCCTCGCGAATCTTCGAAAGAATGCCCGTCCATTGCGCGTTCTCGTAGGGCACCTCCTCCTTGAGCACGACCTCCCAGCCGGCGGCCTTGGCCGCTTCCGCCATGCCATTGACGGAGCCGTACTCCCATTCATAGGGGCCATGCACGAAAGCAATCTTCTTGTTGGGGAACTGATGGCCGAGCGCCATGATCTGCTCCCACTCGACCTTGCCATAGGCCGTGTCGACGTCGGAGGCGTTGAAGATCGCCGTGCACTTCATGTCGTTCATCATGTTGACGACGCTGGTGAAGGCGTCGTTGTGGACGAACGGCACGCCGTGCGGGCAGAAGGCCGGGATGTCCGGGCCGAAGCCGCCATAGCCGGTGACGATGTAGTCGGATTTACCGCTATCGATGAGGTTGGCGGCCGCCGCCATCAGCTTGTCAGGCGTCAGATCGCCGATGTCGAAGAAGGCGACCTCGACCTGCTTGCCGAGCACGCCGCCATTCTTGTTGAGCTCGTCGACCGCGAGCTGGATCGCCTTCTGCATCACCGCGCCGTCGGAAGCGAATGGCCCGGTCTGTGGAATGGGAGCGCCGATCTTGATGGTGTCGGCGGTCGCGGCCGAGACGCCGAGCGTTGCCGCGAGTACGGCCGCGGCACCGCCCAACACGGTTCGCCGGGACCAGTTGAAACCTGTCATCGAGTGCTTCCTCCTTTGCCATGTTCATTCGCTCGGCCGCTTGGGCCGATTGGACGTCCCCAAGGCGCGCATATGACCACTCCAGGCCCGGCTCGGCAATGACCAAACTCGACTGATGCCATGCATTCCTCGCGGGTGCCTGCCGTTAGTCTTACAGTGCCTGCTTGGAGGTTTGGGACGTCCAATGACCGAGTTCATGAAATACCCGCGCACGCCCCATATTATAGGCTCGCGGCTGCAGCCGGGCGATGAGGAACTCGACCAGACCGACCTGGGCGATCTCCGGGGTGGCACCCTAGTCTTCGAGGAGAAGATCGATGGCGCCAATGCGGCCATCAGTTTCCGCACCGACGGGTCGTTGCAGCTGCAGTCGCGGGGGCATGTGCTCCGGGGCGGCAGGCGGGAGGCGCAATTCGCCCTCTTCAAGGCCTGGGCCGAGGCGCACCGGCCTTGGTTCCATACAGCGCTCGGCGCCCGCTATATCGTCTTCGGCGAGTGGTGCTATGCCAAGCACAACGCGTCCGACACGCCGCTTGAGAAACTGTTCGCGCAGAACCGATCCCGTGACCGGGTCGTGCCCGAGGCCGTCATCGAGAAGCTCATCGCCAAATGGGAGCCGCCGAGCGTGCTCGAGGCACATCGGGTGGTGTGGGTCGGAGAGGACAGTTGACGTCACGCCGCCAACGGCCACCACTATCGCGTCTCCATCAAAATAGAATGAGACCACGCGCATCATGACCTCCACTCCGAAATCCGGCTCGGATTGTTTGCTCGCCGGCCCCCACTCGACGCCAATGCACGGCGCCGTCGTCGACTGCTCAATGGGATTGGGCGTCAGACCCGGGTTGGTGACGGAAGGGCGGCACTGAGGGCGAGCTCAGGGCGAGACGCCTATCGCCCGTGGATGCTGATTTTCGTCGGCAGCACGGTGTAGGAAGTTTGTGGACGTCACAGCCGTCATCGGGTGAGGCCCAACCTACGCCCTCCGCTGATCTCCAGACCGCGGATGGCGAAGCGCTTGGCGAGCGGGCCGACCTCGGCGGCGTTCTTGCCGGCCGCATTGCCCTTGGCGTGCCGGTCGCGGATGCCGACGAAGATGACGGCAAATCGGAACAACGCGAAAGCGACGTGGAAGGGTTGGATCGGAGCCGTCGGCGAGGCGTGCTTGTAATAGTGAGCGGTGAACTCGGTTTCGGAGGGAATGCCGAGCGCTTCGAGATCGAGGCCGAGCACGCCGCCATACTCGGAGGGGCTCGTGTGCCAAGGCATCGAGCAGAAGGCGAGGTCGGCCAAGGGATGACCGAGCGTCGACAACTCCCAATCGAGGATGGCGATGACGCGGGGCTCGACGGGATCAAAGAAGAAGTTGCCGAGCCGCAGATCGCCGTGGGCGATCGAGACGCGGCCGTCGTCGGGCGGCAGGTGCTTTGGCAACCACTCGACGAGCGCATCGATTTCCGGGATCGGCTCGCCGTCGGACTCCTGCCACTGCTTCGTCCAGCGCGCGATCTGCCGCTCGAAATAGTTGCCGGGCCGGCCGTAGTCGGCGAGGCCGATACGCGCGGGATCGACGGCATGCAGCTTCGCCATGGTCTCGGCCATGGAGAGATAGATGCTTCGTCGCTCCGGTGGCGTGAGGCCGGGCAGGGCCGCATCGTGGAAGGCGCGGCCCTCGAGCCGCTCCATCAGATAGAATGGCGTGCCGATGATGCTCGCGTCCTCTGAGAGGAGCACGGTTTTCGGCACCGGCACGTTCGTTGTGCTGAGCGCCTCGAGCACGCGATACTCGCGCTCGACGGCATGCGCGCCTTTCAGGATCGGCCCGGCGGGCTTTTTCCGGAGCACCATCCTCTGGCCGGCATAATCGACGAAGAATGTCGGGTTCGATTGCCCGCCGGCGATGCGCTCGCAGCGGAAATCGGCGGCCAAGCCGAAGCGCTGGCCAAGAAAGCGCTCGAGGCGGGGGAGTTCGAAGTCGGGGCCGAAGGCGGGATCGGTTTTCATGGCCAAGCGATTTAAGGCTTCCAGCCCTCGCTGTCAGCCTCTTCCTCCTCGTCCTTGCCGGAGACGATCCGGGCGAGGCGATGCAGCACGGGGTCGAGGCCCTTGTGCGCGACGGCCGAGATCAGGAACGGGGTTTTGCGCGCGGCTTTTTTCAGCTCGGCTGCCTTCGTCTCGGCGACCTCCGGCGTGACGCTGTCGCATTTCGAAAGCGCGACAATTTCCTTCTTCTTGGCGAGCCCGCCGCCATAGGCCTTGAGTTCGCCGCGGATGGTCTTGTAGGCCGACACCACGTCCTCCTCGTTGACGTCGACGAGGTGCAGCAATACGCGGCATCGCTCGACATGGCCGAGGAAGCGGTCGCCGAGGCCCGCGCCCTCGTGCGCGCCCTCGATGAGCCCCGGAATGTCGGCCAGCACAAAATCTACCGAGCCCGCTCTGACGACACCGAGATTGGGGTGGAGCGTGGTGAAGGGATAGTCGGCGATCTTCGGCTTCGCCGCCGACACCGCCGCGAGGAAGGTCGACTTGCCGGCGTTGGGCAAGCCCACGATGCCGGCGTCGGCGATGAGCTTCAAGCGCAGCCAGATCGTCAGCTCCTCGCCGGGCAGGCCCGGATTGGCGTGCCGTGGCGCCCGATTGGTGGACGATTTGAACTGGGCATTGCCGAAGCCGCCATTGCCGCCCTTGGCGATCACCTCGTGCTGTCCGGGCGTTGTCAGGTCGGCGATGAGCGTCTCGTTGTCCTCGGCGAACACCTGCGTGCCCGGCGGCACCTTCACGACGACATCGGTGCCGTTCTTGCCGTGGCGGTCGCTGCCCATGCCATGCTCACCGTTCTTGGCCTTGAAATGCTGCTGGTAGCGGAAGTCGATGAGGGTGTTGAGGTTCTGGACACACTCGATGATGACATCGCCGCCCCTGCCGCCATCGCCGCCATTGGGTCCGCCGCGCTCGATGAACTTCTCGCGCCGGAACGAGATCGAGCCCGGGCCGCCATCGCCGGAGCGGATATAGACTTTGGCCTGGTCGAGGAATTTCATACGTGTGTTCGCACAAGGGTCGGATTGAAATGAATCGGTTAGCGCTACCACAGCTCTTCCTCCCCCTTCGATGGGGGAGGACCGCGCGCCTTGGACTTAGATGCGCAGCAGCTAAGTTCTTAGGCGCGCCAAGGTGGGGGTGTTGTTCTTGCGTGCTGGTGGCCAAGACGGCGCTTCATCACGACCGGCCAGCACCCCCACCTATGTTCGCCTAAGGGTTTAGCAGAAGCTAAACCCAAGGCGAACAGTCCTCCCCCATGAACAGGGGGAGGAAAGAATACGGTGAATTCTGTACATCAGGCCAGGGTGGGGCCGGCTGCCCACGCCATGCCACGCTAAGCCGCAACCCCCGCCAAATCCTTGAGCAGCTTCTCGGCCAGCGCCCGCTTCTGATCGCGGTCCATCTTCTTGATCTCGTTGTTGAGCATGCGCTCGTTGATGGACTTGTTCCAGTAGTCGAGGCTCTCGATGCCCAGCAGCGCGAACTTGCCGACGAACTGGCGCAGCACCTCATTCGTCGGGCCCATCACCCAGCCGGCCTTGCCGTCGCGCAGGTAACGCTCGATGCCGAGCGCCGGCTTGTAGCCGGTGCCGCCGCACGCGTGCAGCATCTTGTCGGTGACGTGGGCGACGTTCTTGGCGGCGGCGAACTTGATCTGCCACCACCAGTGCAGATAGGCCGACCGCGGCAACGCGGCCAAGTCTTTGTGGATCGACCAGTCGCAATTGTTGGTCGCGTCGTCCATCGCCTTGGCGAGCAAGTAGACGAAGGCGCGCGCCGAATTGGTGTCGATGATGGCTTCGCCCACATAGTCCTGGATCGTCGGATAGTCGGCGACCCGCATGCCGACATCGGCGTGGGTCTTCTTGGTGGTGTGCTGCTTGGCGATGTCGACGAGCGCCAACGAGATGCCATTCCACGCGGACGACGAGCACATCAGGAAGAACGGATCGACGCATTCGTCGTTGGACGCCGCGCCATCGCCGACATTGCCGACCATGCGGTTCTTCGGGATCGATTTGTCGACCTGGATGGGGCCGGACTGGTTGCCGCGCAGGCCAAGGCCATCCCAGCTCGCCGGATCGGCGGAGACTTCATCGCCCAGGATCAGGAAGCAGGAGAGGTTGGCATAGTCGCCGTTGAAGTTGGGGCTCGTCGTCTGAATGATGTACCAGTCGGCGAAGCCGCCGGAGGTGGTCCAGGACGCCTTCTTCTTGACGTGCCAGGTGTCGCCGTTGTCGGTCGCACCCGAGGAGATCGGATACCAGAAGTGGCTGCCGGTCTCGGGGTCGGAGTAGGAGAGCGTGCCGACGAGGCAATCCTTGTCGATGCGGCGAAAGATGTCCTGGATCACCGGGTTGTCGTGATAGCGGAAGGCGGCGGCGGCGACAGCGCCCGTATGCATCGTGTAGCACATGGCGGTCGACGGACAGCCGTAGCGGGCGATCGTTTCGACCACCATGGCCGCGCAGGTGTGGTTCTCGCCCATGCCGCCGAGCTCCTTGGGAACGAGGAGCCCCAAAAGGCCGTGCTTGGCGAGGATCTGGAAATTCTTCCTCGGGAAAAGCAGGTTGCGATCGCTTTCCACCGCATTCGCCCGCATCTCCTGCTGGCAGAGATCGATGAGCGTGGCCTGCAGGGCCTTCTGGCTATCGGTCAAAAGCCACTGCGGGTCGAACTCGAAGCCCAGCCCCCAGAACGGTTCGCTTCCCCACGATTTCACAGCGTTCATGATTGTATCACCCACCTTGGTTGCCGGCGCTTCGGCCGATCCGACGTGTTCATGCGCACCGGCCCCGGCAGGGACCGATCCTCCAGCCGGAATGAAGCCCAGAACCTGGAGCGAGGCAAGCGGCACCATGTATCAGTAACCAATCGGGACCAATGCAGGACGGACTGACGCGGCCTTGGGGTTGCGCCAAGCCGCGCATCTGCCGGATAGTGGTCGCGGCATAGACCCCCAAAAAGGCGCGCAATGGCAGCCAAACCCAATAGCTACGAGATCATCGAGAACACCTGGATTCCGTTGCAGGACGGCCTCAGGCTCGCGGCGAAGCTCTGGCTCCCCGCCGATGCCGAAAAGAAGCCCGTGCCGGCGATCTTCGAATACATCCCCTATCGTAAGCGCGATGGCACGACGCCGCGCGATATGACCAATTACCCGGTGTTCGCGGCGGCTGGATACGCAGGCGTCCGCGTCGACATCAAGGGCAGCGGGGAAAGCGACGGGCTCTACGACGACGAGTATTCGCCGAGGGAATTGTCCGAAGCCTGCGAGGTGCTCGATTGGATCGCGGCGCAGCCCTGGTGCACCGGCGCTATCGGCATGATGGGCATCTCCTGGGGCGGGTTCAATTCGCTGCAGGTGGCCGCGCTCCGCCCGAAACCGCTCAAGGCTGTCATCAGTATTGCCTCGACCGTCGACCGCTTCAACGACGACATCCATTTCAAGAACGGCTGCCTGCTGTCGGCGAATATGTCCTGGGCCGGCAACATGCTGGCTTATGCGTCGCGGCCGGCTGATCCGGCACTGGTGGGTGACGGCTGGAAAGCGCAATGGCTCGCGCGCCTCGAGGCCGAGCCGCTCTGCATCAAGCCCTGGCTCACGCATCAACGGCGCAACGCCTACTGGAAGCACGGTTCGATCTGCGAGGATTTTTCCGCGATCGAGATCCCCTGCCTCGTCATCGCCGGCTGGTCGGATGGTTATCGCAACACGCCTTCGGCGGCGGTCGCAGGTCTCGGGGCGCACACCAAAGGCATGGTCGGCCCATGGATTCACAAATATCCACACTTCGCCTGGCCGCGCCCGCGCGCTGATTTTCATGGCGAGGCCTTGCGCTGGTGGGACCGCTGGCTCAAGGGCAAGAAAACGGGCGCCGAGAAGCTGCCTGCCTATCGCGCCTATATCACCGAGAATGTGCGTCCCTCGCATTGGCGGACGGATGATCCGGGCCGCTGGGTCGCAGAGAAAGTTTGGCCATCGCCGAAGATCAAGGCAAAGTCGTTCTACTTGAATGCGGGAGGTTTGCTGGCGGCGAAGGGCGGGCCGGAGCGGCTCGTCAGCTTTTCCTCGCCCGAGGACTGTGGCGTCATGTCGGGCGAGTGGTTTACCTTGAGGCCCGACGGCGATCTCGCCGCCGACCAGCGGCTCGACGATGCGAAATCCCTCGTCTTCGAAACCGAGCCGTTGAACACGTCCATCGAGATTCTCGGCCGGCCGCGCCTGTCGATCGAGGTCGCGATCGACAGGCCGATCGGTAATCTCATCGCCCGCGTCGTCGATGTGCTGCCCGATGGCGCGGCGCACCGCGTCTCCTTCGGCATGCTCAACCTCGCCCACCGGCACGGCAACGAGACGCCCCAGCCAATGACGCCCGGAACGGCTGAGCGCATTGAAATCGCCCTCGACGAGTGCGGCCATCGCTTTCTCGACGGCCATCGCATTCGTATCGCGCTGTCGACCGCCTACTGGCCGACGGTGCAGCCGCCGCCGGAGCATGTAACGGCAACGGTGACGCTCGGCGCCTCGGCCAAGCTCGAGCTTCCCGTGCGCAAGGGCGGCGACAGCTACGATGTGCCCGTGCCGGACAATCCCGACCCGCTGCCGAAATTCAGGGAACTCCAACCCGGCCGCTATGAGCGCTCCACCACGCATGATCTGAACACCGGCCGCACACACTATCGCCTGCATCAGGATTCGGGCGCGCATGAAATCCCCGATACGGACGGCCTCATCGCACGCGAGCTGCGAGAGGAAAACTACGAAATCGATCCCGCCGATCCGCTGTCCTCGACCTCCGACACGCATTGGATCGTCGAGCGCAGCCGCGGGCCCTGGTCGATCCGGACGGTCACGAAGCAACGCATGACGGCCGGCAAAACGCACTTCCATATCGAGGCGAGCCTCGAAGCCTTCGAAGGCGACACGAAAGTCGCCGAGCGCAAATGGCGGGAAAAAATCCCGCGCGATCACATGTGAGGTCGTTGGCCATGGTCAAGCACGACAAGGCACCAGGCGATTTGTTGGTGCAGAACAAGCGCTGGGCGGCGGCGCGCATCGACGAGGACCCGAACTATTTCGGCCGCCTCTCCGGCCTGCAATCGCCCCGCTTCCTGTGGATCGGCTGCGCCGACAGCCGGGTGCCCGCCAACGTCATCACCGGCCTCGATCCGGGCGAGGTGTTCGTCCACCGCAACGTCGCCAACATGGTCTATCCGGCGGACATCAACTGCATGTCGGTTTTGCAATTCGCGGTCGAGGCGCTCAAGGTGAAGCACATCATCGTCTGCGGCCACTATGGTTGCGGCGGCGTGAGAGCCGCGGTCGACGGCTCGCAGAACGGTCTCATCGACCATTGGCTCGAGCCGATCCGCGATCTCAATCGGACACACAAGGACGTGCTCCGGTCCCTGCCCAGCGAGGATGCACGCCATAACAGCCTCTGCGAGATGAACGTGCGCGAGCAGACGCGGACGGTCATCCATTCGCCCATCGTGCAGCGGGCCTGGGATCGCGGACAGGAACTCTCGGTCGACGGCTGGATCTACGGCCTGACCAACGGCCTCATCAAGGATTTGGAATGCGGGCAGTCGCAGCCATGAGGACTCTGGGAACTCTCGCCCCGCCAAATGCTCGGAGCCGTTGAACGATGCCGTCCTATCGCATCGATGGCCCGCAATACTCCAACTGGTCGGAGAGGATCTTTCACGAGTTGCGGCGGGCCCACGTCGACGCCCTGCACGTGACGATCGCCTATCACGAGGATTTCCGCGAGACGATCGAGCGGATCGCCGATTGGAATCGCCGGTTCGAGCAGCACGCCGATCTCATCGTCCTCGGCCGCACGGCTGACGATATCGCCAAGGCGCGCGAGACGAACCGCACCGCTGTCTTCTTCGGACTGCAAAACGCCTCCCCTATCGAGGACGACATCGGCCTCGTCGCGATCCTGCATGACCTCGGCGTGCGCTTCATGCAGCTCACTTACAACAACCAGTCGCTGCTCGGTGCCGGCTGCTACGAAGCCCACGATGCCGGCATCACGCGCATGGGCCGCGAGGTGATCGCGGAGATGAACCGGGTGGGCATGGCGATCGACATGTCGCATTCGGCCGAGCGCACAACCTTGGAAGCGATCGAGATTTCGACACGGCCTATCTGCATCAGCCACGCCAATCCCTCATCCTGGCACTCGGTAGCGCGCAACAAATCAGATACCGTCCTGAAGGCGCTGGCCAAGAGCGGCGGCATGCTCGGCTTCTCGCTCTATCCGCATCATCTGAAGGGCGGCTCCCAATGCACGCTCGACGCCTTCACGGAAATGGTGGCGCGCACCGCCGACCGCATGGGCGTCGATCAGATCGGCATGGGTTCCGACCTCTGCCAGGACCAGCCGGACAGCGTGGTCGAGTGGATGCGCAACGGCCGCTGGACGAAGTCGGGTGTGGAAACCCCTGGCCTCGGTAAACCCGTTTTTCCGCCGCCGACGTCCTGGTTCAAGAGCAATCTCGACTGGGACGGCATCGAGGCGGCGCTCACGCGGCGCGGGTTCTCGAATGAGGACACGGGCAAGATCATGGGCGGCAACTGGCACGCCTTCTTTGCGCACTCTTTCGGTTCGACGGCTGGGTGATAGACCGACATGCAGCAGCGGACCGAGCGAGAAAATTCAGAGCTCAGGATCAGCCTCCGCCCGCCTGATCAGGTGATGCGGCTCGACCGGCTCGGCGCTGCTTTTCCAACGCGGCTCTCCTTCATGCGCGCGATGCTCCGGCGGGTCGCGGCCGAGGGCTGGCGCTGCACGCGGCCCATCTGGCGGCTCGACGAGTGCGGTGTCGGGGTCGCCGTCTATGAGGCGGCGGGGCCGGAGCATATCTACTCGCTCGTCGCCTTCGGTCATGACCTGCCCGCGGAAAAGCGCACCGACCGGGTCATCGCCGAAGCCTGGGACGCGACCTTCGCGCTCTTCGACGGCCGCCCGACGGAAACCGATCTCGCGCGGCTCGCCGCCAATGTGCCGAAGCAAGAGGCGGGCCGCGTCAGCGATCGCGAGATCGTACTGCTGCGAGCCAATCGCAGCGTTCGCTTGTTCGATGCCGTGGTGGCCGCACTGGCCAAGGGCCATCAGCCCGACGCCGCCGAGCTCGACCGTGTCGGCTATCTGATGCGCACGACTGCCGTCTACGGCAGCGGCAAGTTCGGCTTGGCCGATCGCGAGCGCGTCGCTGGCCGGCCGGAACTCGCCGGACCCTTCCGAGCCGAGATGCTCGCCGTCTGGCTTGCGCGCAACTTCATGACCGACATCGTCGAGCATCTGGCGCGCGCGCGCAATCCGGCGCGGGCCGTTGCTCTCGATCGCGACCTCAGGCGCCGGCTCGGCGTCGGCAACGCGACCGGTCTCGGCATGGCGCCCTTCGTCGTCAACCACCCGACCTTGTTCGGCCGCTGGATCGAAGCCCGCGAGACGGCGCTCGCACGCGTGCGCAGCGAACCCCGCGCGACGCCGGACGCAAAAACACGCTTTCAAGAGCTGTTGGCCCGCGCGAAGATCTCCGCGGCGCAATGGCGGGTTGATGATGCCGAGTACACGGGGCGCATCGGCGGATTGGAGCGCGACCTGGCGGCGCTCGACGTCTTTGCCGCGACGGGCGTTCTCGACGGACCTGACCCTTGGGATGTCCTCTATCATCATGCCGAAACCCATCTCGGTCTCGATGCGCAGGAGTTGCTGGTCGCCCTTCTCCTCGAACCGCACGGCGCGCTGATCGACGACCTCGCCGATCAAATGACGAGCGAAGAGTTCCGCTTCTTCACCATCGACGGCAGCATGCGCATCGCCGAGCTGCGCGAGCTCATCGGCCGCCACTACGCCTGGGCCCTTGGCAGCAACTACGACCAGCCTGAACAGCAAGCCCGCTTCTGGTACACGTCCGTCGAGAAGCTCGAGCCACGGCTCGGCGAGCGCTTCGAGGAGCCGGGCGGCGAATTGGAGCAGCCGCTCGCCGTGGCGCGCGATGTCGCGAAACTCCACGGCGAACTTGCGGGCGAGATTGCAGAGACCAGCATCGCCGGCTTCCTCGCCCGCCATCCCGAGCACCGTCACGCCGTTCGCCGCATCCAGGCGGCGAGCCACCATCCCTATCAAGAGATCCGCGACAACCTGATCGACGCCCGCATGCGCCCGATCGACATCCTGCGCTGCAAGCTCGCCTTCTTCGGCGCGCAACGTTTCGATCCAAAATCCGATCGCTGGCTGCGGATATCGCTGTTTCCTTTCGCGCCATTCCCGGACGAGATCGACACCGCGAACGCCGACGATTGGGCGCTGCCGCCCTTGCCCTCGACCTCCCAGCCGACCATCACCGTCTCGCTCAACGAGATCGACGCCATGTCCAGGAAGGCGGCGCGCGGCGCGGGTTATCCTTGGGGGATCGCCGAGGAGGCGGGACGCACAGTGCGCTGGCTCGAAGCGCGGGGGCTGCCGGGTCTTGCCGCGCTTCTGCGACATCTCGAGGGCGGCGCAACATCGCAAGCCTCACCGCTCCTCGCAGGCGCGGCCCTCTCGGATCGGGCTCATGCCATCGCTGGCGGCTTATCTTTCAAGGCCTCTACCGTCGAGGAGCCCTTGCTCCTCCTCCCCTTTGCCGCCGCCGCCGCGGAGATCTCCAACCGCGCCATCGACCTCGCATGGGGGCATATCAGGTTCCGGGCCGTGGCCGGCGCGGCGACCTTGAGCGGGAAAGTGGCGGCCATCGCCACACGGTCGGCTGCCATCAGGGCCGGAGCCGCCTCGGGCACGATCGATGGCCTCCCCCTCCACGAACGCATCGCTGGTATCGCCGTCGATCAGTCGCTCTGGGCTGGCCTCGACCGCTTCGCCGTGAAAACCTATGTGCCCGCCAGCGAGGCGTCACGCCAGAAGGGCGCCGGCGCCGGCGAAGGCAATATAGACAACGAGTGAGATGGCGGCATGGCCAAGCGGATCAAGGTTCCAAAGCACGGTTTTCCAGCGGTCGAATTCGCCCATCGTCACGAACGCGCAGCTAAGGCCATGGATGCCGCTGGCCTCGACGCGCTCGTCGTGACGACGCCCGCCAACATCCGCTACTTCACCGGCTTCGAAACCCAGTTCTGGGAAAGCCCGACGCGGCCCTGGTATTTGATCGTCCCACGCCAGGGCGAGATCATCGCCGTGTTCCCATCGATCGGCGAGCCGGCGCTGCTGGCGACCACCTCCGTGCGCGACATCCGCACCTGGTCGGCGCCCGATCCGAAAGACGACGGCATCTCGCTGATGGCGGCGACGCTGCTCGACCTCAAGCGCAAGCACGGCAAGATCGGCTGGGAGTTCGGCCGCGAGATGCTGGTGCGGGCGCCGCGCATCGATGTCGACCGGATGGCGAAGAAGGCGCGCGGCATCCGGTTCGTTGACGGCTCGCCTGTCATCTGGGGCTTGCGCCACATCAAGAGCGCGGCCGAGATCGACCGCATCCGTGTCGCCTGCACCATCGCCAGCGACGCCTATGACGAGGTGCCGCGCATGACGCATGCGGGTGACACGACGCGTGAGGCCGAGTTGCGTCTGCGAGCGATGCTCATGGAGAAAGGCGCTGACCACGTCCCCTTCATCGCGACCGCCGCCGGACCAGGCGGCTACGATCAGATCATCGCCGGCCCGGGCGACCACAAGCTCAAAAAGGGCGACGTGCTCTTCCACGATATCGGCTGCACTTACGACGGCTATTTCTGCGATTTCGATCGCAACTTCGCCGTCGGGACGATTTCCGACGATGCCAAACGCATTCACGAGGTGCTCTGGCTCGCGACGGAAGCAGGCATGCAGGCCGCGCGCCCCGGCAAGACCATGAGGCAAGTCTTTCACGTCATGGCGAAGTTCTTGGAGGATGCAGGCTCGATCGGCAACAATGTCGGGCGCATCGGCCATGGCCTCGGCATGCATCTGACGGAACCGCCCTCCTTCATGCTGGGCGATCTCACCCCCATCAAGGAAGGCATGGTGCTGACCATCGAGCCCGGCATGGAGTACGCCGAGGGCCGGATGCTCGTGCACGAGGAAAACATCGCCATTAGCAAGGACGGCAATGAGCTCTTGACCCGCCGCGCGCCTCGCGAGATGCCGGCGCTCGCATGACCCAAGCTTTGAGAATTGACGAGCCGACGGTCGATCGCGTGATGGACTGGACGCGGCTCGTCCAGCACATGCAGGCGTGCCATCGCCGGCCGAAGCCCCAAAGTGGCGATACGCTCGTCCGCATCGGGCCCAATGCGATTTTCACACGAACCGCAGGCATCGAAGGCCTGGGCTTCGCCGTCAAGGCCGTCACGGTCTTTCCGGGCAACCAGCCGCCGGTCGCGAGTATCCAAGGCGACGTTTTGCTGTTCGACAAGGATCAGGGACAGCTCATCGCCTCCATCGATGCCGCCGCCGAGACGCGCTGGAAGACAGCCGGCGATTCGGCGCTGGGTTCCAAGCTGCTGTCGCGGGAGGACAGCCGGTCGCTGCTGATGATTGGCGCTGGCACGATGTCCGAGCCCTTGATTCGCGCTCATGTGGCCGTCAGGCCCGCCATCGAGCGTGTCGCGATCTGGAACCGCACGCCCGCGAAGGCAGAAGCCGTCGCCAAGCGGCTCGGCGACCTGAAGCGCCCCGTCTCCGTCGCGCCCGATCTCGCCAAAGCCGTGGCCGACGCCGACATCGTTTCCTGCGCCGTCATGTGCTCCGACCCCATCCTCGAAGGCCGCTGGTTGAAACCCGGCACCCATGTCGACCTCGTCGGCGCCTATCGCCTCGACATGCGGGAGGCTGACGACGAGGTCATGCGGCGGGGGCGAATCTTCGTGAATTTCCGCAGCACGACCATCGGCCATATCGGCGAGATCGAAATCCCGCTGAAAACCCGGGTGATTCGCAACGAAGACATCCTCGCCGATCTTTACGATCTCGTGGGCGGGACGCCGGGGCGGCGTGCAAAGGACGAGATAACCGTTTACAAGAATGGCGGCGGCGCCCATCTCGACCTGATGACGGCGATTGCCATCGTCGAGGGTGTCAAGGCACACGGAGCAGGCTAGATGACAAATTCGACGCGCGACGTGCGCCCCCTGGCGGTCTTCAACGCCGGGCCGTTCCGCAACAACAAGGACGGCTTCTACGGCTACGCCGGCGGCGACAACGAGGTGCTGTTCGCCGACACGATGCAGTTCGCCCGCGAGGAAGTGATCGAGGTGCGCGTGCAGGACGATGATTGCCGCTTCCCCGATCCGGACGAGATCGCGGGCGTCGTCGTGACCGGCTCTGCCTCGATGGTGACCGACCGGCATCCCTGGTCCGAGCGCACGGCTCAATGGATCGCCGACAATGACGGCAAGGTGCCGGTGCTCGGCGTCTGCTTCGGCCATCAGATCGTCGCGCAGGCGCTGGGCGGCGAGGTCAAGTGGCTTAAGGGGCAGTCCGAGTATGGCACGGGCGATATCCGCCTGGAGCCGGGTGCTCAGAGCGACCCGCTGTTCAAGGACATTCCCCAAGTGTTCCAGGCGCAGATCGCGCACTCGCAGACCGTGACCAGATTGCCCAAGGGTGCCAAGCTCCTCGCGACGAACGCCTTCGGTGTCCAGGCGGCACGCATGTCTGAAACCTCCTGGGGCGTGCAGTTCCACCCGGAGTACGATGCCGGCATCATGCGCGTGCTGTTCGACGACTATACCGGCTACATCAAGGGCCGCGGCGTCGACGTCGAGGGCGAGCGCGCCGGCCTGAAAGAAACCCCGCTCGCACTCAAGGCGCTCAGGAATTTCGCGGACCTCGTAAAGGCGCGGATGAAGGCGCGCGAACCGGCTTGAACAGGCTGGCAATCAGGCCGGCATGCGCCTCGGCGTGCAGCGCGAAGACATTCGCGCCTTTGAGGCGGTGAGCATTCTTTGCGCGCAAGCGCCGGCGGCGATCGTTGAACAAGTGGTAGCCAGCCATTTCGAGTAACTCGAAAACTTGCGCCTGATTGCGCTGCACTTCGACGAGAATGACCGGCTTTTGGCGAAGCAGCTCTGCCATGCCCTGCAGTACCTCGAGCTCGAAGCCCTCGACGTCGATCTTGACGAAATCCGGCATGGCCTGCGAGCGCGCGGCATGGAAATCGAGCGTCGTCACTTCGACATCACGCAGTGTGACCTTGCCGGCCCCTGGATCGGCGAGCGCGGCATTGCGCGCGAGGATCTCGAAATCCGGGACAAGCGAGTTGTTCTGTCCGGCGAGGCTCTCGACATAGAGGGTCGCTCGGCCAGGTGCCGCACCAACGGCGGCGCGCACGAGCGTGATGTTGGCGAGACCGGAAATGTTGCGTTCGAGATAGGGCAGATTGTTCTCGCCCGGCTCGAAGACGTGGACCCTCCCCTCCGGTCCGGCGAGCTTGGCGAAATACAGCGACAGATAGCCGATGTGCCCGCCGGCATCGTAGACCGTCCAGCCCGGTTGAATGATTTCCCGGCAGAGGGCGAGCGTCGCTGCCTCCCGGCGCTTGCCGTGATACCAGTAGCCCTTGTGCGTATAGAGATTGAGGCGGACTGGATCACCGGTGTGGTGGTGCCGAATAGTGATGTCGCGGGACACGCGCTTCAGCACGGCAAGTGCCAAGCGGCGCGGCCAATGTCTCCAACCCTGCACGACGAGGCGCTCCACGTGTCACCGGAAGCAAGCAATATGGGCTGGCGGCGCGCCTCGCAATCCCGCCATCCCGCCTGACAAGTCCGGCCGCTAGGGTGTTTCCGATCTTCGTTGAATCACTCCAACACCCTAGCTCATTGGTTTGTCGTGCTTCTTATTGGAAAACCGCTTCGCACTTTTCCAGAAGCACTCTATTGCGGGAGCCGCCGCCCGGCCGGTAATCTGTGCCCATGAGCAAGAAACCGGCCTCCTCTCTCAGAATAGCACTTGCGCAGCTCAACCCGACCGTCGGCGATCTGGACGGCAATGCGGCGCTGGCGCGAAAAGCCCGCGCGCAAGCCGCTCGCCTCGGCGCCGATCTCCTCGTGCTGTCCGAGCTGTTCCTGACCGGCTATCCGCCTGAGGATCTGGTGTTGAAACCGGCGTTCCGCGCCGAGGCCCGGCGCGTGGCGGAAGCCCTCGCCATCGAAACGGCCGATGGCGATCCGGCCGTCCTCGTCGGCAACGTCTGGGAGGCGGACGGCAAGGTCTACAACGCCGTGCTGCTGATGGAAGAGGGCCGCATCACCGCCGAACGCTTCAAGGCCGATCTGCCCAACTACGGCGTGTTCGACGAAAAGCGGGTGTTCGCGGCGGGGCCCATGCCGGGACCGATCAGCTTCAAGGGCGTGCGCATCGGCGTGCCGATCTGCGAGGACATCTGGGGCGCGGACGTGGTCGAGTGCCTGGAGGAAACCGGCGCGGAATTCCTCATCGTCCCCAACGGCTCCCCCTTCTCCGACGGCAAGCACGACACGCGCATGCAGATTGCCGTGGCGCGCGTGACAGAGTCCGGATTGCCGCTCGCCTATGTCAATCAGGTGGGCGGCCAGGATGAGCTCGTCTTCGAAGGCGCCTCCTTCGTTCTCAATGCCGATCGCTCGCTTGCCGTGCAGATGCCGGCCTGGGAAGAGGGCATCGTTCTCACTGAGTGGCAGCGCATCGGAGCAAGCTGGCGGTGCGAAACAGGCGATCGCGTGCTCGTCGAGGAAGGCGAGCTCTCGTCCTATCTCGGCTGTGTGCTGGGCTTGCGCGACTATGTGCACAAGAACGGCTTCCCTGGAGTCGTTCTGGGCTTGTCGGGCGGCATCGATTCGGCGCTCGTCGCGGCCATGGCGGCCGATGCGCTCGGGCCTGAGCACGTGCACGCCCTGATGCTGCCATATCGCTACACTTCCAGCGACAGCCTCGACGACGCGGCCCGATGCGCCGAGGCGCTCGGCATCCGCTACGACGTGGTGCCGATCCACGAGCCGGTCGACGGTTTCATGGCAGCGCTGGCCCCCCTCTTCGCCGGCTCCCCCCCGGGGACAGCCGAGGAGAACGTGCAGTCGCGCGTGCGCGGCACCCTCTTGATGGCCGTCTCCAACAAGTTCGGCTCGATGCTGGTGACGACGGGCAACAAGTCCGAGGTTTCGGTCGGTTACGCGACGCTCTATGGCGACATGAACGGCGGCTACAATCCGATCAAGGACCTCTACAAGATGGAGGTCTACCGGCTGTCGCGGCTGCGCAATCGAGGCGTGCCGAAAGGTTGCCTCGGCCCCGGCGGCGAGGTGATCCCGGACCGTATTCTCACCAAGGCGCCGACCGCGGAGCTGAAGCCCAATCAGAAAGACCAGGACACGCTGCCGCCTTACGAGGTCTTGGACGACATTCTCGAATGCCTCGTCGAGCGCGAGTTGCCCGTGAAGGAAATCGCCGCGCGCGGCCATTCCCTCGAAACCGTCCGCCGGATCGAGCGGATGCTCAACATCGCCGAGTACAAGCGGCGTCAGGCGGCCCCCGGCGTTAAGATCTCGACAAGGAATTTCGGCCGGGACAGGCGTTATCCGATCACTAACAAATATCGCGAGCGCGACGACTGACTGTCCGTCTACGCAACGAGTTCGCAACAATTTTTGATTATTCCTCCTGGTCCCGCCGCGAACTCCTCTCCTGTCGAACAGATGCAACCGATGACTGCCCGTCCCCGACTGCTCCTCGAAACGCCCGATGTGGTCATCACGACCGCCGAGGTCAGGCTCGGCCGCCATCGCATTCCCGCAGGCGCCATCCGCTCCGTCGGGACAGATGAAACGCGCGAGGTGCGGGTGTCCGGCTCGCTCATCTGCAGCGCCGGGTTCCTGGCTGCCGCAACGTGCCTGCTGCCGATGATCGGCATCGGCCTGCTCGGCGCCAAATGGATGATCGGCGTCGTGCTGCTCGCCAGCATCGGCCTCGCCGCCCTGCAGGATGCCTTCACGCGCCATCGCACGACCCTCTACCGCCTCTGGCTCGACACGGGCCGCGGCTCCGAGCTCGCTTTCGTGACGACGAGCGAAGGATCGCGCGATGCCGTCATCCGGGCCATCGATCTCATCGGCACGCCGCGCGCCGCCATCGGGCCGGTACTCCAAGCCGCTTGATCCATCTCATCCAGGGGTTGCTCCCCCGGGATGAACCGCTATTCTCCTTAGCGATTGCACATTGCGTGCGGGCTCAGGTCGCACGGAAACTTGGACCCATTGCAGGGATTGAGTTTCGGCCGGTTTGCCCTTCGTCCGCCGGTGCATTGCCAAAAAAAGGATAACCCATGTCGTCGCGCTCGCACGGCCTGACCGAAGCCTTCCACGCCTATGTGTTGCAGTACATGGTGGCTATACCGCCAGCGGTTGCCGCGCTCGCCAAGGAGGCCGACAAGCTGCCCGAACGAAATATGCGGATGGCGGCCGAGCAGGGCCGTTTCATGGCCTTCCTGATCGAACTCACGGGGGCGCGCCAGATCATCGAGGTCGGCACGTTCGTCGGTTACGGCACGCTGTGGATGGCATCCGCGCTGCCGGAAGATGGACGCATCATCGCGCTCGATATCGAGGCGAGATTTGCGGACATCGGCCGCCCGTTCTGGCGCATGGCCGGTGTCGAAAGCCGGATCGACTTGAGGCTGGGGCCGGCCCTCGAATCCCTGGCATCGCTGCGCAAGGAGGGCGGTGCCGGCCTGTTCGACATGACGTTCATCGATGCCGACAAGAAGAACTATCCGACTTATTACGAGCAGTGCCTCGAGCTGCTCCGGCCCGGGGGATTGATGCTGATCGACAATGTTTTCTGGGGTGGCGACATCGCCGACCCGGAGGATACCACTGCCGAGACCGCGGTCATCCGCGCGCTCAACACCAAGGTCGCCGCCGATCCGCGCGTTTCGGCGGCAACGATCCCGATCGGAGACGGGCTCACTCTGGTGCGAAAACTGTGAAATCGTAGCAAGCCGGCTGCAGCCTCACGCTCTCCTGATCCAAACCTTGTTGTCGTGGAAGGGCGCGCCGCCGTAAGGCGCCGCCTGTTCCGCGCCCGTCAGCGTATTGATGCCTTCGCCATTCTTGAAATGGCCGTTCGGCGCGATGCCTTCGACGATGACAACGCCCCGCTGCACGCCCTCAAAGCCTTCCGCCCAGAGCCCGATCTCGCCGCGCGTGTTGCCCATGGCGATGGCGGCACCATCGGGGAGGCCGAGTGCCGCCATATCCTGTGGATGCATCAGCGCGCGCGGGCGGCCATGCTTCTCACGGCTGGTGTCCGTCTCGTTGAAGCTCGAGTTGAGATAGGCCCGCGCCGGCGCCGTGACGAGGCGGAAGGGGTGCGCCGCGTCGGCATTCTCGGTCACGTTCCAATAGTCCGGCAATGACGGCATCTCGGCGTGCCGCCCCTTCGGACCGTCGTTCTTGACCGGCACGCTCGTCCATTGCGGCTTGAAGCGGAATTTGCCGTCCGGCCAACCGAAGCCGTTCAGATAGTGCGAGTCCTCGAAGGAGGGCTGCACATCGCGCCAGCGGCCGCGCTCGAGCTCCTCCAGCGTGCCGTGACCCGAATTGCGCAAGGTCCAGTCGATGAGTTGGCGCGGCGTCATGTCAAAGCCCTCGTGCTCGGCGCCGACGCGCTTGGCCAAGGCTGTCACGACATCGTGGTTCGACCAGCACTCGCCCGGCGGCTCGATGAGCTTCGGCCCCAATTGCACATGGCCATGGCCGGACGCCTGATAGACGTCGTCGTGCTCGAGAAACATGGTGGCCGGCAGCACGATATCGGCGAGCTTGGCCGTCTCGGTCAACACCTGCTCGTGGACGGCAACGAAGAGATCATCGCGCATGAAGCCCTGGCGGACTTTGCGCTGCTCGGGCGCGACCTCCAGCGGGTTCGTGCTCTGGATCAGCATGGCGGTCACCGGCGGGCCGCCTTTGAGATCGTAAGGGTCGCCGGTCAAGGCCGGGCCGATGCGCGACTGATCGATGACGCGCACCGATTTGTCGACCTTGTCGAGCCCTTCGATCAGCGTCTTGTTCCAGTGATAGATACCGCCGAGCGAGTGCATTGCGCCGCCGCCTTCATGCTTCCAGGCGCCCATGACGGTGGCGAGCGAGAGCACCGTATGCATGCCCTGCGTGCCGTTGCGCGAGCGCGTGAAGCCGAAGCCCAAGCGGAAATAGCTGCGCGGCGTCGCGCCGAGCAGAGCGGCGAAGTTCTCGATCTCGGCAACGGACAGCCCGGTGATGCCGCTCGCCCACTCGGGCGTGCGGGTTTTCAGATGCGCCTCGAGGTCGTCCGGGCAATCGGCATAGCGGGCCATGTAGGCACGATCCGCATTGCCGTCGCGGAACAGGCAGTGCATCAGCGCGCACGCCAACGCGCCATCCGTTCCCGGCCTCAGGATCAGCGCCACATCCGCCTGCTCGACGGTGCCGTTGCGATAGACATCGACGGCGATGATCTTGGCGCCGCGCTTGCGCCGCGCCTCGATCGCGTGCGTCATGACATTGACCTGGGTCGCAACGGGATTGCCGCCCCAGATGACGATCTGGTCCGACTTCGCCATCTCCCGCGAGTCCGGCCCATAGAGCTTGCCCGTGCCGGCGACGAAGCCGGGATAGGAGGTGCCCGTGCAGATCGTCGAATAGAAGCGCGAGTAGCGCTTGGCGTGGCGCAATCTCTCAATGCCGTCGCGCATGACGAGACCCATGGTGCCGGCGTAGTAGTAGGGCCAAACGGCTTCCGGCCCGAGCTCGCGCTCGGCTTTCAGGAAGGCTTCCGCCGTGATGTCGAGGGCGTCGTCCCAGGAAATGCGCTCGAACGCGCCTGCGCCCTTCGCCCCCTTGCGGCGCATGGGATAAAGTAGCCGGTCCTTGTGGTGCACACGCTCGGCGTAGCGCGCGACCTTGGCGCAGACGACGCCCTTGGTATAGCTGTGGTCCTTGGCGCCACGGACCCGCCCGATGCGGTTGTCATCGAGGATCTCGACATCGAGCGCACAGGTCGAGGGGCAGTCGTGCGGGCAAACCGTATGGCCGATCGGTACCTTGGCGTCCATGGAAGCGATCCCTGGTGATTTGCGTGCCGTTTTAGCCTATTCGAGTGGCGATTGCACCTTTGAGGAGAGACGCCATGAGCGCGAAAATCCGGCCTGTTCGGCCTGAGGAGAAAGCCCGCTGGGAGGAGATGTTCCGCGCCTATGGCAAGTTTTACAAGGTCGAGGTGACGCCCGAGGCGGTCGAAGGCGTGTGGGCCTGGATCAATGATCCAAATGAGCCCTTCTGGTGCGATGTCGCCGAGGATGCCGAGGGTAAGCTCGCCGGCATGACGCAATATCAGTTGATGCATCGTTCCCTCGGCGGCAGCCAGGTTGTCTATCTCTCCGATCTTTACGTCGATCCCGAGCTGCGCGGCGGCGGCATCGGCCGGGCCCTCATCGAACATGTGCTGGCCTTCGCCAAGACCAAGGGCGCCCCCAGCGTCCGCTGGCTGACGCAGGATTTCAACTACAAGGGCCGGATGCTCTACGACAGCTTCGCTCCGAAGTCGGATTTCATTTTGTACAATGTGCCGGTGAAGTAGGCGCAGACAAAGGGAGTTGGGAATAGGGAGTAGGGAGTAGCGAATGTAGAGCAGAGTCTGCCGCTCGAGGCGCCGCATCGCATTTTTCTCCAACTCCCTATTCCCTACTCCCTCGCATCACAGCCAACGCTGCGCCCGCACCGCGGTCCGTCACCGAACCCGAGAGCATGCAAAGTCCAGAGGGACGGAGTGGCCGGCCCGTGGTGGAATCGTTCGGATGTGGCACGCGCCACTCCGCCGTCGCCGAGGGTTTGCCGCCGCCATGGGCTTTCGAAACCGAAGTTCCATGCGAAAGCCCCTCGCCTACATCCGGGACGAGAGTAGTTGCGGTCAGATTTCCCATCCGCAACGGCAGGGAGGCGCCGGATAGCTTATGTCCGGCCTCCTCGACGCTCCCCGCTACCGGCTCACCAGCGCGCGTTCCAGTCCTCTGGCGACGGGGTTGGGAGGAGTATGGGGGTGTGCGCGATGGGCGGGGATAAGTTCTTTGGCGGTATGGTGAATAAAAACAAAATGCTTGTGGGAACGATGGACGGGCGACCGCAGGTCGCACCTACGGTGGTGACGCTCTGCTCCGTGAACGTGGGCGACGCACGATGTTGATGTCGTAGGGGCGACCGGCAGGTCGCCCACATTGGCGCTTGCGTCGTGACGGGCGTGGCTGGCATTGCGTTAGGCCGCTGCCCCGCACCCACCCCAAAAGCCCTACGCACACCCAACGGGGAGAGGAAGGCGAACACCCTGCTCACCACAC
>JANNSX010000214.1:0-6969 GCA_031403155.1 Hyphomicrobiaceae bacterium
TGATGATGCGCTCGTCCTGGTCGATGTGACCCGTCAAGCAGTTGAGCAGCGTCGTCTTACCGGAACCCGTGCCGCCAGAGATCACGACGTTGCAGCGCACGCGGCCGATGATCTCGAGGATCGTCTTGCCTTCCTTGGAGATCGAGCCAAAGCGCAGCAGCTGCTCGAGGGTCAGCTTGTCCTTCTTGAACTTACGAATAGTGAGGCATGGGCCGTCGATGGCGAGCGGGGGCGCGATGACGTTGACACGGGCGCGGTCGGGAAGACGCGCGTCGCAGATCGGGCTACTCTCATCGACCCGGCGGCCAACCTGGCTGACGATGCGCTGGCAGATGTTCATCAGCTGCGCGTTGTCGGCGAAGCGGATCGAGGTTTTCTCCACCTTGCCGCCGACTTCGATGAAGCAGGTCTCGGCGCCGTTGACCATGATGTCGGCGATGTCGTCGCGGGCGAGCAAGGGCTCGAGCGGTCCGTAGCCCAGCACGTCGTTGCAGATGTCCTCGAGCAGCTCTTCCTGCTCGGCGATGGACATCACGACATTCTTGACTTGGACGATCTCTCCAACGATGTCGCGGATCTCTTCGCGCGCCGCATCGGCATCCAACTTGGCGAGCTGCGTCAGATCGATGGTGTCGATCAACGCATTGAAGACGGTCGTCTTAATGTCGTAGTACTCCTCTGAATGCCGGCGCTCTACAGCTTTCGGCTTCGGAGGCTCGGAGGTGCGCGCGGACGGCGCCGCCGGCTTGGCGGTGGCGTCTGGCACCTGACTACGGCCGCTTTGGGCCTTAGGCAAATCCTTTGGCTGGACCGCCGGCAAAGGCTGCGGTGCAGCGACGCGCCGCGACGCGGGCACGTTGGTTCCTGAGCGCTTGCCAAACATGAACTATGCCCCGGCCTTTTTGCGGTTGAAACGTTGCAGGAGCGGGCTCAGGACCGATTTCCTCTTCTTGTCGGTCTTCGGCTCGGCGCGGTTTGCCAGGGCATAGGCGAGCGTACGGAAGTGCTCGGCGGCCCGTGACTTGGCAGACAGCTCTTCCACCATCTGGCCGTTGTTCGAGGCCATGCCGAAAACTTCGGCGTCGAACTCGATGACGACCTTGGGCGAAAGACCCAAGGCATCGCCGAACTCCTTGGCGGGGAGCTCCGGACGCTTCGGCATTCCCGTCGCGTTCAGCACCAGGAACGGCGGCCGGTCGTTCTTGCGCTGCGTTTTCAAGAGATCGACCATGTTCTTGGCGTTGCGGAGATTGGCGAGATCCGGCATCGCCGTGAGGACCACATCGTCCGCCGTCATCAGGATCTGCTTGGCCCAGGGCGTCCAGACGTGCGGCAGGTCCACCGCCACGAAGGGAACGTTCTGGCGCACCACATCGAGAACGAATTCGTAGGTCTCGGGCGCGATCTCGTAGTTGCGGTCGAGCACGCCCGGAGCCGCGAACAGGCTCAGATGGTCCGTGCACTTGGCGAGCAGGCGGTCGAGCAGGACCTCGTCGAGGCGGTCCGGGGAGGCGAGCGCATCGGCGATGCCCTGCACCGGGTCCTTGTCGAAGTCGAGGCCGGCGGTGCCGAAGGGAAGGTCCAGATCGGCGATCACCACGTTGCTCGCCAAGATGCGCGAGACCACCCAGGCCGTGTTGTGACACACGGTCGAGGAGCCAACGCCACCCTTCGCGCCGACAAAGGCGATGACGTGCCCAACCGGATCCGATTCCGGATTGTTGTAGAGGTTGGAGATGCTCTCCATGAGTTGCAGCGGCGACACTGGGACGACGATGTACTCGCTGACCCCGCGCTTCAGCATCTCGCGGTACAGCAGCACGTCGTTGCTGTGGCCGATGACCACGACCTTCGTGCCGTTGTCGCAATACTCGGAGAGCTTGTCGAGCTCGGCGAGCATCGCCTGGCGCGGCGCCGAACTCTCGACGATGATCAGGTTCGGCGACGGCGCCTCCTGATAGTGCGCGATCGCGGCCGGAAGACCTCCCATGTGGAGGCTGACATGCGCCTTGGCGAGGCGCCGGTCGTCGGAGGCGTGCTGGGCCGCCTCCGCCGTGTGCGGATGCTCACAGAAGACCTGGATCGAGATCCGAGGGATCGGCTTTGCCTTGTCATGGCGATGCTCGACCGCGACCGGCTCGGCGTAATCCTCGCCAACCTCGGCCATCTCCTCGGCCCCCTCGATCCCGTTGTTCTCGAGATCGGCGTCAGCTTCGGCTTGATATGCATGCTTGGTCATTTTGCACTCGCTGCGTCAAATCTTCGCCACGTCAATTCTTCGCCACGTCGCTGATCATGCCGGCTTTTTCCTCGGCGGCGGTCTCCGAGATCGTGCTCTTGCCGCCGACGTACTTCCGCCAGATCTCGTCGCGGCGCTCACCCGGCCGGCTGGTGCTGTCGCGCATCTCGATCAGATCCCTCGGATTGGCGATCATCGCCGCCATATTGTGCTGCGTGGAGCAGCCATAGTCCGGGTAGGCGACGTTCTGCGGATCCTCGGCGAGATTCTTCGACCAGTCCCCGCAGGTAGGCCCCTCTGCGACATAACGTAGGAAAGATATCTTTACGGGTGGTTTACCGCCGCCCGCATTGTAGGCAGCGAAGACCACCGCGTGGCCCGGAATCCCCTTTTCGCGGGCGAGATCGCGGATCTCGGCGGCTGCCTGGTAGGCCGCGCCTTCATTAGCGCTGCCACTCGGTGCCGCGATCGTGACCTTGCCGGTGCCCTCGTGGCGCCACTGGCCGAGGAACTCGTCGACCTGGGCTCGCTGGATGCTGTTGAGGCCGTTCGAGCGTCCGGCCACGACGATGTCGAGCTCAGTCGCGTCGGTCTTGACGTTGATCGGGTGCCTCTTTTCGTACTCGTAAGGCTCGGCGTAGCCGACGACCCGGCCCTCTTGTTCTCCGCGGCAAGCCGTGAGGCTGATCACCATCAAGGAGGCCGCCAGGAGCTTCACCGCTGCGGGACGGATGCTGGTCATTGGATTGCGCATATTCGTGTCCTCGAACTTCATAGAAATCTCCATCCACCCGATCACTCGACGATGAAACCGTAGTTACCTTCGTACTCGCCAGACGGGAGAGCCTCGTCCTTGCCGTAGACCTTGTTGAGCTCGCCCAGGAAGGTCGCCCGGGCATCGGAGGCCGGGATCAGGCCGTCGGTCGGCTTGGCGATTTGCGATATGTGCACGGGGTTGACCATGTAGGGCGTGACGATGACGAGCAGCTCGGTCTCTTGCTTTACGAAGTCGCGACTGCGGAACAGCGTGCCGAGGATCGGCAGGTTCTTCATGCCCGGAACGCCGTCGATGTTGGCGCGTGTGTCGTCCGAGATGAGGCCGGCGATCACCAGCGAGCCGCCGGAGGGCAACTCGATGGTCGTGTTGGCGCGGCGCACCTTGAGGCCCGGCAGCGACACGGTCGTCAGCGTCACGGCACCTTCGCTCGAGATCTCGCTGACCTCGGTCGCGATCTTCAGGCTGATGCGGCCTTCGGAAAGCACGAGCGGCGTGAAGGAGAGGCCGACACCGAAGGGTTTCCACTCGACCGAGATCGAGTCCTTGTCCTGGGCAACCGGCACCGGGAACTCGCCGCCCGCGAGGAAGCTCGCGGTTTCGCCCGAGATTGCGGTGAGCGTCGGCTCGGCCAGAGTCTTGAGGAGGCCGTTGCGCTCGAACATCTCGACGCTGCGGGCGAGGCAGTTCGCGCCACCGGCGGCAATGGCGCCCGCCAGAGGAGCCGCGGGAAGACAGGCCGCTAGATCGCTCGACGGGCCGGTAACTCCGAACAGGAACGAGTTGTTGCCGTTGGCGTTGGTGATCGGCATGGTGTTGTTGGTCTGGAAGTTCCAGGCCTGATCGCCGACATGGACACCATTCCAGTTGACGCCGAACCGCTTGATCGCCTCGCGCTGGACCTCGGCGACGGTGACCTTGATCATCACCTGTTCCTTGGCCTCGACGGCGAGCATGTTGACGACCTTCTGTGTGTCGCGCTTGTCGGCATCGCCCGGCCGCGTCATGAAGCGGGCGGCGATGTCGCTGGCGCGCGAGGAGTCGGCCGGGTTGGGAACGGAACCGGTCAGGATGATCGTGTCGTTGATCACCTCGCTCTTGATGTTGGCTCCTGGTATGAGCCGCTCGATCAGCCGGTCGAAGGCGCCCATGTCGCGCTCGATGCGCACATCCACGGACAGGATCTGCTCGCCGTTCTCGTCGAAAAAGAAGACGTTAGCGTTGCCGAGCTGCTTGGCGATCAGATAGACGCGGTTCGACGATTGCACGACGGCATCGACGAACTCGGGGTTGGAAACCACCACGTCCCTGAGATCGCGCGGTACCTCGACGACCATGGTCTTGTTGAGCCCGAGCAGCACCTCGCGGCTGGCTGGAAGCGGCTCGTCGAAGCCGATCTTCAGGAAGTCGTGGTGCGAGACATCGGTATCGGAGGAGCCGGCGAAGGCTGCCTGATCGTGAATGCCGACGGCGGAGAGGCCGGTGAAGCTGGCGATGCCGAGCATCAGGACGGCGACAGTGCTTTTTGCGAACTTGATCATTGGATCATACCTTCGAGAAGACGTTTTCCGTCGTGCGTCACTTCACGCCATAAGCCCGGGACCACTCGCCGTAGCGCAGCATGCGAACGGCATTGGTGTTGTCGGGCTCGAAGGCTGAGGCATCACCCTCGGGGTTCACGCCCTTCTGGTTTTCCTGGAGGCTGCGGAGCGTCAGCGAGATGTCACCCATGGCCTGCGCGAGAGCGAGCGTCTCGGACTGACTGGGTGAAAGCTCGAGCGTCGCGGTCTTGCCGGACGCCACCATTTTGCCGTCCTTCGTTTCGATCTCCTGACCGATCGCGAGGATCTTCACGTTCTTGAAGAGCGTGTCGCTGACCGTCTGCTCCTGGCGGCCGTCGCGGCCACGCACCTTGCGGGTGACCAGCACATCGACGCGGTCGGCGGGGAGGATGAAGCCGCCAACGGCGGACTCCTCGTTGATCTTCGTCGAGATGGCACGCATGCCTGCGGGCAGGATCGCGGCGAGCACGCCGCCCTCGCCGGCCTTGACGATCTTGGCCTGATTCAAAGGCTCGTTGGCGAGAAAGGAGGTACGGGCGATCGCACCGACGTAATCTTTCTCGGCGTTCGGGCTCGTCTCCTTGGAGATGTAGCCCTTTTCACTGACCGCCGATTTGGGCCAGGCCTGCCAGCCGATATCGGCGGCTTTGAGCCGCTCGCCGAGGCCGATCTCCTTACGGGCGACCAGCACCTCGACCGTATTGATCTCCTTCTCGACCAGCTTGGTCTTCGTTCTCGTTCCGCCGAGGAAGCCGTTGGCGAGCATCGCGGCCAATCCGGCGGCGACAATGGCAATGGCAAACACAAGCAAGCGCGCCCGTCTCATGACTCAATGGTCCTTTCGCCCTGATCCCAGCTCTATGGGTTGCTGGTGATCCTGCTAGACAAAGGTCAATGCCGGGTTAATGGGCGTCGCGAAACGATGCAGTCTGAAGGCCAGGAGATGAGCGAAAACAGCACCGGACCGGGCAAAAGCACGAGCTAGAGCACTTTCAGACCAAGTGGAAACCGGTTGGTCGAAGACAAGTGCTCAAAACCAACGACCTAGAGCGCCGATCTGATTCCATCAGATCGAATAGCGCTCTAGAAACAAATTTGGGACGCGCCGCGGCGCGTCCCAGAATCAATTCTGACGACTGATGCCGAGGAGTTCAGCCAACCGTCGATTGCAGCCATTGGGTCGAGGGATAGACCATCAGCGCGGCAGCCGCGATGGCGATGCCGTAGGGCACCCCGGTCTTGCGATGATGCAGGCGCACGATCCAATCCTGCTGACCGAGCGCGACCGGCAACGGCATGACCCTGAAGAACAGCAGCCCCATGGTGAGGAAGCCGCCGGCGATCGCCGCAAGGGCGATAAAGTGCCAGAGATGCTCGAAGCCGAGCCAGAGCGAGGCGGCCGCGAAAATCTTGGCGTCGCCGCCGCCGATCCACCCCTGCGAGAACATGGCGATGCCGATGGCGAGCACCACGGTACCGGCCGCCAGGTGCAACGCGATCTCATGGGCACCGAGGCCAGCAAAGGGGGCAAGCAGCACGAAGCCGGCGACCAAGAGGATGGAAACCCTGTTGGGAATGGTCATTGTCACCAGGTCCATGGAACCGGCGTAAGCCATCGCCCATGGGAATACGCACCACAACAGCAACTCAAACACGCTCAACCCCCACGCACTCTGTTTTTTTATGACGCCTCGGGGACGTACAGTGACAGATCGGCGTAAAGCTCAATTTAAGTGCGCCGGCCCGGAAAAATCCGATTTCGTTGCCAAACCGTCAACGCCGATGCCTATCTGGGACGAAGATTTGTCTCCCCGGTCGAAACGGGCGAGGCCGCCCGGGGGGACCGGACGGCCTCTTTGGAGCGGGCGGTTCGATCCGCTTACTCGGCGTTGGCCTCGGAGAGCGTGCTCTCGACCTTGTTGAAGGTCTCGTTGAGCTCGTCCTTCATCGTGCCGAGGGCAACGATGATGCCGATGCCGACGATGGCGGCGATCAGGGCATACTCGATGGCGGTGGCGCCGGACTCGTCATTCTGGAAGCGCTTGAAAAGCTTGTTCATGATTGATTGACTCCCTGTACTCAGTTGCGTTTGCGAGATTCATCGGACGTTGGGGGGCGGCGTCGTCGAACTCGGGAGCAAATTAACGCCAGGAAGCTAAATAGCTGTAAATCGCCGATAATTTTATCTATCCCCCAAGCACTTCGTTAGGTTTGGGTGAAAACTTTCTTACCGGCATCGCGCGCCACACGAGGCCGGCCCGCGAAAGCGAAAGGGCTGCCTGCCGGATGGCAGACAGCCCTTCGAGATCAGACCGGCGGGGCGGATGCAAACCATCCACCCGCTCAGGCCATGATTACTCGGCGTTCGCCTCGGAGAGCGAGCTCTCGACCTT
>JANNSX010000215.1:0-5384 GCA_031403155.1 Hyphomicrobiaceae bacterium
CTGCGCAAGTTCCAGCGCTCGAACCAGAACACCTGCATCAACCAGCGGCCGCTGGTGAACGTCGGTGACGCAGTAAAGGTCGGCGAGATCATCGCCGATGGTCCTTCGACCGATCTCGGCGATCTCGCGCTCGGCAAGAACGTGCTCGTCGCGTTCATGCCTTGGATGGGCTACAACTTCGAGGACTCCATCCTGCTCTCCGAGCGCGTCGTGGCCGACGACATCTTCACCTCGATCCACATCGAGGAATTCGAGGTGATGGCCCGCGACACCAAGCTCGGGCCGGAGGAGATCACGCGCGATATCCCGAACGTCTCGGAAGAAGCGCTCAAGAACCTCGACGAAGCGGGCATCGTCTACATCGGCGCCGAGGTCAACCCGAGCGACATCCTGGTCGGCAAGATCACGCCGAAGGGCGAGAGCCCGATGACGCCGGAGGAGAAGCTCCTGCGTGCCATCTTCGGCGAGAAGGCCTCCGACGTCCGCGACACGTCGTTGAAACTGCCGCCGGGCGTCACCGGAACGGTGGTCGAGGTGCGCGTGTTCAACCGCCACGGCGTCGAGAAGGACGAACGTGCGACGGCCATCGAGCGCGAGGAGATCGAGCGTCTCGCCAAGGATCGCGACGACGAGATGGCGATCCTCGACCGCAACGTCTACGGGCGTCTGCGCGAGGCGCTGATGGGCGAGGAAGTCTCCAAGGGCCCGAAGGGCGCCCGCAAGGGAACCGAGCTCAACGCCGAAATCCTCGACGACATCCCGCGCAGCCAGTGGTGGGAGATCGCGCTGGCCAGCGAGAAGTCGATGGCCGGTGTGGAAGCCATCAAGCGCCAGTACGAGAGCGCCAAGAAGAGCCTCGAGCGCCGCTTCGTCGACAAGGTCGACAAACTTCAACGCGGTGATGAACTTCCGCCCGGCGTCATGAAGATGGTCAAGGTCTTCGTCGCCGTGAAGCGCAAGCTGCAGCCCGGCGACAAGATGGCCGGACGCCACGGCAACAAGGGCGTCGTCAGCCAGATCGTGCCGGCCGAGGATATGCCCTATCTCGAGGACGGAACACCGGTCGACATCGTGCTCAATCCGCTTGGCGTGCCGAGCCGCATGAACGTCGGCCAGATTCTCGAGACCCATCTCGGCTGGGCCTGCAATGGTCTGGGTCGTCAGATCGGCGCCATCGTCGATCAGATCAAGCACGGCGAGAAGGTGAAGGTCCTCAAGGACAAGCTGCACAAGATCTACGGCCGCGACGAGACCATCGACGGCCTCAACGATGCCGAGCTGATCGAGCTTGGAGAAAACCTCAGAAAGGGCGTGCCGATCGCAACGCCCGTGTTCGACGGCGCTCGCGAGCCCGACATCGTCGAGATGCTCGCGATGGCCGGCTTCGATTCCTCGGGTCAGATGCAGATCCACGATGGACGAACGGGCGAGCCCTTCGATCGGCGTGTGACGGTCGGCTACAAGTATCTCTTGAAGCTGCACCATCTCGTCGACGACAAGATCCACGCCCGCTCGATCGGCCCCTACTCGCTCGTGACGCAGCAGCCGCTGGGAGGCAAGGCCCAGTTCGGTGGCCAGCGCTTCGGCGAAATGGAGGTCTGGGCACTCGAGGCCTATGGCGCCGCCTACACGCTGCAGGAGATGCTGACGGTGAAGTCGGACGACGTCGCCGGCCGCACCAAGGTCTACGAGTCGATCGTCCGCGGCGACGACGGCTTCGAGGCCGGCATCCCCGAGAGCTTCAACGTGCTCGTCAAGGAAATGCGGGCGCTCGGCCTCAACGTCGAGCTCGTCGACTCCGAGACCGGCCAGGTTCCCGTCGAAAAGCCCGTGACCGCGCGACCAAGGCTGCCGCGTCCGCCACAGGCCGAGGCCGCCGAGTAGACGGCTCGCAAATGACAGGCTCCAGACGGCCGGTATGGCCGCTGGAGCGCCGGCTCGCTCCGGCACCAAGTGTTGAACGTATCACCGGCCCAGATGAAGGCGCCCGAGGAGACAACGGATGAATCACCAAGAGCTCGCCAATGTCTTCAGCCCGCAGGTCCCAGCCCAGACCTTCGATCAAATCCGGATCGCGATCGCGAGCCCGGAGCAGATCCACTCCTGGTCCTACGGAGAGATCAAGAAGCCCGAGACCATCAATTACCGCACCTTCAAGCCGGAGCGGGATGGCCTGTTCTGCGCCCGCATCTTCGGACCCATCAAGGACTACGAATGCTTGTGCGGCAAGTACAAGCGGATGAAGTATAAGGGCGTCATCTGCGAAAAGTGCGGCGTCGAGGTGACGCTCGCCAAGGTCCGGCGCGAGCGCATGGGCCATATCGAGCTCGCCGCCCCCGTCGCCCACATCTGGTTCCTGAAGTCGCTGCCGTCGCGCATCGGCATGCTGATGGACATGACGCTGAAGGATCTCGAGCGCGTTCTGTATTTCGAGAACTACATCGTCATCGAGCCTGGCGTGACCACATTCAATCAGGGTGACCTCCTTTCCGAGGAGGGAATGTATCAGGCACGCGAGGAGTTCGGCGAGGATAGCTTCACCGCCGGCATCGGCGCGGAAGCGATCCGTGAGCTGCTGATCGGTCTCGATCTGCCCCAGCTGCGCGAGGATCTTCGCAAGGAGATCGCCGAGAGCACGTCCGAACTGAAGCCAAAGAAGCTCGCCAAGCGCCTGAAGCTCGTCGAGGCCTTCATCGACAGTGGCAACAAGCCCGAGTGGATGATCCTGACCGTCGTGCCGGTGATCCCGCCCGAGCTGCGCCCGCTCGTGCCGCTGGATGGCGGCCGCTTCGCGACCTCCGACCTCAACGACCTCTACCGCCGCGTCATCAACCGCAACAACCGTCTGAAACGGCTGATGGAGCTGCGCGCACCGGACATCATCATCCGTAACGAAAAGCGCATGCTGCAGGAGGCGGTCGACGCGCTGTTCGATAACGGCCGCCGCGGCCGCGTCATCACGGGCGCCAACAAGCGTCCACTGAAGTCGCTCGCCGACATGCTCAAGGGCAAGCAGGGCCGCTTCCGTCAGAACCTGCTCGGCAAGCGCGTCGATTACTCGGGCCGTTCCGTCATCGTCGTCGGACCGGAGCTGAAGCTGCATCAGTGCGGCCTGCCGAAGAAGATGGCGCTCGAGCTGTTCAAGCCCTTCATCTACTCGCGTCTCGACGCCAAGGGCCTCGCCGCCACCGTCAAGCAGGCGAAGAAGCTCGTCGAGAAGGAGAAGCCGGAGGTCTGGGACATCCTCGACGAAGTGATCCGCGAGCATCCCGTGCTATTGAACCGCGCGCCGACGCTCCACCGACTCGGCATCCAGGCCTTCGAGCCGGTGCTGATCGAGGGCAAGGCGATCCAGTTGCATCCGCTCGTCTGCGCCGCCTTCAACGCCGACTTCGACGGCGATCAGATGGCCGTGCACGTGCCATTGTCGCTGGAAGCCCAGCTCGAGGCGCGCGTGCTGATGATGTCGACGAACAACATCCTGCACCCCGCCAACGGCGCGCCGATCATCGTGCCTTCCCAGGACATCGTTCTCGGCCTCTACTATCTGTCTCTCATCTCGGATAAGGAGCCGGGTGAAGGAATGCTGTTGGGTTCCGTCGCCGAGGTCCATCACGCGCTCGAGGCGAAGGTCGCGTCGCTGCATGCGAAGATCAAAGGTCGCTTCATCACCGTCGATGCCGCCGGCAAGAAGCTGGTCGAGGTACACGAGACGACGCCCGGCCGCATGATCCTGGGCGAGCTGTTGCCGAAGTCGGCGAGCGTCAAGTTCGATCTCGTCAACCAGCTGCTCACCAAGAAGGCGATCTCCAAGATGATCGACGCCGTCTATCGCGGCTGCGGTCAGAAGGAGACGGTGATCTTCTGCGACAAGATCATGAGCCTCGGCTACAACCACGCCTGCAAGGCCGGTATCTCCTTCGGCAAGGACGACATGGTCATCCCGGAAACGAAGGAGAAAATCGTCGACGAGACGCGCGATCTCGTCCGCGAGTTCGAGAACCAGTTCAACGACGGCCTCATCACGCAGGGCGAAAAGTACAACAAGGTGGTCGACGCCTGGTCGAAATGCACCGACCGCATCGCCAAGGAGATGATGGATCGCATCTCGGCCGTGCATAAGGACAAGGTGACAGGCCGTCAGAAGCCCATCAACTCGATCTACATGATGGCCCATTCGGGCGCGCGGGGCTCGCCGGCGCAGATGAAGCAGCTCGCCGGCATGCGCGGCCTGATGGCGAAGCCCTCGGGCGAGATCATCGAGACGCCGATCATCTCGAACTTCAAAGAAGGCCTGTCGGTGCTCGAGTACTTCAACTCGACGCACGGCGCCCGCAAGGGTCTCGCCGACACGGCCTTGAAGACCGCCAACTCGGGCTACCTGACCCGCCGTCTCGTCGACGTCGCGCAGGATGCCATCATCTCCGAGGACGATTGCGGTACCGACGGCGGCATCAAGATGCAGGCCGTGGTGGCAGCAGGCGAGATCATCGTGACGCTGGGCGATCGCGTGCTCGGCCGCACGGCTGCCGACGACATCAAGCACGCCACGACGGGCAAGGTCATCATCAAGGCGGGTGAGCTTATCGAGGAGGCCGGCAAGGAGAAGATCGAGGGCGGCGGCGTCCAGCAGGTTCGCATCCGCTCGGTACTGACTTGCGAGACGAAGAACGGCGTCTGCGCCAAGTGCTACGGACGCGATCTCGCTCGTGGCGCGCCCGTCAACATGGGTGAGGCGGTCGGCGTTATCGCGGCGCAGTCGATCGGCGAGCCAGGTACGCAGCTCACCATGCGCACCTTCCACATCGGCGGCACGGCGCAGGTGGTCGACAGCTCCTTCATCGAGAGCGCCTTCGACGGCCTCGTGAAAATCAAGAACCGCAACGTCGTCAGGAACTCCGACGGCCAGCTCATCGCCATGAACCGCAACCTGTCGATCGTGATCCTCGACGGCGAGGGCAAGGAGCGGGCCACCCACAAGGTCGGCTACGGCACCTATCTGCGCGTCGACGACGGCGATAAGGTCAAGCGCGGCACGCGTCTGGCCGAGTGGGATCCCTACACGCGTCCGATCATCACCGAAGTCGACGGCACCGTCGACTTCGAGGATCTGGTCGAGGGTGTGTCGATCAACGAACAGTACGACGAAGGCACCGGTATCACCAACCGCGTCATCGTCGATTGGCGCGCCTCCCCGCGCGGCAGCGATCTTCGTCCGGCCATGGTCATCAAGGATGCCAAGGGCAAGCCGAAGAAGCTCAGCCGCGGTGGTGAAGCCCGTCACCTGCTTTCGGTCGAGGCCATTCTCTCGGTCGAGCCGGGAACCGAGATCAAGGCTGGCGACGTGCTCGCGCGTATCCCACTCGAGAGCGCCAAGACGCGCG
>JANNSX010000216.1:0-19193 GCA_031403155.1 Hyphomicrobiaceae bacterium
GTCATGCCGTTGGCATTGTGGGAAGGCTTCATGACCTCTCGCACGCCGGTGCTGTCCCAGCGCCGCCGCGTATTGGCCGGTATGTCGGAGAAAAGCAGATGCTGCTCTCTTGGGTGCCAGATCGGGCCTTCCGTGAACGCAAAGTCCGAGCCGATCTGGCGAACCGGCGCATGCTCATCGATCAAGTCGCGGAACGAGGGGTGGAGGGCTTCATGGGCCATGGGCGCGATTCTCTGGATGGTACGAGCGCATGGCGGTATCAGCCGCGCAAAACGACCGGGGGTCAAGGTGGAGGAGAGGGGAGCGGTGTCGTCTCGGAAGACACACCCAAGTTCGCGTATGCTGCCGGGAACGAAGTCGCCTCGGAAGCTCGACGTACAACGCTGGATCGAGCACCACCGCTAGAAACTGAGGCCACCATGTACTCCGGACCCATCATCGACCCGCACCATCACCTCTGGGACCTGTCCATGGACCGGCACCACTGGCTCAAGCCCAGCGATCCGACGGCGAAGGCGCTGGCCGGGTTGGAGACCATCGCGCACGACTATCTGCCCGCAGACTACGTGCGGGGCTCCGCGCGCCACCCCATCGTCGCCACCGTCCATATCGAGGGCGTCTGGTCGGGCGATCCGGTGGAAGAGACGCGCTTGCTCGAGACGCTGGATAAAAGCAAAGGCGTCGCCAGTCGCTATGTCGGCGCGGCGATGCTCGGGAGCGCGGAAGCTGCCGGGCTCATCGCGCAACAAGCCGCGTTCCCGCGCATGACCGGCATCCGCTCCATCCTCAGCTGGCACGCCGATCCGGAATTCGGCCGCACGCCGGAGTGGCTTCGCGATGCTGGCGTAGTCGCCAAGCACGGACTCAATCTCGAGCTGATGGTCTATCCGCAACAATCCGGCATCGTCTGCGAAGCGGCGGCCGCAATGCCGGACCTGCAGATCATCATCAATCACTGCGGCAGCCCGATCGACCGGGACGCGGCCGGCATGCGGCGCTGGCGGGAGAGCGTCGAGAAAATCTCGGGCTATCCGAACGTCGCGATCAAGGTTTCGAACCCCGGCGCCTACGATCACAACTGGACGCTCGAGAGCGTGCGCGAGGTCGCGATGCACGTCATCGATTGCTTCGGCGCGGACCGCACCATGTTCGGGACCGACTATCCGGTGGCCGGCATCCAGATGAGCTACGATCAGATCTACGACACCTTCAAGACGATCGCCTCCGTGCTCCCCGCCGCCGACCAGGCGAAGCTGTTCCACGATACGGCGAAGCGGTTGTATCGGTTGTGAGGGTGGGCCAACTCTTGATCAGACCCCATGCCGTCACGCAAACTTCCAACCCGCTGCGCCGATTGGATGGATCGCCTTCTCCCAAGGGGAGAAGGTGGTCCGTCATGCCGAAGGCATGCCTTCGGCATGAAGGACCGGATGAGGGGGTACGATGTCTATGATGGAAAAAGGTCTGACAACACCACCCAGCCGGCAGACCTTCTTCCTTTCGCGAGTGCTTACCCCCTCTCCCGGCTGTCGCCACCCTCTCCCCGTGGGAGAGGGCAGATTGAGCCGCAAGTTTGAGCCGGGACCTTTGAGCGAAACCTCAGCTCGCTCCCTCCACCGCCATGACGATCTCCCGCATGATGCGGTTGAGATCGAAGTCCTTGGGGGTAAACACCTTCGCGACGCCCTGGGCCTTGAGCTCTGCCGCGTCCGCCGGCGGGATGATGCCGCCGACAACCAGGATCACATCGGCGAGGCCGGCTTCGCGCAGGCCCTTCATGACCTCGCCCACGAGAGCCAGATGGCTCCCTGACAGCACCGACAAGCCCACGACATGCACGCCCTCTTCCAGCGCCGCGTTGACGATCTCGGCGGGCGTCAGGCGGATGCCCTCGTAGACTACCTCCATGCCGGCATCGCGCGCTCGGACCGCGATCTGCTCGGCGCCGTTTGAGTGGCCGTCGAGGCCGGGCTTGCCGATGAGGATCTTGATGCGCCGGCCGAGCTTGGCCGAGACGCGCTCGACTTCCTGGCGCACCTCGACGAGCCCGCCGGTCTCGATGCGCGCCGCGCGGCCGACACCCGTTGGCGCTCGATACTCTCCGAACACCTGGCGGAGCGTCGTGCCCCATTCGCCCGTCGTGACTCCGGCCTTCGCGGCGGCGATCGAGGGGTCCATGATGTTGCGGCCTTCGCGAGCGGCGGACTCGAGTTGGCGCAGCGCGTTGGCAACCGCCTTCTGATCGCGGCTCGCCCGCCAGGCGTTCAAGCGCCCAACCTGCTCGACCTCGACCTCGGGGCCGACGGTCAGGATCATGCCCTCGCCGGTGGTGAGTGGTGAGGGCTCCGTTTCCGTATATCGGTTGACACCGACGACGGTCGCCTCGCCCTTCTCGATGGCCGCCAGCCGCCGGGCATTCGACTCGACGAGCTGGCGCTTCATGTCGTCGATGGCGGCGACCGCCCCGCCCATGGCCTCGATGCGGGTAAGCTCGGCCTTCGCCAAGGCCTTCAATTCCGCCACCTTCCCCTCGATGACCGCCGAGCCGTCGAACAGATCCTCGTGCTCGAGGAGATCCGTCTCGTAGGCCAGGATCTGCTGCATCCGGAGCGACCATTGCTGGTCCCAGGGACGCGGCAGCCCCAGTGCCTCGTTCCAGGCCGGCAGCTGCACGGCACGTGCGCGCGCCCTCTTCGACAGCGTCACGGCGAGCATCTCGATCAAGATGCGAGTGACGTTGTTCTCCGGCTGCTGCTCGGTCAAGCCCAACGAGTTCACCTGCACGCCGTAGCGGAAGAGCCGGTGCTTCGGATCGGCGACGCCATAGCGCTCGTGCACGATCTCGTCCCAGAGATCGACGAAAGCGCGCATCTTCGACAGCTCGGTGACGAGCTTAAGGCCCGCATTGACGAAGAACGAGATGCGGCCGACGACCGCCGGAAAGTCCTTCTCCGGCACCTCGCCCGAGGCCTTGACGGCATCGAGCACGGTGATGGCGGTGGCCAGCGCAAAGGCCAGCTCCTGCACCGGCGTCGCCCCGGCCTCCTGCAGGTGATAGGAGCAGACATTCGTCGGGTTCCAGCGCGGCATCTCGCGGGCCGAGAAAACGATCGTATCCTTGATGAGCCGGATCGAGGGTGCCGGCGCGAAAATGAAGGTGCCGCGCGAGAGATATTCCTTCATGATATCGTTCTGGGTCGTGCCGTTGAGGTTGGCGCGCGACACGCCCTGCTCATCGGCCAGCGCGACGTAGAGCGCCATCAGCCAGGCGGCCGTGGCGTTGATCGTCATGGAGGTGTTCATCTCGGCGAGCGGAATGCCCTCGAGGAGGGTTCGCATATCGCCCAGATGCGAGACGGGGACGCCGACCTTGCCGACCTCACCGCGCGCCAGCGTGTGGTCGCTGTCGTAGCCCGTTTGGGTCGGCAGATCGAAGGCGATGGACAGGCCGGTCTGGCCCTTGCCGAGGTTCTTGCGGAACAGCGCGTTCGAGGCGGCCGCCGTCGAATGGCCGGCATAGGTGCGAAACAGCCAGGGCTTATCCCGTGAAATTGCCGTCGGTGATCCCTCAGCCATGCGCCTCACCCCTGCCGTCACAATGGCAGAGCATTAGCCGCAACTGTTGCGTTGCACAACGAGGTGTATGGCGGTGAGCGCTCAGGTCGCCGTGCTGGTGGCGCGCGAGTAGAGCGCGAACAGGCCCAAACCGATGCACATGCCGATGGTGGTGCTGAAGACGATGAACTCGCCTTCCTCCATGCCCCAATAGATGCCGAGAGGAATCGCGGCGCTGCGCACGGCAAGCGCGCACAGCAAGAGCACGGGATAGAACAACAGCGAGGCGGCGGTTTTCTCGGTCGTCTGCGCCATGAGGAAGACGCCGGCCGAGCACAACACGGCAATGACCTGGAAACCGGTCCGGTCGACCTCGAAGAGGTTCAGAAGAAAACTGTCCACGACGCGACCTCCGCCAAACGCAAGCTATAGGGCCCAGCTCGCATCTTCCGTGCCAGTCCCGGTCGGGTTTGCACCGCCGATTGTCACGAAGTTTAGCAGCCGAGGGCTAACGATCCGTATGCAGGATTGGTAAAATTCGCCCCGCTTTTGAAGTTTTTCTCTCCGGGCGCGCTCTTGCGGCGCAAAAAAACGGCTTGCCAACGGATTTGATCTGGCGTTGCATGTTGTTGCGGCGCAGCATGGTCCATTGCCGCCGGAAAATGGGGCAGAGCTGGCGGGAATCGCGCAGAATGGTGCGGTGCCGCAGGTGATTCGGGGGATGAAGAGGCAACGATGACCAAACTTGCAGCCGTCAGCACGGCCGGCAGCCGCGATCGCGGCAAGGACCTTTACGAAATCGGCGAAATTCCTCCACTCGGGCATGTGCCGAAGAAGATGTACGCCTGGGCCATTCGGGCTGAGCGGCACGGCAATCCGGACACCGCCATGCAGGTCGAGGTGGTGCCGACCTGGGAACTCGACAGCCACGACGTGCTGATCCTCGTGATGGCGGCCGGCGTCAATTACAACGGCGTCTGGGCGGCGCTCGGTACACCCATCTCCCCCATCAAGGACGTGCACAAGAACCCGTTCCATATCGCGGGCTCGGACGCCTCCGGTATCGTCTATGCGGTCGGCTCCAAAGTGAAGCGCTGGAAAGTCGGCGATGAGGTCGTCATCCACTGCAACCAGGACGACGGCGACGATGAGGAGTGCAATGGCGGCGACCCGATGTTCTCGCCCTCGCAGCGCATCTGGGGATACGAAACTCCGGACGGCTCCTTCGCTCAGTTCGCCCGCGTGCAGGACCGCCAGCTCATGGAGCGGCCGCGGCACCTCACTTGGGAGGAAAGCGCCTGCTATACGCTGACGCTCGCCACCGCCTACCGCATGCTGTTCGGCCATCGCCCGCACATCCTGCGGCCCGGCCATAACGTGCTGGTCTGGGGCGCGTCTGGCGGCCTCGGCTCCTTCGCCGTGCAGCTCTGCGCGACGGCGGGCGCCAATGCGATCGGCGTCGTCGGCGAGGACGACAAGCGCGACTTCGTCATGCAGCTCGGCGCCAAGGGCGTCATCAACCGCAAGAAATTCAACTGCTGGGGCCAGATGCCGAAGGTCGGCACGCCCGAGTACGACGCCTGGGCGAAAGAGGTCCGCGGTTTTGGCAAGGCGATCTGGGAGATCACCGGCAAGGGCAACAATGTCGACTTCGTCTTCGAGCATCCGGGCGAGGCGACTATCCCCGTTTCGCTGTTCGTGGTGAAGCGCGGCGGCATGGTCGTCATCTGCGCCGGCACGACGGGCTACAACCTGACCCTCGATGCCCGCTATCTCTGGATGCACCAGAAGCGCGTCCAGGGCTCGCATTTCGCAAACCTGCTCCAGGCCGCCCAGGCTAACAAGCTCGTCGTCGACCGCCGCATCGATCCCTGCATGTCCGAGGTCTTCCCCTGGGAGCAGATTCCGAAGGCGCATATGCGGATGCTGAAGAACGAGCACAAGCCCGGCAACATGGCGGTGCTCGTCTCGACGCCGCACACGGGGATCAGAACCTTTGAGGACGCGATCGAGGCCAGCAAGCAGCGGTTCGGGTGAGGCAGCGGCGCTCAGTGCGCTGCGAGCGCCCGCTCCAAATCTTCCGCCAGATCCACGACCGCTTCCAAGCCAACCGACAACCGCACCAGACTCTCGCCGATGTCGAGCTCCACTCGTGCCTCCGGCGTCAAACGCTGATGCGTCGTCGTCGCCGGATGCGTGACGAGGCTTTTGGCGTCGCCGAGGTTGTTCGAGATCTTGATGACCTTCAACGCATTCAAGAAACGGAACGTGGCCTTCTTGTCGCCATCGATGTCGAAGGCGACGAGCGTGCTGCCGCCCGCCATCTGCCGCTGCGCCAGAGCATGCTGGGGGTGATCGGCACGTCCCGGATAAAGCACGCGCCGGATGCGGGAATGCTTCGCCAGTCGATCGGCAAGCGCGGCAGATGAGGCGGTCGATGCCGCCACCCGTATCGGCAGCGTCTCGAGACCCTTCAGCAAGACCCACGCATTGAACGGTGACAGCGACGGCCCGGTCTGGCGGATGAACACCTGCAAATGCTTGTCGATGAACTCTTGCGAAGACAGCACAACGCCACCGAGGCATCGCCCCTGGCCATCGATGTGCTTGGTGGCGGAATAGACGACGATGTCGGCGCCGAGTGCGAGCGGTTTCTGCTGCATCGGCGTCGCGAACACATTGTCGACAACGACGAGCGCACCGTGCTTGTGGGCGATCTCGGAGACGGCCGCGATATCGACCAGCTCGAGCGTCGGATTGGTCGGCGTCTCGAAGAACACCATGCGCGTGTTCGGGCGCATGGCGGCGGCGAAGGCCTCAGGCGAGCGACCGTCGACAAGCGTCGAGGCAATGCCGAAGCGCGGACACAGATCCTCGACGATATAGCGGCAGGAGCCGAACAGCGCGCGGGCCGCCACGACATGATCGCCGGCCCTCAGATAGGACAGCAGCGCCGCATTGACGGCCGCCATGCCGGTTGCCGTCGCCCGCGCGGCTTCAGCGCCTTCGAGCAGTCGAACGCGCTCCTCGAACATCGAGACGGTCGGGTTGCCGAAGCGGGAGTACTGGTAGCCCGGATCCTCATTCTTGAAGCGGGCTTCCGCCTGTTCAGCCGAGTTGTAGACGAAGCCCTGGGTCAGGAAGAGCGCTTCCGAGGTCTCGCCGAAAGACGAACGGAGCGCGCCGCCATGGACCAGCAGCGTCTCGGGGCGAAGCCCCTTTTGGGACGTATCGTCGGACCGGCTCATGGCCACCCTCCTTGCTTGCGCCGATCGGCGCAACAAAAAAACCCCGGCCGGGCGAAGAGGGGTCGCGCCGAAACCGAGGCGGGTGCGACGGCCCTTTAGCAACTTGTTTTACGTGGCTGCAAGCCGGCCGGCCCAAATCACCACGGCGAAATTCGCTATCGTATCGGGGATTAAGCGGAAGGGACGCATTGGCGTCAAGGGGGGATTGGGGTAGGAGCGTCGCCAGGATGACGAAGATCAAAACAACCATATCGCCTCAGGGCATTCTGCCGGCCAAGCAGATCCGCGCGTTGATCGACAAGGGCGCGATCACGCTCGCGCTTCCCCCAGCCGACGGCCAGATCCAGCCAGCGAGCCTCGACCTGCGCCTCGGCCGCGAGGCGATCCGTATCCGCGCGAGCTTCCTGCCAGGCCCCGGAAACAAAGTGGAGGCCAAGCTCGCGGATCTGGCACTGCACCGGATCGATCTTACGAGCGGCGCGGTGCTCGAAACGGGCTGCGTTTATCTCGTGCCGCTCTTAGAGAGCCTGGCGCTCGGCAAGGACCTTTCGGCGGCAACGAACCCGAAGAGCTCAACCGGCCGGCTCGACGTTTTCACCCGCGTCATCGCCGACGGCGCTGGCGCCTTTGACCAGGTGCCCGCCGGATACCACGGTCCCCTCTACGCCGAGGTTTGCCCGCAGACCTTCCCGATTGTCGTGCGCACCGGCTCGCGGCTATCGCAAATCCGCTTCCGCCTGGGCGACGCGCCGGCGAGCGATGCGGAAGTGCTCGAGCTGCACAAGACCATCGGCCTCGTTTCCGGGGGCGAAGCCGATATCGACGGTGGCGTCGGATTGACGGTCGATCTCTCGGGCGGCGCCGAAGGCCTCGTCGGCTATCGCGCCAAACGCCACACCGGCCTCGTCGATGTCGACAAGCCGGGCGCCTGCCGCATCGACGACTACTGGGAGCGCATCACCAAAATCGAGAATGGCCGGCTGATCCTCGACCCCGATCAGTTCTACATCCTCGCCTCCAAGGAGGCCGTGACCGTGCCGCCGACGCACGCCGCCGAGATGGTGCCGTTCAATCCTCTGGTCGGCGAATTCCGCGTGCACTATGCGGGCTTCTTCGATCCGGGCTTCGGCTATGCCGGGGCGGGGGGTAAGGGTTCGCGGGCCGTGCTGGAGGTGCGCTCGCACAAGGTGCCATTCATCCTCGAGCACGGACAGATGATCGGCCGCCTCGTCTACGAGCGCCTGACGGAGGTCCCCGATCAGCTCTACGGCCAGGGCATCAAGTCCAACTACCAGGGCCAAGGTCTGAAGCTCTCGAAGCATTTCCGGGCGGATTGACTTGAGGAGAGGCCTTGCTAGGCTCCCTTCGGCTGCGGGCGTAGTTCAATGGCAGAACGGCAGCTTCCCAAGCTGCATACGAGGGTTCGATTCCCTTCGCCCGCTCCATCCGCCTCCGCCAAGGCTTCGGCGGGACGGGTCATGCGCAAGAGGCGCAAGGAATTCGGTACTGGAGGCGAATGTCCCGCCGTAGCTAAGTTTCCGCCGAAGCCTTGGCGGAGGCGGATAGCGAAGGCGGACTATCGATGACCTGCTGTGATACATCAGCGTTACAAACCACGATCCAACACCGGCCAGCCGGTAAGCCGCTTGCGCGCCGTTGGAAAGTCGGTTTAGTGGACGCATTGCGTCGCGCCGAGCTTTGGCGTGCTCACGGAGACTTGACGAAGGTGCGGTTGGAATCCGGGCGAGAGACGCCATCTATGGCAAGGGCCCATGCGACCGAGGGTACAACTACCGCCGTGACGGGCCCTCCCAATCCGTCCAAGAGACGAGACCCCGCATGACCAATGGCAGCAACGTACCCTTCTTGGATCGCGCCAAGCGCGAGTTCGCCAAGCTCCTGCCGCTTTCCTATTTCGCGAAGATGCCGACCATCATCGTCATCGACGTGACGAATGTCTGCAATCTCCGCTGTCCGGTCTGCCCGGTCACCATCGCCATGACGCGGCGGCGCGGGCTCATGAAGATGGATGTCTTCAAGCTCATCATCGACGATTTCAAGGACGACGTCGAGAAACCCGCGATTTACTTCAACTTCTCGGGCGAGCCGACCATGAACCCGGTGCTGCCGGAGATGGTCGCCTACTCGACACAGCATGGCCACGAGACTTTCATCTCGACGAACGCCACCAAGCTCGATGACGACATGTGCGAGAAGCTCATCACCGCGGGGTTGTCGCGCATCAATTTGTGCATGGATGGTTTCTCGAAGGAGGCTCAGGAGGTCTACCGCGTCAACTCGGATTTCGACGAGGTGAAGGAGAACATCGAGCGCTTCCTGAAAGTGAAGACGCGGCTCGGCGCCAAGAATCCGATCACGGTGTTGCAGACTCTCCTCACCGCCTATTCCGAGAGTCAGGTCGACGAGATGACCCAATGGGCCCGCGAGGCCGGCTTCGATCGCATCCGCTACAAAACCTTCTCCATCGGCTCCTACACGACGGAAGAAGAGAAGGAAGTGGCTACCCGCTTCTTACCCACCCGCGATGAGTTCAAGCGCCACCCGACCGATCTCGGCCGGGCCACCTGCACGACGCCGCTCTATCAAACGGTCGTGTTCTGGAATGGCGATCTTGGTCTTTGCTGCATAGACTACGACCAGATGGTGCAGCTGCCGAACATCGCCGAGGTTGGCTTCAAGAAGGCCTATCTGGCGAAGCCGGCGCTCGAGGCGCGACGGAAGGGATTTCTGAAAAGCTTCGACATCTGCAAGGGTTGCTCCTATTCGAATGCCGAGAATTTGGGGTTGAAAGTCGACTTCAAGAAGAACAAGGGCCTGGACCAGAATGGAAAATTGGTTTTGAACTAGGTCTGTGGTGGGGTGGCCGCCGGGGGGCGGCTGGGGCTTGGCATGGCAGAGATTCCGCAGAGGGCGCCATGAATGCATCCGTTGAGGGAAGCCTCAGGCTGCTCATCTACAGCCATGATTCTTTCGGTCTCGGCCATCTGAGCCGGTGCCGGGCGATTGCACATTCGATCGTCGACCACCGAAGCGACATCTCTGTTCTCATTCTATCCGGTCTGCCCCTGATCGGCTCCTACGCCTTCAGACCACGCGTCGATTTCATCCGCTTTCCCGGCGTCGTGAAGCTCAAGAACGGGAGCTACACGGCCCGCGGCCTCGATGTTTCCATCGAAGACGCGATCGCCATGCGCGAGAGTATCATCCGCTGCGCCGCCGAGACGTTCCGCCCGCACATGTTCCTCGTCGACAAAGAGCCGCTCGGCCTCAGGGGCGAGGTCGAGAACACGCTGCGGCTGCTCAAGTCGAAGGGCACGCGACTGGTGCTCGGCCTGCGCGATGTCATGGACGATCCCGATTATCTGAAATTCGAGTGGGACCGGAAGGAGGTCATCCCGGCGCTGACCGAGCTCTACGACGACATCTGGATCTACGGCCGCCAGCAGATTTACGATCCGCTCGCCGGGATCGAGGTCGTCAATGCGGTGCGCGACAAGATCACTTATACGGGCTATCTGCGCCGCGGCTCGGCCAAGCCCGGCGAGGATACGACACCAACTCCCTTGCCCGGCGAGGAGCCGTTTATTCTCGTCACCACCGGCGGCGGCGGCGATGGCGCCGAGCTCATCGACTGGGTCTTGAGCGCCTATGAGCACGACCGCTCGCTGCCGCATCGAGCTTACGTGGTGCTCGGACCATTCATGCCGGCTGATCTGCAAGCCCGCTTCAAGACACGTGCGGCGCGCCTGCCCAAGGTGCAGGTCACGACCTTCGTCTCCAACCTGGACAAGCACATGCGCCGCTCGCTCGGCGTCGTCGCCATGGGCGGCTACAATACGTTCTGCGAGATCCTCTCTTACGACAAGCCGGCGCTCATCGTGCCTCGGACGCGGCCGCGTCTCGAGCAGAAAATCCGCGCCGAGCGCATGCAGGAGCTCGGCCTCGTTCGCATGCTCGAGGACGACGGCAACCGCCATCCGGCGCGCATGGCACAAGTGATCCGGGCGCTGCCCGGTCAGCCGCGGCCTTCGGCGGTTCGGATGCCGGGCCTGCTCGGCGGCTTCGAGACCATCAACGGCATGGTCGATTCCCTGCTCGGGAAAGAGCAGCCGCACCCCGCCAAGCGAGCGCTGGCGCTGAATGACGTCTGAGGGAGCGCCGCGGCTCGCTGTCGTCGTGAAGGGCTATCCGCGCCTGTCGGAAACCTTCATCGCGCAAGAGCTGCTCAGCCTGCAGAAGCACGGCCTCGATTTCGCGATCTGGTCGCTTCGGCATCCGACCGACACGAAGCGGCATGCGGTTCACGACGAGATCACGGCGCCTGTGCACTATCTACCGGAGTATCTGAAGGATGGTCCGTGGCGCGTACTGAGAAGCTGGTGGGTGGCCCGTCGACTGCCCGGCTATGCGCGTGCATATGCGGCCTTCCGGAGCGACTTTGCCCGCGACCGTACCACAAATCGCATTCGCCGTTTCGGCCAAGCCCTCGTGCTCGCCGCCGAGCTGCCGGAGACGACACGCCATATCTACGTGCACTTCCTGCACACACCCGGCTCGGTCACGCGCTACGCCGCGATGATGCGTGGCTTGAGCTGGAGCGCGTCCGCTCACGCCAAGGACATCTACACGACGCCGGATTGGGAGCTTGCCGAGAAGCTCGCCGATCTCGACTGGATGGTGACGTGCACGGCGGCGAATGTTGAACATCTCGCCGGCATAGCGCCGGCCGCGCGGGATAAGATCGCGTTGCTCTATCACGGGCTGGACTTGACGCGATTTGCCGAGCCTGCGCCACGGCCGCAGACGCCAAGCCATGCGCCCGTTCAAGTGCTTTCCGTCGGCCGCGCCGTTCCGAAGAAGGGCTTCGATACGCTGCTGCGGGCTCTGGCGATGCTTCCACCGGGGCTTGCCTGGCGCTTCACGCATGTGGGTGGTGGCGCCGAGCGCGATCGGCTGCAAGCCCTCGCAGCCGATCTCGGTATCGCTGATCGCATCACCTGGCTTGGTGCACGCGCGCAGGACGAGGTGCTGGCGCTCTACCGGCAGGCCGATATCTTCGCGCTGGCGAGCCGCGTCGCAGGGGATGGCGATCGCGACGGCTTACCGAACGTTCTGATGGAAGCGCAAAGCCAGGAAGTCGCGTGCGTCGCGACGCGCGTTTCCGCCATTCCGGAGTTGATCAAGCACGGGGAGACCGGGCTGCTGGTCGAGCCGGACGATCCCGAGGCGCTGGCGTCGGCAATAGAGAAGCTGATCCGCGATCCCGGGCTGCGTCGTACACTAGCGGTCGCCGGAGCAAACTGCGTCCGCACCAGCTTTGATCATGAGCGGGCGATTGGGAAACTGGCGCAGAAGCTCATGCAGTCGATCGAATAGGACTTCGGACCCGATGCGCATCGCCATTTACGCACCGCTCAATCCGCCTGACAGCCCGACGCCGTCGGGCGACCGGCTGATCGGGCGGATGCTGATGCGGGCGCTCGAGATGGCCGGTCATGAGGTGACGCTCGCCAGCCGGTTCCGGTCGTTCGATCTCGCCGGTGATACATTGCGGCAAGGGCGGATTGCAGCAATCGGCGCCAGGCTCGCGAAGCGACTGCTGAGGCGGCACGAAGCAAACCCCCCAGACCTCTGGCTCACCTATCACCTCTATCAAAAGGCGCCTGATCATCTGGGACCGCTCGTCACGCGCGAGTTCGACATTCCCTTCGTCGTGGTGGAAGCTTCGGTCACACCCGGTGCAGAGGGCGGCGCGTGGGCGTCGGGCCACATGGACGTGCTCCACGCGCTGGCCCGTGCCGATCTCGTCGTCGGCATCAATCCGAGGGATCGCGCCGGTGTGCTGCCGCATCTGACGTCCGGGGCACACTACCGGGAAACGCCGGTTTTTATTGATGGATCGGCCTATCGCGCTGCCGCCGCCGAGCACGACGCGCATCGCCGTGCATTGCTTGCTGCCACCAAATCATCGCCGGACTCACTGCTCCTCCTCGCCGTCGGAATGATGCGGTCGAAGGACAAGCTCGATTCCTATCGCCTGCTGGCGGACGCCTTGAAGCGCGTTGATAGCAGCGATTGGCACCTCGCCATCGCGGGCGATGGCGCGATGATCGGCGAGGCGCAAGTAGCCTTCGCGCCGCTCCAGGACCGCGTGACCTTCCTCGGCCGCGTGCCTTATGAGAGATTGCCAGCCCTCTATGCCGGCGCCGATCTACTGGTGTGGCCGGCAATCAAAGAGGCGCTCGGCATGTGTTTTCTCGAGGCGCAGGCCGCCGGGACGCCGGTCATCGGCGCGAATCGCGAGGGCGTAGCCGGCCTGATCCGCGACGGTGAGACGGGGCTGCTCCCGGCATATGGTCATGCCGCTGCTTTCGCGCGCGCCATCGACACGCTTCTGGGCGATCGCGGGCGTCTTCAATCGATGCGCATTGCCGCCGCCCGCAATGCCGCCGGGAACCACGACCTCACGACGGCAGGCCCGCGCTTTGCCGCGCTCGTCGCCTCAGCCGCGCGGAGGACAAGATGAGCCGTGTGCTCTTTCATGTGCAGCATTTGCTCGGCGTCGGTCATGTGGCACGCGCCGCCTCGCTGACCCGCGGCATGACGGCCGCAGGTCTCGATGCCACCGTCGTCATAGGCGGAGAACCAGTGCCGAATGCGAACTTCGGCGGCGCAGAGGTGGTGCAACTGCCCTGGGTCCGCGCCGCCGATACGAGCTTCAAAACGTTGCTCGACAGCACCGGCCGCCCTGTCGATGCGGGCTTCTTCGAGCGGCGTCGTGATCTCCTCCTCGATCTTTTTGCCGTCCGCAAGCCCGATGCACTCCTCATCGAACACTATCCCTTCGGCCGCCGGAAATTCGGCGCCGAACTCGAGCCGCTGATTGCGGCGGCCAAGGCCGATAGCGCGCCTGTTCTCTGCTCGCTGCGCGATGTGCTCGTCGAGAAGGGTGAAGGGAAGAAGAGCGCGAAAGCGATCGCGATCGTCCTGAAGTCGTTCGACAAGGTTTTCGTTCATGGCGATCCCTCGGTGCTGGGGTTGGAGCTGACCTTTCCGCGCGCCATCGAGATCGCGGATCGGATCGCCTACACGGGTTATGTCGTCGACCGGCGACCGCGTACAACATCATCGGGCGATACCGCTGCCGGCCATCATGAGATCATCGTCTCGATTGGCGGCGGCGCCGTCGGTCTGGAGTTGCTCCGCGCGGCCATCGGGGCAAAGCGCCTTAGCGCGGGCGGCGGGCGGCTCTGGCGACTGCTTGCGGGTGCCAATCTCGCCGAGGCCGATTTCCAGGCGCTGCGCGCTGAGGCACCGAACGGCCTCATTGTCGAGCGGGCCCGGCCGGACTTTCGGGAGCTTCTCAAACGCGCCGCTCTCTCCGTCTCGCAGGCCGGCTACAATACGCTGATGGACATCCTCGAAGCCCGCTGCCGCAACATCCTCGTCCCCTTCGCCGCCGGCAGCGAAAGCGAACAGATGTTCCGCGCCCGTGTCTTCGAGGAGCGCCGTCTTGTCCGCGTCCTCGACGAACGCGCACTGTCGCCTGAGACCTTGGCTCGGGCCGTCGACGCCGCCCTTGCCGCTCCACCTCCGGTCGAATCCGGCGGTATCGATCTTTCAGGTGTCGAGACGACGGCGCGCCTCATCCTCGCTATGATCGCCACGAAGCGAGGTTGACAATGGACGCCTGGCACGATCTCGACCAAGAACTCGACCTATGGGTCAAAGACGGCCGGACCGCCACCTTCTGGTGGCGCGACGACGATGCGGTTGCCCCGACGCCGGCGCTGGAGCGCATGATCGGCATTGCCGAGCGGCATCAGGTGCCGCTGATGCTGGCGGTCATCCCCGAGCCCTCGACCGGGGCCCTCAGGCGCCGCGTCGAGGCTTCGCCCCTGGTCTTCGTCGCCCAGCACGGCCTCCGGCACCAAAACAACGCCAAGCCGGGCGACCGCGCTTGCGAGTTTCCGCACGGCCGCACCCTTTCCGAGAATGTCGTCGACATGCGCGACGGCCTGCAGCTCCTCGCCGGCTTCCCCCACCTCGTGCCGGTGTTCGTGCCGCCCTGGAACCGCATCGATGCTCGGCTGTTTCCCGGCATCGCCTCGCTCGGCCACCGCGGCGTCTCGACTTTCGGCCCGCGGGCTCTTGCCCAGCCCCTACCGGGCTTCACACAGACGAATTGCCATGCTGATATCATCGCCTGGAAGACGACCAGGGGCTTTACCGGCGTGGGGCGCGTCTTGGATGACATCATCGGCCATCTGAGGGCCCGGCGCACGAGAGCGGCCGACGCGGCCGAGCCGACCGGGCTCTTGACGCACCATCTCGTTCACGATGCCGCGTCATGGAGCTTCCTCGATACGTTTTTTACTCATATGAGCCAGTCGTCCGTCGCGCGCTGGCTCGACCCTCACGTGGCCTTTGGGCTGCCGGCCGCCCGGACGACCAGGTAGCGGCATGGCCAATCTCCTCGACGTCAACAACCTGTCGATCGAATTCGCGACCCCGGCCGGGCCAATCCACGCCTTGCGCGATCTGTCGTTTCGGGTCCGGCCCAAGTCTTCGGTGGCGCTCGTCGGTGAGTCCGGCTCGGGCAAGTCGGTCTCCGCCCAGGCCATCATGGGGATCTTGCCGCGCTCCGCGTCCATCACCAGCGGCTCGATCCTGTTTCGCGACCCGCGAAACGGTGGCAGCGAGATCGACCTCGCCAAGCTCGATGTCCGGGGTCGTGAATTTCGCGCCATTCGCGGCGGCCGCATCTCCATGATCTTCCAGGAACCGATGACCTCGATGTCGCCGCTGCACACCATTGGCGACCAGGTCGGCGAAGCCGTGCGAATCCACGAGAACTTGACGGCGGCACAGACCGAAAGCCGCACGCTCGAAATGCTGAAGCTCGTACGCTTCCCCAATCCCGAGCGGGCGCTCAAGAGCTATCCCTTCGAGCTGTCGGGCGGCCTGCGCCAACGCGCCATGATCGCCATGGCTCTCATTTGCCGGCCGGCCCTCCTCATCGCCGACGAGCCGACGACGGCACTCGACGTGACGGTGCAGGCGCAGATCCTCGCGCTCATTCGCGACATCCAGCACGAGATGGATATGTCGGTGCTGATGATCACCCACGACATGGGCGTCGTCGCCAATGTCGCCGAGGAGGTCGTCGTCATGTATCGCGGCGAGGTGATGGAGAGCGGCACGGCGAAAGATCTCTTCACCGATCCGCGCCATCCCTATCTCAAGGCGCTGATGCGTGCCGTTCCGCGCATCGATGCCGACCCGTCCGAGCGCCTGAAGCCGCTCGTCGAGCAAAACGCCATAACGGATCAGCCGCTTGCCCGCCTCGAAAGGCGCGAGCGGCCGAAGGAAACGGGGCCGCTGCTCCAGGTCGATCGGGTGGTCAAGCGCTACACGATCCGCAACGACGAATTCAGCTTCTCAAGCAAGACGGCGGTGCAGGTGACGGCGGTCGACCGCGTGAGTTTCGACGTCCATCGCGGCGAATGCCTGGCGCTGGTTGGCGAATCCGGCTGCGGCAAGACCACGCTCGCCAAGATGATCATGTCGGCAATCTCGGCCGACGAGGGACACATCCACTTCGACGAGGGCGGCAACACAGTTGATCTCGCCAGGCTCGACGAAGGCGACCTCAAACCCTTCCGGCGCCGCATCCAGTACATCTTCCAGGACCCCTTCGGCTCGCTCAATCCGCGCATGACGGTCGGCGATCTATTGACCGAGCCGCTCGCCGTGCATGGCATCGGCGACAAGGCCTCCCGACGCGAGCGGGCGGCAAATCTCATGCGTCGCGTCGGCATCGATCCGCGCTTCCTCAATCGTTATCCGCACTCCTTCTCCGGTGGCCAACGCCAACGGATCGGCATCGGCCGCGCTCTCATGCTCGAGCCAGAGCTGGTGCTGTGCGACGAGCCCGTCTCGGCGCTCGATGTCTCGACGCGCGCGCAAGTTCTCAATCTGCTGAAGGACTTGCAGCAGGAGCTCGGCCTGACGCTCCTGTTCATCTCGCACGATCTGGCGGTGGTGAACTACATCGCCGACCGCGTTGCCGTCATGTGCCGCGGCAAGCTCGTCGAGGTGGCGAAGCGCGAGCAGCTGTTCCGGGCGCCGCAACATCCCTACACGCGCGCACTGCTCGCCTCCGTACCCCATCCCGACCTCGACCATCCCCTTGACTTCGCCGCTATCGGCCAGGGCCTCATGACCGAGCCCAAGCATTGGCCGGCTCCCTTCGGCGCCGACGGCGATGCCGAGCCCCATCTCATCGATCTCGGCGGGGGCCATCTCGTCCGCGCCATGGAACCTCCAACCCCAGCGCAGGTTGCCTAACATGTCAAAAGAGCTGTTCCGTCGCTGCCACTTGATCGCCGCCACCATCGGGGCCGTTGCACTTCTCGCAACCCTGCCGGCCACTGCCGCGATGGTCGAGACGCCCTCGCTCGCCGAGGAGGTGAAAGCCGGCAAGCTGCCGCCGGTCGAGAGCCGCGTGCCGGAAACGCCGCTCACCGTGCCACTCGAGGGCGAAGGTCTGAGCCCTGGCCAATCCGGCGGATCAATCGACATGCTGCTTGGCCGCGCCAAGGACATCCGCATGCTCGTCGTCTACGGCTATGCGCGCCTCGTCGGCTACGACAAGAACTTCAACATCGTGCCAGATATCGCCGAGACCTTCGGCGTCAGGCAAGGCCGCGAGTTCACCTTCAAGCTTCGCAAGGGCCACAAATGGTCCGACGGCCAGCCCTTCACGGCTGCCGACTTCCGCTACTTCTGGGAGGACATGGTCCTCGATCCCGTCATTTCGGAGGACGGGCCGCCGGACGAGCTGCTCGTCAACGGCAAGCTGCCGAAGTTCGAGGCGGTGGACGAGCTGACCATCCGCTACACCTGGGAGGAACCCAATCCCAACTTCCTCGTCCAGCTCGCCGGCGCCCAGCCGCTCTACCTCTACCGGCCGGCCCACTACATGAAGCAGTTCCACGCCAAATACACCGACGAGAAGAAACTCGAGGAATTGGCGGCGAAGATCGAGGCGCGGAACTGGCGCGCGCTCCACTTCAAGATGGACAAGCAATATGCCAACGACCTGCCGGCCATGCCGACGCTCGATCCCTGGGTGAACACGACGGAAAGCCCCTCCGAGCGCTACGTGTTCAAGCGCAATCCGTTCTTCCATCGCGTCGATGCAGCAGGCAATCAACTCCCCTATGCCGACCAGATCGTCGCCAACGTCGCCAATGCCGATCTCATCCCGGCCAAGGTCGGCGCCGGAGAGTCGATGCTGCAGGCTCGCAACCTCGAGCTGAAGAACTTCCCCGTCCTCAAGGCCGCCGAAGAGCGGAACGACTACACGGTCAATCTGTGGAAATCGGGCCGCGGCTCGCAGCTGGTGCTCTTCCCCAACCTCAACGTGAAAGACCCGGTGTGGCGCGCCGCCGTGCGTGATGTTCGCTTCCGCCGCGCACTCTCTCTGGGCATCGATCGCGGCGAGATCAATCAGGTTGTGTTCTTCGGCTTGGGCGTGCCTGCGAACAATACCGTGCTTCCGGAAAGCCCGCTGTTCAAGCCCGAGTATCAGACGCTTTGGGCCGATTTCAACATCGACCAAGCCAATGCCCTCCTCGACGAAATGGGCCTCACCGAGCGAGACGGCGAGGGCATTCGCAAGCTCTCGGACGGCCGCCTCGCCGAGATCGTCGTCGAGACAGCGGGCGAAGATACGAACGAGACGGATGTACTCGTTCTCATCCGTGACAGCTGGCAGAAGATCGGCATCAAGCTGCTGACGAACGTCTCGACGCGCGAGGTGCTGCGCAGTCGCGCGACGTCCGGCGAGCTGCTGATGTCGACATGGACAGGCCTCGAGAACGGCGTGCCGACGCCCGACTTCCCGCCCTTCGAGCTGGCGCCGACGCGCGATGATCAGCAGAACTGGCCGCTCTGGGGGCTTCACACCATGACCAACGGCAAGGGCGGCGAAGCCATCGACGATCCGATCGCGAAAGGGCTCGTCGACGACTATCAGGCCTGGCTGAAGACCTCCGATACGGCTGCCCGCGAGGCGATCTGGCACAAGATGCTGCAGACCCAGGCAGACAATGTCTTGTCGATCGGCGTCGTCGCGGCCGTACCTCAGCCGGTGGTCGTTTCCAATAAGTTGAAGAACGTTCCCAAGGAAGGCCTCTATAACTGGGACCCCGGCGCCTTCTTCGGCATCTACCGGCCGGACACGTTCTGGATCGCGAAGTAGGTGGCGGCATGACCCGGGCTTCAGAGAACGTAGGGGCGACCGGCAGGTCGCCCTTGCCTGATCGGCCGCCCATGAGGCAGATGTCCCGGCGCTGAAGTGGG
>JANNSX010000217.1:0-2565 GCA_031403155.1 Hyphomicrobiaceae bacterium
GCCTCGGTGGCTGGACCGGCTATGCCAGCCAAAGGCCGCCAGGCCCCAAGACCATCTACCTCGGCCTCTGCCAGTTCGAAGCCATCAATCACGGCTGGTTCCTATGCCAAGAACAAGAAAATGTGTGAATCCCGTAGCCCCCCATGGGAGAGGGCGGACAACAGCCAGCTCCTATCTCAATCGATGGATGAAAGATTTTGCGGAGACTGCCGATGACGGTGGCCGCACCGGTACCTATCAAAGCCGCCGCCGGCCTCCGCCACGGGCTCTCCTTCGATATCGAGTGCTACTACCAGATCGTCGCCAAGGATTTTCTCGGCCGCCGCCTTGCGCCGACCGAGGAGGCGCTGCGCAATACCGAGTGGATTCTGGAAGCGCTGGCGCGGGCCGGCACCAAGGGCACCTTCTTCACGCTCGGTAACATGGCGCGAACCTTCCCCGATCTCGTTCGGCGCATCGCCGCCGAGGGCCATGAGCTGGCACTGCACGGCGACGAGCATCACTACATCACGCGCATGACACCCGGCGAGTTCAAGGCCGAGATTGCGCGCGGCATGAAGGCGATCGAGGATGCGGCCGGCGTTCGCGTCTCCGGCCATCGCGCGCCGGCCTTTTCGATCGTGAAGGAGACGCTCTGGGCGCTCGATGTCTTGCGCGATCTTGGCTTTGCTTATGACAGCTCGATCTTCCCCATCAAGGGCCGCCGCTACGGCATTCCCGACGCGCCGCGTTCGCCCTGGCGGCTCGCCAACGGCCTCGTCGAGGTGCCGATGACGGCGATCGACGTGCGCGGGAAGGCGGCGCCGGCGGCGGGTGGAGGCTACGTCCGGCATTTCCCGTACTTCTACACCGAACGGGCGATGCGGACTTGCGAGGCCGAAGGCCGGCCGGCCATCACCTACTTTCACCCGCACGAGTTTCAGCAGGGCTATCCGAAGATCCGTTTCATGGACGCGCCGCTCTCGGCTTCGACCCGGCTCCGCCTCATCAAGAACGCCCTCTCCCAAGGCCACGGCCGTGGACCCGGCATGCGCCGCAAGCTCGAGCGGCTGCTCGCAACGTTCCGCTTCGAGCCGATCGGTGTGATCGCGGCCCGGGTGGCCTGATTCAGAACACCGGTTGACGCACCGCCGTGCCAGTCCCAACGTGACCAGGGTTAAAGACACAAATCGAGGCGTCCAAGATGCCGGTCATTGATGCCGCCGCCCTCACCGAACTCGTTGCCGAGATCTTCGCGGCGGCCGGCTCATCGCAGGCGGAGAGCCAAAACATCGCGACCTCCCTGATCGATGCTGATCTCACCGGCCATGACAGCCACGGCGTCGTGCGCGTGCCGCGCTATATCGATTGGAAGGCGAAGGGCGTGTTCCTCGCCGATCAGGTGGCCGAGGCGGTGAGCGATACGCCGGTCATCGCTGTGCTCGACGGTAAGTATGGATTCGGCCAGACGGTGGCGCGGCAAGCGGTGCGGTTGGGCATCGCGAAGTGCAAGGCGGCGGGCCTTTCCACGATCGCGCTGCGCAATGCCGGCCATGTCGGCCGTGTCGGCGAGTGGGCCGAGATGGCGGCGGCCGAGGGGCTCGTCTCGATCCATTTCGTCAATGCGCCGCAGAGCGTCATGGTCGCGCCATACGGGGGCATCGACCGGCGCATGTCGACGGCGCCCGTCGCCATCGGCGTGCCGCGCTCAGGTGACGAACCGCTGATCCTCGACTTCGCGACCTCACTCGTCGCCGAGGGCAAGGTGCTGGTGGCGAGCCAGGGCGGCAAGCCCGTGCCGGAGGGGGCGCTCATCACGTCGGATGGCGAGCTCTCCAATGATCCGCGCGTGCTCTACGGCGACACCACGCCGGCGGGCCCTCGCACCTTCAAGGGTGGCACCGGCGCCATCCGCGTCTTCGGCGAGCACAAGGGCTCGGGCCTCGCCCTCATGTGCGAACTCATCGGCGGCTCGCTGACGGGCACGGGAGCGGCCGACCCCGAGCGCGCGCGCTGGGCCAATGGCATGCTGTCGATCTATATCGATCCGGCGCGGCTGGATGCGTCGGCATTCTTCTCATCCGACGTGGCGCGCTTCGTCGCTTACTACAAGAGCGCGCGGCCCGTTGAGCCAGGCGGCGAGGTGCTGGTCCCGGGCGAGCCCGAGCGGCGCATGCGAGCGAAGCGGCTCGCCGAGGGCGTGCCGCTTTCGGAAGAGACCTGGGCGGCGATTGCTGCCACGGCGCGGAGTGTGGGGATTGCCGAGGACCGCATCGCGTCCACCGAATGACGCTTGCGGGCAAGCGGGCGCCCGGCGTATCCGAAGGCACTAGTGTCCTGTCTCCGAAACAAGCACAAAGAATGCCGCGCCCGCGTTTGCTTGTTTCGGAGACGAAAGGACACTAGCAACATTGGTTTCTAGAGCGGTTTCCGATCTTACAGAATCGGAAACGCGCTCTAGATTCTTGCTTTGTCGCATTTTCTTCGACGAACCGGGAAGCCACTTCGTCGGAAAATGCTCTAGAGTGGCTTAGTCTCGCAAATGCCTTCGTTGAGCCAGCCCCGTTGTTGGAAGGCATTTGCGAG
>JANNSX010000218.1:0-1672 GCA_031403155.1 Hyphomicrobiaceae bacterium
GGCCTCGACGCATTCCCCCATGCCGGCGCGCAGCGCTTGCGCCGCGCTGGCGCCGACCGCCTGGTCAGGCCCTGCGGCCCCGGCTGGCGCCGCAGCTCGGCCTCCACCTCGGCCGCCGAAATGTTCTCGCCGGACCGGCGGATGATCTCCTTCTTGCGGCCGACAAAATAGAGCAGCCCCCGCTCGTCGCGCCGGACGACATCGCCCGAATGATACCAGCCGCCTTTGTTGGCCTCCGCCGTCACCTCCGGCCGGTTGAGATAGCCCTTGTAGAGATCGGGCCCACCGATTAGCGCCTCGCCCGGCTTGCCGATCTCGACATCCTTGTCCTCGTCGTCGACCACGCGAACAAAGACGCCCGGCGGCTCCGTGCCCATGCTGCCGGCGCCGACCAACTCGTCAGCCAGATGATGGGGCACGCGGCTCATGACGCCGCCTTCGGTCGAGCCATACTGGTTGTGCCAGTGGAAACCGTAGCGCTTCACCATCTCGGCATGCAGCTCCTTCGGCACACCGGCATGGATGGCGAGGCGGATGCGGTGGTCGCGCTCGCTGGGGCCGGGGTCGCCCTTCAGAAGCAGAGCCGGGATCGAGGCGATCGAGAGGATCTCGGTCGCATCGTATTTGTTGACGACTTCCCAGAAGCGGCTGACGGAGAAACGCCGCATCGCCACCATCGTGCCACGCGAGGCGAGCGAGGTGAGCAGCTGGATGGCTGGATCGGCATAGTAAAACGGCAAGCAGCAGAGCTGGCGGTCCTGCCATCCGCGCCGGAACATCCGCATGTCCAGATCGACGACGCGCAGCCACCAGCCGTGATGCAGCATGCAACCCTTCGGCGCGCCGCTGGTGCCCGAGGTATAGAAGACCGTGATCGGATCCTCGCGCTCGCATTTGACGGTGCCGAAGTCGAGCGGCTCGGCATCGCGGGCATAGGCCTCGAGGCCGTCCGGCTCTTCGCCATCGACGAGGATGACATGTTTGAGTTTCTTCGATTTCTCGCGCGCGCCCTCGACGATCGGCTCCTGCGGCTTGCCGCAGATGACGGCCACCGGCTGGGCGTCCGAGATGATGTGTCCGGCATCGAAGGCCTGAGCCGACGGCGCGATCGAGACCAGCATGCCGCGATTGGCGACGATCCCAAACAGCGCGATCATGAACTCGACGCGGTTGTCGAGCATGACGCAGACATTATCGCCAGCCTCGACCTTACCCTTGAGATAGCCCGCGAAGCGCTGACAGCGATCGAGGAAGTCCTTGCGGGTGATGGTGAGCCCGTCCTCGATGATGAGCACGGGACGGTAGGGGTCTTCCAGGCAACCTTTGTGGACGATCTCGATGGTTGTCTGGTGGGGAACGGCGCTCCACGGCGGCGGCACGTCCTCGTGCTTCACCCAATGAGCGGGCCGCCTGGCCGACTTGTAGCCGTCCAGAGTTTCTGGAGCGGTTTTGGATTTTGTCGCTTTGCTGCTCTTGGCCATCAGGACTTCACCTCTGCAAAGCCGTTCTTGATGACGACCGCGCCGTCGCGATCGAGCGTTTCGAAGGAAACAATCTGCCGCCCTTTCGCCGCCGGTCCGATCGCGAGACGCGTGGTGAGGCTCTGCCCCTTGACCATCAGCACCGGATGGGAGAAGCGCGCGCCCAGGCGCAGGAGGCGAGTGACATCGCC
>JANNSX010000219.1:0-2386 GCA_031403155.1 Hyphomicrobiaceae bacterium
GTGGCAGAGCGTGCTGTTGAAGCAACCGGGAGTGCCCGAATTCGCCCGGTGGCAACCCGCGCAGTAGGAGGCCTGGGTCGGGTTGGTCCTCGAATGTGCAGCGCGCCAGCCCGTGGGATGGCCCGACTTCGGACCGTGACAAAGGCTGTTGTCGAAGCAGTTGGGGGCCAGATTGTTAGCCTTGTTGTCGTGGCAGACGGCGCACGTGGCCGCCTTGGAGGGATCCGCCGAGTGCAATGCGCGCCAGCCGGCCGGGTGGCCGCCGGGTCCGTCCGGGTGGCACGCCTGGCCATCGAACGAGGCCGAATAGCAACTCACTGCCGCGATGCCGCCGAGCAGATCGCTGCCGTGACACGCCGAGCATCCCCCGCCGGCACCGCGATACGCGTCGGGATGCGTCGGGAAGAAGCCCTCGGAATGCCCGGCGTCCGGGTCGAACGCGACGCCGTTCTTTTTCGAGCAGCCGACTGCGAGGATCGCCAGAAGCGCACAGCCGATTGCAAGGGCCTTCGAACTCCGTCTTACTTGTGACATGTGCCGCACCTCCCCACGTTCTTGCGACCGTGGCAGGGGAAGCAGGATGCCGGATCAATGCGTCCGTCGGCCCGGTGCTGGGTGAGGTAGTCGCCGCGGTGCGGCGTCGCCGCGTCGAAACGGCCCAGCCGCTTGTCGGAGGGCTTGATCTCTTCCTTGTTGCCGTGGCAATCGGCGCAGGAGGAGCCCCGATGGCACATTTCGCAGGTGCGCTGGTCGCGGATGGCAACGGCGCCGTGCGTTTTCATCCACCGCGCATCGTGATCGGCGGCCGCGCTCTCGGCATCGTGGCAGGAGCTGCAGATGGGCGCGCCCTGACAACAGTACACCGTGGTGGAGAACATTGAGGTGCCGCTGCTCTACCAGGGCCGCCTCAATGCGTCGTCCCGCGCGCATTGTCGCGAGCTGGCGCAGCGAGTGGGCCTCGGCGATCGGCTCGATCACCGCCCCAACCAGCTTTCCGGCGGCCAGCAGCAGCGGGTGGCGATCGCCCGCAGCCTGGCGAACGATCCCTTCTTCATTCTGGCCGACGAAGCCACGGGCAACCTCGATTCGCAAACCTCCGAGGAAATCCTGCAGATGTTCGAGCGACTGAACAACGAGGGGCGCACGATCATTCTGGTGACGCACGAAGACGACGTGGCCGCGCATGCCAAGCGCGTGATTCGCCTGCGCGACGGCGTAGTGCAGTGGGATCACCCCAACGAGAAGCGGGCTACCGCGGGAAGAGCGAGTCCGGCGGCATAGCGGATCGTGAAATTGCGATCGACGATCTCGAACTGATTGCCGTGTGCAGCGCTAAAGACGACTGCCAGAACCAGGTTATTTATCGGCCGTTGAAATGACGACTATGCGCACACTTCCTTAATCACGTGCCCCTTCACGTCGGTCAGGCGCATGTCGCGGCCGCCGAAACGCCAGGTGAGCCGGGTGTGGTCCATGCCCAAGAAGTGCAGCATGGTGGCGTGCAGGTCGTGCATTTCGCACTTGTTCTCCACGGCCTTGTAGCCGAACTCGTCGGTCGCGCCGTGAATCACGCCCCCTTTCGCGCCGCCGCCGACCATCCACAAGCTGAAGGCGAACGGGTTGTGGTCGCGGCCATCTGAACCTTGTGCGAACGGCGTGCGGCCGAACTCGCCGGTAAACACCACCAGCGTTTTCTCCAGTAGCCCTCGCTGGGCGAGATCGGCCAACAGCGCGCCGATCGGCTGATCGACCGCCATCGCGTTATCGGCATGGCCGGCCTTGAGATTTTGGTGCTGATCCCAGCGATCGTGACCCACGCCGGGGCAGGTGACCTCGATGAACCGCACGCCACGCTCCACCAATCGCCGCGCGAGCAGGAGATGACGGCCGTACGTGGCGGTCCCCTTGGATTTCTCTTCGAGACCGTACGCCCGTTTCGTTTCGGCCGTTTCGTCGCTCAGATCGGTGAGTTGCGGCACGGCGACTTGCATGCGATAGGCCAGCTCGTAGTTCTTGATCGCCGATTCCAGGGCATCCACCTTGCCCATGCGTTCCAGGGCGGATCGATCGAGCTTCTCCAGCAGCGCCAGTTTGTTCTTCTGGAGTTTATCTGTCGGCTCGCGGCGGCGGATGTTGGCCACCGGCTCGTCGTCGGCGTTGAAGATCGAGCCTTGATACGTGGCCGGCAGAAAGCCGCTGTTGAAGTTATCCAGGCCGCCGGGCGGGATCAGTCCCCCGTTGAGCACCACGAACCCGGGGAGATTCTGGCACTCACTCCCCAGCCCGTAACTGAACCAGGCACCCATGCCGGGGCGACCCTGCACTCCGGTGCCGGTGTGAAGGAAGTAGTTGGCGTTGGTGTGCTCGGGGAATTCGCTGGTCATGC
>JANNSX010000220.1:0-20007 GCA_031403155.1 Hyphomicrobiaceae bacterium
CCGGCACCTCGCCGCTGGAGCCCAGTCCGGCCTGGTCGGTCGGCTCCCAGATGGTGCTGCCGGTGCTGTGCCTGATGGCCTACTATGTCGGCTATCTCGTGCGCATGGTGCGGGCCTCGATGGTCGAGGTGATGACCCAGCCCTACATCCGCACGGCCGTGCTGAAGGGCATGTCCTTCCGCGAGGTCATCACCAAGCACGCCATGCGGAACGCGCTCATCACGCCGTTCACGGCGATCCTGCTGCAACTCAATTTCCTCTTCACCAGCATCGTTGTCGTCGAGGCCGTGTTCGCCGTGCCGGGCTTCGGCCGCATGCTGGTCGAGACGGTGCTGTTCAAGGATGTCGCCGCGGTCGAAGCCGCCGCGCTCTTCTCGGTCTTCATCGTCGTGGCCTCGCAGATGCTCGGCGACTACGCCTACATGATGCTCAATCCGCGCATTCGCTTCAGCTGAGGATATTTTATGGCTGTCGAGACGATTGGTTCGACCGCGAGGCCCAAGCGGGAGTGGCCCAACTGGCTGTCGGGATTCCTTTTGATCCGCGAGAGCTGGGTCGGCATGGTCGGCCTCGCCATCGTGCTTTTCTGGGTAGCGATCGCGATCCTCGCCCCTTGGATCGCGCCGTTCGATCCCAACATCAACAACTACGACGCGGGCGTCGCAGCACCGCCGTTCGTCTCGCCGCACTGGCTCGGCACCGATGACCAGGCGCGCGACATCCTCTCGCGCATCATCTGGGGCTCGCGCATCGTCCTGACGGTGGCGCCGTTTGCAACGCTCTGCGGCTACATCATCGGCTGCGTCCTGGGGCTGGTCGCCGGCTACTACCGTGGCTGGGCCGATGCCGTGATCATGCAGGTTTGCAACATCATCCTGTCCTTCCCGGTGCTGGTGCTCTACGTCATCATCATGATGAAATTCGGCCCCTCGGCCATGAACATCATCGCCGCCGTCACCTTCATTGCTTCACCGCAGGTCGCGCGCCTCGTGCGCAGTCAGACGCTCGAGCTGCGCGAGCGGGAATATGTCGCGGCCGCCCATATCCGCGGCGAGCCCTCCTGGTATGTGATGCTCGTCGAGATTCTCCCGAATGCCCGCGGGCCGCTGATCGTCGATGCCTGCTTGCGCACCGGCTACACGGCGATCACCATCGGCGTGCTCGGTTTCCTCGGCGTGGGTCTCAGGCCGCCGGACCCGGACTGGGGCGGCATGATCCGCGATACCTACCCCTATCTGCTCGGCGGCCAGATCCACATGGCGCTGGCACCGGCCATCGCGCTCTCCTCGCTCGTCGTCGGATTCAGCCTGCTGGCGGACGGGGTGCGCGAGATCTCGATGAAGGATTAGCCGGCGCATGGTGGCCTGGGCGCTGGTTGCCGATATCGGTGGCACACATGCGCGGTTCGCATTGGTGCGCCCAGGACGCGGCGCGCTCGATCATATCCGCACGCTCGAGAATGCAGCATTCGCCTCGCTCGAAGCGGCCGTCCGCGCCTATCTCGGCGATTCTGGATCGCCCGGGATCGATGCCGCCGCCATCGCCATGGCGGGCCCCGTGTATGCCGATGGCGCGCAGCTGACGAACGGCGCGTGGGGCTTCAAGACGGCGGAGTTGCAGAGCCGGCTCGGCCTCGCGGCACTGACCCTGCTCAACGACTATGAGGCGCTGGCGCTCTCCCTTCCCGAGATCGACGCCTCCGGCCTCGTGCAGATCGGCGGCACCGCGCCGAAGCCCGGCAGCGTCAGAATCGTGCTCGGCCCCGGCACGGGTTTTGGCGGCGCGGCGCTCGTGCCCAGCTCTCCTCCCATCGTGCTACCCGGCGAGCCCGGACATACGAGCTTGCCTGTCCGATCGTCCGCCGAAGCCGATGTGGCCGCCAAGCTCGCCGACGCCGATGGGCACGTTCCGGTCGAAAATGCTGTCTCTGGGCCAGGTTTACTAGCGACTTATAGGGCCTGCGCCGAAATCGCCGGCGCGACCGCGCGCGCCACATCGGCCGCCGAGATCGTCGAGGCGGCACGCGACGGGCGCGATCCATCGGCAGTCCAGGCCGTTGGCCTGTTTCTCACCTGGCTCGGCCGTACCGCCGGCGACGCGGCCATGCAGCTCCGCGCCGAGGGCGGCGTCTACATCGGCGGTGGCATCGCGCCGAAGATGCTCGATTTCATGCAAGACGGCCGGTTCCGGCAGGCCTTCGAAAACATGGGACGAATGACGGAGCTGATCCGGCCCATACCGGTCTACGTCATCACGGCCGAGGCGCCGGCCTTGCTCGGTTGCGCGGCGCGCCTTCGTTCGCAAAGAGCCTAGCGCCATGCCCCGCGACCCGCGCTACGACATCCTCTTCGAGCCGGTCCAGATCGGCCCCGTGGCCGCGCCCAATAGATTCTTCCAGACCGCGCATGCGAGCGGCATGGGGCATTTGCGGCCCGAGAGCCATCAGGCCATGCGCGAGGTCAAGGCCGAGGGCGGATGGGGCGTCGTCACCACCGACTACTGCTCGATCGATCCCTCCTCCGACGACTCGCCCTACTCCTACCTGACACTCTGGGACGATGAAGACGTCCGCCAGCTCGCGCGCGTCACCGAGGCGATCCACCGGCACGGCAGCCTGGCTGCCGTCGAGCTCTGGCATGGCGGCGCGCTGTCGAACAACCGGCAGAGCCGGATGCCGTTACTGGCGCCCTCGGCGCGACCCGCGCACTACGCGCAACCCATGTCGGCGCGCGCGATGGATTTGGCCGATATTCGAACGTTACTCGACGCCCAGGCCGCGGCCGCAAGGCGTGCCATCAAAGCCGGATTCGATATTGTCTATGTTTATGCCGGACACGGTTATCTGCCGTTTCAGTTTCTGTCGCCACGCCTCAACCAGAGGACGGATGCCTATGGCGGTTCGCTCGCCAACCGCGCGCGGCTCTTGAAGGAAATGATCGAGGTCACCGGCGAAGCCGTTGCGGGGCGCGCTGCCGTTGCTGTCCGGATGGGCGTCGATGAGCTCGCCGGTCCGGACGGGTTCACGCACGATCGCGATGCGCCGGAGGTGCTTTCGCGCATCGGCGAACTGCCGGATCTCTGGGACTTCTGCATGGCGGGATCGCTCGGCGATGATTCCAAATCCGCGAGATTTTCCGAAGAAGGCTTCCAAGAGCAATATGTCGCCGGCCTGAAGCGGCTCACCAGCAAGCCCGTCGTTTCCGTCGGCCGCTTCACCTCGCCCGACCGGATGGTTTCGCAGATAAAGCGCGGCATCCAGGATTTCATCGGCGCGGCCCGCCCCTCGATCGCCGATCCCTTCCTGCCGATGAAGATCCGCGACGGCCGCGAGGACGAGATCAGGGAGTGCATCGGTTGCAATATCTGCCGCTCTGCCAACAACGAGGGCGTGCCGCTCCGCTGCACGCAGAACCCGACCATGGGCGAGGAGTGGCGCCGCGGCTGGCATCCGGAGCGCATTCCGACAAAGGCGAGCGAGGCGCATGTGCTGATCGCCGGCGGCGGGCCCGCGGGGCTCGAATGCGCAGCTGCGCTCGGCAAGCGTGGCTACCGCGTAACACTCGCCGATGCCGCGCGCGAGCTAGGCGGCCGGCTCCGCTTCGAGGCCTCGCTACCGGGACTATCAACCTGGATGCGCGTGCGCGATCATCGGCTGCACATGCTGTCCAAGCTCGACAATGTGGACGTGTTTCTCGAAAGCCGCATGACAGCCGACGACATCCTCGGCTTCGGCGCGGACCACGTCGTGCTGGCAACGGGAAGCTACTGGCGGCGCGACGGTGTCGGAAGCCATGGCGAGGTCCCGATCACAGGGCTCGACGGCGGCGCGGTGCTGACGCCGGACGATATCGCCGCCGGCCAGGCTCCCAAGGGCAAGATCGTCATCTATGACGACGATCACTATTTCATGGGCGGCGCGCTCTCGGAGCGGTTCCGCAAAATGGGGCACGAGGTGACGTTCGCGACACCCGCGCCCCTCGTTTCGAGCTGGACGCAGATGACCGACGAGCAGGCCTTCATCGAGCAGCGGCTGCGCGAGATCGGTGTGGAGATGGCAACGCGGCGCAAGCTCATCGCGGCCGAGGCGGATGCCGCCATATTCGAGCATTGCGGCACGCTGGAGCGGCATCGCTTCGATACGCTCGTGCTGGTGACCGGGCGGCTTCCCGACACCCGGCTGCACGAAGCGCTCATCGCAGGAGACTGGCGAGGTTCAGGAATCCGCTCCGTCACGCAAATCGGCGATTGTCTCGCTCCGTCCTCGATCGCTGACGCCGTTTTCTCGGGTCATCGCTATGCCCGCCGGTTGGACAGCGTGGAGCCCGAAGTGGTAGGACGCGAGCGCCCCTGCCCTCCCGCTGGACCGACCTGATCATGACCACCTCCCGCCGCGGCCAGCGACCCGATCGGGGCAACCGTAAGACCGGCGCCTTACCCCAGCGTCCCTGGAAGCTGTTCGAGCTGCCCTACAAGCCGATCGAGATTCTTTCCGCCGACCAGATCGAGGCGATCCACACTGCCGCGCTCGACATCCTCGAGACGACCGGCATGAAGGTGCTTGAGCCGCGCGCCCGCGCGCTCTATCGCCAGGCGGGCGCCACAGTGGACGAATCCAATCTGCGTGTCCGCTTCGACCGTACCATGCTGATGGCGGAGGTCCGGAATGCGCCGTCGCAGTTCACACTCGAGGCCCGCAATCCGGCGCGCAATCTTAAGCTCGGTGGTCGCTCCTGCATCTTTAGCTCCGTCGGCGGGCCGGCCTATGTCGCCGACATCACCACTGGCCGGCGCACCGGCACTTATGCCGAGATGTGCGATTATCTGAAACTCATCCAACAGCTGAACGTCATTCATCAGGAAGGCGGCGGCCCCTTCGAGCCGCTCGACCTGCCGGCCGAGAGCCGGCATCTCGACCTCTACTATGCCGAGATCACGCTGCTCGACAAAAACTGGCAGCCACAGGGCCTCGGCACCGATCGCGCCATCGACGGGCTCGAGATGGGGGCGATCTCGCTCGGCACGACGCGCGAGGGATTAATCGATCGGCCGATCTTCACAACGATCATCAATACCAATTCTCCCCTCCAGCTCGATGTTCCCATGGCCGAGGGGCTCATGACCTTTGCCGAGCATGGCCAGGTCAACGTCATCACGCCGTTCACACTGTCGGGCGCAATGGCGCCGGTCACGATCGCAGGGGCACTTGCGCTGCAACATGCCGAGGCCCTCGCCGGCATCGCCTTGTGCCAGATCGTCCGGCCGGGCGTGCCGGTGATGTATGGCGGCTTCACCTCCAATGTCGACATGCGCTCGGGCGCGCCGGCGTTCGGCACGCCGGAATACACGCAAGCCGCCCACGCCTCCGGCCAGCTCGCGCGCCACATCGGCGTGCCCTTCCGCTCGAGCAATGTGACGGCCGCCAACGACGTCGATGCGCAGGCGGCCTATGAGAGCATGATGGCCTTGTGGGGGTCGATCATGGGCGGCGCGCACATGGTCCTGCACGCGGCCGGCTGGCTCAACGGCGGCCTGACAGCCTCCTTCGAGAAGCTCATCCTCGACGCCGAGCTGTTGCAGATGATGCAGGCCTATTGCGAGCCCTTCGAAGTATCGCCGGCGACGCTCGCGCTCGACGCGGTCGCCGAGGTCGGTCCGGCCGGCCACTTCTTTGGCGCGGCGCATACTCTCGAGCGCTACCAGACGGCCTTCTACCAGCCGATCCTCTCCAACTGGGACAACTACGATCTGTGGACCGAGCGCGGCCGCGTGATGGCGCGCGAGAAAGCCAACCAGCTTTGGAAAGCCCTGCTCACCGAGTACGAGCGTCCGTCCATTGATGCGGGCATCGACGATGCGCTCAAGGACTACATGGCGCGCCGCAAACGGCAGATACACGGGAAGCCGTAGCGCACGTTCAGGCGAAGTGGGTACCGGTTCGCCGTAGAACGTGCGCCAAGCCAAAGAAAACTAAAGCGGACCCAGCCGCGCCTCGAAGAGATCGTAGACCGCGCGCTTGGCCTCCTCGGCCGACACGAACCGGGAGTCGATGCTCCAGTTGAGCCAGAGTCCGTCGACGAGGGCGATTGCCGCTGTTGCCAGACCCGACGCATCGGCTTTGCGGCGGCGGGTGTTGGCAACGCGCTCGATCGCCCCGATCAGCTCCCGGTGGTAGGAGCGGTAGATCTCGCCGTGCAGCTTGCGCAACGCCGGTTCCTTCGCCATCAGCGCCCAGATCTCGAGCCAGGCCTGGTTGTGCGGCTTCTCGAAGATGAGCGGGCTGCACGCGACGTCGATCATGGCCTTGAGGTCCATCGCGGGCCCGGGCGACCGGCGCTTCATGTCCGTCATCGCCGAGTTGGAGAGCCCGTCCAGCATGGCCTTGTAGGCTTCCACGAGCAGTTCGCTGATACTCGGGAAGTAGTGGTTGACGAGGCCGCGAGAGACGCCGGCCTCGGCCATGATTGAGGAAACGGTCAGATTGGCCGCACCGCCCTGGTCGAGACATTTGATCGCGGCCTCGACGATGAGCCGCTTTCGGACCTCGGGAGATTCGCGGGAAAAGCGAGGGGGCCCCTCAACGCGGGAGCGTACCAACGTATCAGCGCTTGCGCGCCGCACCGGCTTCGGCTTCTTCATAGAGATCGCGTGCGAACCGCCGCTCACCGGAAGCTTCATGCACGAGCAGATCCTGCTCACGCACCTCGAGCCTCCATGTGAGCAGTAGTGCACTCCCCTCGTAGCTCAGCGTGGAGACGGCGCGGCTTTCGACCGATGCCTCTCCGGATTGCAGCGTCATTGCGTACTCTGTCTCGACCCGAGCCGACAAGGGAGAACGCTGATCAATGGTAAAATGGTCGCGGCTGTAGGAACCGGTTGTAATGACTCTGTCATCCAAACGGACGACACCGTGATCGTTAACGAGCGCGATACTGCGGGTGCCAGCGCCGATTTCGTCCGTGATCCGCCGGGTCTCGGCGCCCGGCTCGATCACGCTGATCCGTGCAGATTGTGAAACCTCGACAGGCAGGAATTGCACTGCGCCGTCGCGCGGTTCAGGCGGACGCAGTGGCAGCTCGAGGCGCGACACGCCGGACGGCATCGACAGCGTGGCCGGTTCCGGGTCCGGCCACAGGATCGGCCAGTGCGCGGTTGCCAGCGACAACCGCAGGCGGTGACCAGCGGGAATACGGCGGCCGACGTCGTTCAATCGCAGGCGGAAGCGGAAAGCCTCGCCCACAGGACAAGCGACAGCCCGGTCGTGTCCGTGCCGATGCGTGAGGTCGAGCACGCCATAGGTGATGAGGGCCGATGTACCATCGGGAAACACGTCGCACAGCCGCGCGGTGATTGTCGCGCGGGGCCGGTCGACCTTCGCCTCGATCTCGACCTCGGGCGCGCCGAGCAGTATGAGGTCCGCCTCGAGAGGGGTGGTGTCGAAGGTGAGACCCAGTCCGTCCTCGCGCCGCTGGTCGATCGGCAAATCGGGCGACGTGCCGCCATACCCACCCCAGCGTCCACAATCGGTGCCGGCAGTGGCGGGCGAGGCGACGGCAAGCTCCGGTCCGGGTTCCGCCTCCGGCGCAAGCAGCCTGTCGTTGAGATAGAGCGAGTGCGTGACAATCCTTGGGCTCGGCCATTCGGCCTCGGCAGCCCACGTACCGCGATGCTCGGTGTAACATGGCGCCGGCCGCTCGCTGTCGCCGATCCAGACGCGCAGCTTCGGCTCGGCCATGATGCCGGTATCTTCGCCACGGAGCCACTGCCGCCACCAGCGCAACGCCTCCTGCAGATAGCCAATGTTCGGGCCGGGCGCGCCTCGACAGGGATAGGTGTGGGTCCAGGGGCCGATGATGCCCTTGCATGGGCCGTCGAGGCCGGCGAGCAATCGCGGGATGGCGTTCGAATAGCTGTCCTCCCACCCGCCGACGGCGAGCACCGCGGCCTCGATCGCTGAAAAATCCTCACAGACCGATCCTTGCCGCCAATAGGCATCGCGCGCCGGATGCGCGAGCCAGGTCTCCGACCACGACCGGTGGGCGGCGAGCCGCTGCTGCCACATCTCCCTCCACCGATCGCCCACGATCCGCGGATCGGGGGGCAGCGCATTGGTCGCCAGCATGAAATTCGACCACGTGACGTCCTCGGTCAGCAGCGCGCCGCCCATGTAGTGGACGTCGTCGGCATACCGATCATCGGTCGAGCAGAGGGTAATGATGGCTTTGAGGGCGGGCGGCCGGAGGGCTGCGACCTGCAGCGCATTGAAGCCGCCCCAGGAGATGCCCTGCATGCCGATGTTGCCATTGCACCAGGATTGGGCGGCGAAATGCGCGATGATCTCGACGGCATCGTCCTGCTCTTGCGGCAGATACTCGCCGGCGAGAATGCCATCGGAATCGCCGGAGCCGCGAATGTCGACGCGCGCAACCGCGATCCCGTGTCCCGCCATCCAGGGATGCATCTCGAGATCGCGGAACACCGTTCCGTCGCGACGCCGGTAGGGCACCATCTCGCAGACGACGGGCACGCGTGCGGCCGTCACCGGCCGCCAGAGAGTCGCGGCGATGCGCGTGCCGTCGGCGAGCACGATCCAATAGGGATCGATGGTCTCGATGGCGAAGGGATAGCTGGTGCGGATAGCCATGCATACCTGCTGATACAATGGACACAAAGTCGACGCCACATCCACAAAGCTTATGAGTGCCAGAAGCAATTGCCACATCCGGCCCTCCCCCTTCGTGCCGAAGGCGCGCCTCCGGCACGAAGGGAGAGGGTGCCGGGTCGTGCCGAAGGCGCGCAAGCAAACAAGCGCGGGAGAGGGGTCGAGCGTTTTTCAGTGCTCTCGGCGGGCTCGTGCTTGGCAAGGAAGCAGTCGAGGGAATTCGCTCAACTCAACCCCTCTCCCGGCGCAGTCATGGCGGAGCCATGCTCCGCATGGACCGCGCCACCCTCTCCCCAAGTGAGAGGGCCGGCACGCCGTAAGTACTTGAGGCTGGAAAATTCTCTGCTTCTTCACACATGATCGCGCGGCACCTTCTTCGTCCACGTCCGCTTGAGAACTTCCATGCCGCCCTCGAAGGCCTGGAGGTTGGCTTCGATGACGAAGTGCTTCCGCTCCGCATGCATATCGACGCCGGTGAGAATTTTCAGCTTGAGGTCGCCGCGCCCGAAGGTTTTCTCGATGCGGTAGCTCGCCTTGGCCGAGAGTGGGTCCAACGGGTGGATCGAATTGGCGCGTTTCGACCAACCGCCGGATGTCCAATCGATCTCGTCGATCCGCCACTCGCCATCGTCCGACCAGCGCTTGTGGGTCATCACGCCGGACGCGAAATCCTGCTCGATCGACCAGTGGGAAGACTCGTCGCGGAGCATGGTCTGCTCGAGGGGCGCGGAACTCTCCGCCGGCGGGAAGGCCGCGAGATCATTGTCTTCCGGTCGTGGCGGGCGCGCCGGAAAATCGAGCCGGCTCTTGTCGAGATGGATGGTCAGCGTCGCCCGCTCAGGGGCTGGCCAGACGATCGGCCAGTAGGCGGTCGAGAGCGCGATGCGGACGCGGTTGCCTTTTGCAAAGCGGTGCGACGACTCGTTGAGCCTGACCGATACCGTCATTGCCTCGCCCGGAACAATGGCTTCGGGCACGGCGTGACTGTTGCGATGCGTGAGATTGAGCACGCCGTAACTCACACGCGTCACCGCGCCATCCGGCAGCACCTCGGAGAGCACGGCGACGACCTTGGCATCGGGCTTGTCGGCGGACAGCACGAGCTGCGCGATCGGCGCGCCGAGCATTTCCAAGTCCTCTTCGAGCGGCGCGCTGTCGAAGACGAGCGATCCGCCGGCCTCGATGCGCTGATCGTCGGGCATGTCGGGATCAAGGCCGTAGGGGCAGAAGCGCCCAGCGGTCTGCCCGACGGTTTCAGGGGAGCAGATCGAGAGCGTACCCTTGCCGGGCTTGCCGCCGAGCGTGCCCACACCCATCGCCATCCGCCTTGCCTTGATGCGCTTCGAGGGCCAGACATCCTCGGCGACCCAGCGACCTGGCCGCTCTTCATAGTGGCGGCGCGGTGCGATCGGGTCCTGCATCCAGACGCGCAACATCGGCTCGTCCATGATGCCGGTCTCGATGCCCTTGAGCCACTTGTCCCACCACCTCAATGTCTCCTGCAGGAAGCCGATGCTGGGGCCCGGTAATGCGAAATGCGGATACTTGTGCGCCCAGGGACCAACCAGCCCCTTGCGCGGAACCCTCAGCCCCTTGAGGAGCCGGAAGACCGCATTCGAGTAGCCGTCCGCCCAGCCGCCGACCGCATAGACCGGGCATTTGATGGCCCGATAATCCTCGCAGACCGAGCCGTGCTCGAAGAAGCTGTCGCGCCGCTGATGCTCGTGCCAGTGGAGCAGCCAGGGCGCATGCTCGCCCATGCGATCGAGCCACATCTGCCGCCACTTGTCGCCAACGAGCGCCGGATCGGGCGGCGTCGTGATGATCGAGAACATGGTCGCACCCCACGACACCTTGTCGACGAGCAGCGACCCGCCCATGGCATGGATGTCGTCGGCGTAGCGGTCGTCGGTCGAGCAGAGGGTCACGACGGCCTTGAGGGCTTTCGGCCTCCGCGCCGCGATCTGGAGGCCGTTGAAGCCGCCCCAGGAGATACCGATCATGCCGACCGAGCCGTTGCACCACTTCTGTCGGCTAAGCCAGGCGATGACCTCGAGCCCGTCATCCTGCTCCGGTTTGGAGTATTCGTCGTAGAGGATGCCGTCGCTGTCGCCGGTGCCGCGGATATCGACGCGCACGCCCGCATAGCCGAAGCCGGCATAGTAAGGATGGGTCACGGCATCGCGCTCGGAGGTTCCGTCGCGCTTGCGATAAGGGAGATACTCCAGGATCGCCGGGACGGGATCCTTCTCGGCATCGACCGGCAGCCAGATCTGCGCCGCGAGCTTGGTGCCGTCCTTCAACGGAATGAACACATCGCGCAGGACTTTGATCTGGCGCGGGTAGTCCGTGCGGACGGTCATGGGAGCAGCCTTTCGATCTCAATGAGACAGCGGGCGACAGAGCGCCGCCCGCTGTTTGCCAGGTCACGTAGACGAGCTAGGCGATCGCAAAGACGCGACAGGGGCCGCCGGTGCCGCCCTTCACTTTCGGCGCGCCGACGATGAGGGTCGCGCCCTTGGCTGGGAGCGAACTGAGATTTGCGAGGTTCTCGATGCCCCAGCGTCCCGTCGGCAGCCAGGCGTAGTGGGCCGCAAAATCCGGGGACATGCCGAAGTCGAGCGAGAGCGTGTCGACGGCAATGCCGATGCTGTTGCCATCCTCGATCAACATTTTTGCAGCCTCGAGATGGAAGCCCGGGAAGTGCATTTTCTTCTCGCCGTCGGCGTTGCGGAACTTGTCGGTGCCCAGATGTGCATCCCAGCCGGAATTCATGGCGACGCAGCCGCCCTTCGGCAACGGACCATTGGCAGCAATCCAGGCCTTGAGGTCGTCGGGCGTGACCTCGGCGTCCGCACTCGCGGCCGCCTTCTCGCGAATATCGACAACGGAGACCGGCACGATGAGGCTTTCCACGGGAATCTCAGAAATGCTCTTGCCGTCGGCCGAGAAATGCAACGGCGCGTCCATATGCGTGCCGGTGTGCTCGTTGAGGCGCCATTCGTTCAGATTGAACTTCTCCTTGGCGTAGGTGAATTTCGGCTCGAGCCAGAATTGCTGGGCGCCGAAATAGGTCGGAAAATCCGGGTGCAGCTCATGCGTCATGTCCATGGCCTTGCCGGTTGCAGAAACCTGGGCGGCGGCAGGCAGGATCGATGAGCCGGCGGCGACCGCGACGGCGGCCATGGCGGCGCCCGTGAACAGGCGCCTGCGATCGAGCATACGGTCTTTGACGCTTTCGACGACGCAGTGATGGCACATGCTTTCCTCCTAATGCGTTTTGAACGACCAGGCCCGCTCACCGGTCCTTCGCGTACTCTAAACCCGCGCGAGGCCTGACGAAAAGGGGGCGCGCGCCAGGATTGCGCCTACCGTCGATCCTCTTTGGCGTGCATCCTCCTTTGCTTAAATCACTCCGATATCCTGTTTCCCTGGTTTGTCGTGCTTCTTATCGGAAAACCGCTTCGCACTTTTCCGGAAGCACATTGTTGGTTTTCCGTGCTTCTTATCGGAAAACCGCTTCGCACTTTTCCGGAAGCACTCTAGAACTCGCGGCCGAAGAGAAACCGAGGAGCGATCACATGCCCATCATCCGGGTCGAGATGTACAAGGGACGGACGCGCGAACAGAAGCGGGCGCTCGCCAAGGAGCTGACCGACAGTTTTATCAAGACTTGCGGCAGCACGCCCGAGCAGGTGATCATCGTCATCGACGATGTCGACAAAGAGAATTGGGCGACGGCCGGTGTGCTCGCGGCGGATAAGACGTAGTGGTGGCTGAGGGCCAGACCCTGCGGGTCTGACCCTTTTGCGAAGACATCAGACCGGGGTCAGACCCTGCGGGTCTGACCCAAACCAACGTCCTTGGTTGAAGACTTCACCGCTGCCCGGGCGTCACGCGCGGCCCGACAGCGGACTTCAGCGCGGCGCCGGCCATGGCCGGCAGGTCGCCGCCGCCCCTGAACTCGGGCGCAATGAGGCCGGCCGAGATGACGAGCTTGGCCGCCTCCTCGATGGTCATCTCGAGCTCGATAACTTCGCTCCTGGGCACATAGATGAGATAGCCGGTCGTCGGGTTCGGCGTGCAGGGCAGGAAGGCGCAGATCGTCGGCTCGTCCTGGGAGAGACGCACGTCGACCTCGCCGCGCGAGTCGCCAGCGATGAAGATGATGGACCACATGCCTTTGCGGGGGAATTCCACCAGTCCGACTTTCTGGAAGGAGTTGCCGCTCTCGGATAGCACGGTCTCGAAGATCTGCTTTAAGCCGGAGTAGACGTTGCGCACGACTGGCATGCGGCCGAGCATCAACTCGCCATAGCTGAGGATCGTTCGGCCCAGCAGGTTAGCCGCGAGCGCACCGATGATGGTAATGCCGATGATGGCGAAGAGCACACCGATGATCTTACTCGAAGCCAGCCACTCGGCGTAGCTCACCGGGAGCAGGCCTCGCAGCCAAGTCTCGATGTCAGGCATGACCGGCCGGGCCCAAGCATCCACAAAGCCGATGAACCACCAAGCAACATAGAGCGTGATGCCCAGCGGCCCGACGATGATGATGCCGGTCAAGAAGTAGTTCCTGATCAGGGAGCCTAAGCGCATCCTCGGGGCGGGGTTGCTATCAGGGTCGGTAAGACGCGCGAGCTGCTCGGGCAGCTCATTGCGCCCGCCCTGATCACTTTGCGAACCTGTCGACTGACCTTGCATCACACCTCGTCCCCGCCGAGCGATCGGCGCTGGACTCTAGTCCAATTCGGCAGCGCTTTGGAAGATAGCCAGTCCGGCCGGAGGAACACTGTCTGCGAGAGCTGCGTGACCGAACAACGGTGCCCTAGGTCCTGGCCTCTCGTGCTTCTTTTCGGAAAACCGCTTCGCATCCCGGCCTTCGCCGGGACAAGCTCTTTCCGGAAGCACTTTAGGGCTCCGCCACGAAGCAGTCGAAGCCTTCGCCCTGCAGCTTGCCGCAGAACTTCTCCGACGCGCGCTCGTCGGCAAACGGCCCGACCATCACCGCATAGAAGGTGCCCATATTGCCGAGCACGACGGGCTCGACATCGGCGCGGCGGTCGCCGAGCAGCGCCTTGCGTTCGGTTTGCATCCGGCGGGCAATGATTTGGGCTTCCTCGGGCGAGCGGACGGTGGCGATCTGCGCCCGGTAGCGGCCCGCAGGTGTAGCCTCGTTGACAGGTTGCGCCGCCGGTTCGATTGCGGCCACCTGAACTTCCTGAGCAGCCGGCTGAGGGGCCGCCTGGATTGCCGAGCCCGTCGCATCGGCGGGCTGATTGCCGGAGAACAGCCCCTCGAAGAAGGATCCGACGCTGGTTCCGACATCCGCCAGGGTGTCGCTGCCACCCGTTGGCGCAGGCGCCGCGTCGGTGGTTGCGGTGAACGACGCCTGTTCGTCGACCGCCTCGGACGACCAGCTCGAGACTTGCGGATCGGCTGCCGATGTTTCGGCCACAAAGCTCGCTTCGGCTGCCGTGGCCTCGGCGGCGCTGCCGGTCGTCGCAGGCGCCAGCACGAGGGGCGTATCGGTTGCGGTTGCGGTTACGGCAGGCAGGGCAGCCTCATTGCTCGCGACCACCGTTGCCGCAGGCGCTTCCGTGACCGATGTCGTGCTGAAGTCGGCGCCCTCGCCGCGCGCGAGCGTGGCCTTACGCTTGGCCGGCGCTGCCTCGACGGCCGGAGCGCTGGTCGACTCTGTCACGGCCGGCTCATTGGAGGAGTCCGAGCTGAAGAGGTTCGAGAAGAAGTCGCCGCCACCGGAAAAGATTGAGCCATTGCCGCTCGGCACGGTTGCCGTCGAGAGCGCTTCGGAAGAGCTGGTGCGGGAAACCGTGCCGCTGCGCTCGCGCAGCGTTCCGGCCGTGTCCGTTGTCGCGCCCGCAGTCGCCGTCGCGGTTCCGCCGACGGTGGCCGTACTGGTCGCGTTGGTCGACTTTTTCTTCGCCGCGGTCTGAACGGTCGATGGGGCGAGCACCAGAGCCGCCGAGCCCGACGCCGCCGGGGCCTCGGTTGCGGTTTCAACCGCTGGTGCCTGATTGTTCTGCAATTCGACCCCAGCGGCAGGCACCTCGGTCTGCGCCACCTGCACGGCGGCGAGTTCCTGGCCGGCGGCTCCCGGCAAGAGCTTCTCGGCCGCACGGAAATCCTGTGCCGCGCGGGAGTCGAGGCCGGTCGCCTGATAGGCCTTGCCGCGCGCCAGATAGGCATTTGCCTGCTCATCGGTCGCCAGGCCCTTCAGCCAGAGCGCATTGTTGAGATCGGCGATGGCCTGGGCCGGTTTGCCCGATTTCGAATAGGCGAGGCCCCGGAAATAGTAGGCGCGCGCCACATCGGTGCCGGAAGCCGTGCCGCCGGTCAGCACGCCCGAGAGCGCCTTGATGGCCTGATCGGTCTTGCCTGACTGATAGGCGGCGACGCCCGGCGCCAACAGCGCCGACTCTTCGGCCGCCGCCATCCCTATCGACATCGCCAGCACAACGGCAGCACCCGTCGCGCGCAAATAGTTTCGATCCTGCCAGAAGGCCATGATCGCCGCCCCTCGTTCAGCCTGAAAAGAACAGGCTATCGAACCCCGCGATTCGGACCAACACAAGGTTAGAAGTATGGCGAGATTATTCCACAGTCACGGATTTGGCTAGATTCCGCGGCTGGTCGACGTCCGTGCCCATCAAAACGGCCGTGTGATAGGCCAAAAGCTGGACCGGCACGGCGTAGACGATCGGCGTCACGAAGTCGTGCACCTTGGGCATTTTCACCGCCGCAGCCGCCTTGCAGCCAGCCTTGGCCGCATCGGCATCGCTCAAGAGCACGATCTGGCCGCCGCGCGCGGCGACCTCCTGCATGTTCGAGACGGTCTTCTCGAACAGCTCGTCCTCGGGCGCGACGACGACGACCGGCACGTTCTCGTCAATGAGAGCAATAGGGCCGTGCTTCAGCTCGCCGGCGGCATAACCCTCGGCATGGATGTAGGAGATTTCCTTGAGCTTGAGAGCGCCTTCCAAAGCAATCGTATAGGAGGTTCCGCGGCCGAGATAGAGAATGTCCCTGGCCTTCGATAGGCCATGAGAAATTTTCTCGAACTGCTCCTCGTCGCGCAGGATCGTCGAGATATGCCGCGGCACCTCGGCGAGCGCCTGGACGAGCTCGCGCTCCTTGGCCTCGGTGAGCGTGCCCCGCTGGCGGCCGGCGACAAGGGCGAGTGAAGCCAACACCGAAAGCTGGCAGGTGAAGGCCTTGGTCGAGGCGACGCCGATCTCCGGGCCGGCGAGTATAGGCAGCACCACATCGGCCTCTCGCGCAATCGTCGAGCCCTTGACGTTGACGATGACCGCGATCTTCTGCCCCTGGGCCTTGCAGTAACGCAGTGCCGCCAGCGTGTCGGCGGTTTCGCCGGACTGCGAGATGAAGAGCGCCAGGCCGTTCTTCTCGACGGGGGCCTCCCGATAACGGAACTCGGAAGCGACATCGATCTCGACCGGCAGCCGCGCATAGCGCTCGAACCAGGACTTGCCGACCATCCCCGCATAGTAGGCCGTGCCGCAAGCCGAGATGGTGAGCCGCGAGATCTTGGAAAAATCGATGGGCAAATCGAGCTTGCGGGCACGCCCTTCCGAGAAGTCGAGATAGTTCGCCAGCGTGTGGCTGATGACCTCGGGCTGCTCGTAGATCTCCTTCGCCATGAAGTGGCGATGATTGCCCTTGTCGACGAGGAGCGAGCTCGCCTGTGATTTGATCCGCGGCCGCTCGACCTTTTTGCCGGAAGCGTCGCGGATCTCGACGCCTGAGCGCGTCAGGATCGCCCAATCGCCGTCCTCCAGATAGCTGACCGTGTCGGTGAGCGTCGCGAGCGCGATGGCATCCGAGCCCAGATACATCTCGCCCTCGCCATAGCCGACCGCGAGCGGCGGCCCCTGGCGGGCGCCGATCATCAGGTTATCCTCGCCGGCGAAGATGAAGGCGAGCGCGAAGGCGCCGCGGATGCGCTTCAGGGTCTCGGCGACGGCCTCGGCGGGTTTGAGGCCGCGATCGAGCGCACGTGTCGCCAGATGTGCGACGACCTCGGTGTCGGTGTCGGTCGTGAAGGTCACGCCGTCGGCCGTGAGCTCGTCCTTGATCTCGCGGAAGTTCTCGATGATGCCGTTGTGGACGACCGAGACGCGCTTCGTCATATGCGGATGGGCATTGCGCTCGACGGGCGCGCCATGGGTCGCCCAGCGCGTATGGCCGATGCCGGCGGTGCCGACGAGCGGCTCGCTGGCAAGCCTCACCTCGAGATTCTTGAGCTTGCCCTCGGCGCGGCGGCGATCGAGGCGGCCCTTCTCGACGGTGGCGATGCCCGCGGAATCATAGCCGCGATACTCGAGCCGCCGCAGTGCATCGACCAATTGCTCGGCGACCGGTTGGCGCCCCAGGATTCCGACAATTCCGCACATGCTGAGTTTTCCTCGTCGAAGTGCCCGAATCGGCCCGGCTTCTTGCTAGCCCGCTCGATTCGAAGGCTCAATTCACGTCTGGTTTCGTTGTCTTTCGTGGTCCGCCGTCAGTTTCTGGATTTCTTGCGGCGCGCCATCAACTGGCGGTATTTCGCGGCCCATCCGGGCTTCTCTTCCTGCTTGGAGCGCTCGACCGCGAGCGCGTCCGGCGCGACATCCCTGGTGATGACGCTGCCCGAGCCGACATAGGCGCCGTCGCCGATCTTGACGGGGGCGACGAGCGAAGTGTTCGAGCCGACGAAGGCGCCGGCGCCGACATCGGTATGGTGCTTGTTGAAGCCGTCGTAATTGCAGAAGATCGTGCCGGCGCCGATGTTGGCTTTCTCGCCCACGCGCCCGTCGCCGATATAGGCGAGGTGATTGGCCTTGGCGCCGTTCTCAAGGCTAGCATTCTTCACTTCGACGAAATTGCCGACGTGCACGTCCTCGCCGATCGAGGCGCCGGGCCTCAATCGGGCGTAGGGGCCGATCTCGGCCCGCGCGCCGATGGCGACGCCCTTTTTCGATTTGGCGTCGGTTCCGGTCAGGTGGGTGAAGGCACGAATCTGCACGTTATCGCCGATCGTGACGCCGGGCCCGATGACAACGAAGGGCTCGATGACGACATCCTGTCCGATCCGCGTATCGTGGGAAACGAACACGGTCTCGGGCGCGATCATCGTCACGCCCTCCGCCATGAGCTTGGCGCGGGCGCGGTCCTGGAAGATGCGTTCGGCCGCCGCGAGCTGGGCACGGTCGTTGATGCCGAGCGTCTCCTCCGCGCTACCCGTGACATAAACGCTGCGAACACCCTTTGCCCGACCGATCTCAATGGCATCCGTCAAGTAGTACTCACCCTTGGCGTTCTGGTCGGTGATGGCTGACAATATCTCAAGCATCCGCTCGCCGCGGAACCCAATAACGCCCGAGTTGCAGAGCCGGACCTTGCGCTCCTCGGCGCTCGCCTCCCTCTCCTCGCGGACGGCCGTGACGCTGCCATTGCCATCGACGAGGAGGCGTCCGTAGCCGGTCGGGTCGGCCGCTTCGAAGCCGACGACGGCGATGCCGGCATCACCCTGGAGCGAATGGCGCGTGCGGATCAGCGTCTCGGACGTCAGGAAGGGGCTGTCGCCGAGTACGACGAGTGCGTCGCCATCGTGGCTCTCGATGGCTGCCCGGGCGGCGAGCGCCGCATCGCCCGTCCCCAGCTGGCTCACCTGTACGAAGGTTTCGACATCCGGCACCTGCGCCCGAGCCTCGGCGCCGACATTGTCCATGCCGGGACCCACGACGACCGCGACCCGGCTACCGCCGGCCGCCGTGGCCGCCGCCAGCACATGTCCCAAGAGCGAACGCCCGCCCACCTGATGGAGCACTTTCGGCAGCGCCGATTTCATCCGCGTGCCTTTGCCGGCCGCCAGCACCACGATCAGCAGCGGTCTTTCGCTCATTTTCGTCTTAACCTTTCCCCGGGCCTGGCCATAGGCGAACGTAGCGACGCAAGGTGCATGCCGTAAACGTCCTTTCCGGCCTAGAGCACTTGTCCTTCCAAGTGGATACCGGTTGGTCGAAAGAAAGTGCTCAAAACCAATAACCTAGAGCGCCGATCTGATTCCGTCAGATCGAATAGCGCTCTAGAAGCGTGGGCGGACAGGCCCGACCTCAGCCCCACTCATAGCCTCAGGGCCTGGGACTATCCACAGCTTGTGCCGCAGAGCCCCCCTTGTGCTTGGTCGCAACATTGAGTGTGGCCCCCGACTCAGAGCACTTTCCGACGAATCGCATGGATTTGTGAAGCGCCGGATGAAATCCGGTTGAGCTGTTCACCTGGGGGGCCGCGCGGCCGCGTAACATGAAGACAAACATTCTGTCCAACGCCGCCGGTCTCGACCTCGGCCCGCCGACACCCCAGCGCAAGCGGGGCAGCGCGCTCTATCTGCTCTTGTGGCTGATGCTGGCCGCGGGAGCGCTCATCTATCTCTCCGCGCTCATCCTGGCCCCAAACCAACTCATGGCCGTTTTCGGATCGCCTAAGTCGGTGGCGACGGAATCCAATGAGATGGCCGAGGCCGATCCCTCCTCGACGGCGGCGCTCGAAAGCGAGATCGCCGCGCTGAAGGATCAGCTCGTGCAGGTGCGGGGCGAGGTCCGGACGGTGATTGCGACCAATCAAAGCCTGACGGAGCGCCTCGACACGATCGAGAACGCCAGCATCCAGGTGCAGACCGGCGAGGCATCGGCGGTATCCGTCTCGCAGAAGAAGAAAACGCAAGCGGAGCCCGAGGAAAGCGGCATCACCGGCGTCGTGATCGGATCCGACGGCGCCGGCAGCGATGATCTCGTGGAAAGCGAGCCTGCCGTCCCGACCAAAGCCGACAAGAAAAAGAAAGCCGAAGAAAGCCTTGCCGAGGCGGGCGCAGAGACCGGCGACCAGCTCGCCGATGCCTCGGTCGAGCCGGCGCCAAAAGCCGAGAAACGCAAGTTTGGCTTAGAGCTCGCCGTGTCGACCTCGCCCGAAGCCCTTCAGCTCAACTGGGACCTGCTGAACGAGCGGCATGGGGAGGTTCTCAAGGGCCTGTCGGCGCGGGCGCAGGCGAACCCCAACGACCCCTCGAGCTACCGGCTCGTGACGGGCCCCTTCACGAGCGCGCAGCAGGCTCAGAGCGTTTGCGCCAAGCTGAAGAAGCAGAATGTCACCTGCCAGGTGACGGGCTTCGGCGGCGACAACCTCTAAGAGCCTGACTCGGAAGTTTGCACGATAGATCAAGGGCGGGCTTCTGTCAGGCGCTTCAGCATGACGGAGATCATCGCAAGCTTGACGTAGCCGACGGCGATCATGGCGAGGGCTTCGTAGTGGGCCATGAGCCGGCGGTT
>JANNSX010000221.1:0-2650 GCA_031403155.1 Hyphomicrobiaceae bacterium
GTGCTGGGCGCCTTCGTACATGTGGAGCTCGTAGGTCTTGCCCGCCGCTTTCAGCGCCGCTTCGTAATCCGCGATGCCGGCATTGATGCGGTCGTCCTTCCCGGCGTAGTGGAGCATCAGCGCCGCCTTGATGCCGGGCACACGGTCTGCCGTCGGCTGGCGGCCGTAATAGGCGACTCCGGCGTCGAGCTGGTCCGCGTGGGCCGCCATCTGGTTGACCATGCCGCCACCCCAGCAGAATCCGACGGCCCCCGTCTTGCCCGTGCTCTCGGGGATCGAGCGGGCGAAATCGACGGCGGCGACCAGCCGGGCGATCGCCCCCTTCTCGTCGAGTTTGCCGATGAGATCGCGGGCCTTGTCCTCGTCCTCAGATGTGCCGCCTTCCGGCGTCAGCACGTCAGGCGCGATGGCGATGAAGCCCTCGAGCGCGATACGGCGCGCCACATCCTTGATGTGCGCGTTGAGGCCCCGGTTCTCGTGCACGACGATGACGGCCGGGCGCTTCGCCCCTTCCTTCGACCAGACGAGATAGGCGCGGACATCACCAGCCGGGCTCGGATACATCTGCGAGGCGGTGGCGAGCCGGGGATCGTCCTCGGCGACGAGGGCGGCTTGCGCATAATCATTGGCGAGTACGCCGAGCAGGGTGGTCGCCCCCGCCACACCCCCGGCTAGCAGCGTCAGTTTCTCCATGAAGGCGCGCCGGTTCAACTGGCCATGCGTAAAGGCGTCGTAGAGATTGATGATGTCCTGGCTCAAGGGCATGGGCGGCCTCCCTGCAATCTGATCGCGCTGGATAAATTAACTCCCATACGACTACGGCCGCCTCGCGGCGGCGGATCACCTAGAGCACTTTCCGACCAAGTGGGTACCGGTTGGTCGAAAGAAAGTGCTCAAAACCAATGATCTAGAGCGCCGATCTGATTCCGTCAGATCGAATAGCGCTCTAGTGGCCCGTCGCGCCTAAATCGAATGCGCTCGCGGCTATGATGCGATTTAGGCGGGACATAAGGGCCACTAGCAAGTCCATAGGCTTAGTGTGGCGTTCATCGCGCCTTAGTTGACACGAGCCTAGCCGCAACACTGGTCAACTAAGGCGCGACGCCACACTGCGCTCGAAGGCCCCGCTCGCCAGCGCCACGCCGGCGCTGACGATAGCAATGCCGGCGATGGTGCCCCAGCCGATGGTCTCGCCCAGCATCGGCACGGCCATCAGCGCCACGATTCCCGGAATGAGCGAGACGAAGGCCGCCGCGCGCGAGGCGCCGAGTTGGCCTACTCCGTACCCGAACAACGTCATGGCGATGAGACCGGCGACCACGCCCTGTACGAGCGCCTGCAGCAGAACCTCGCCGAGCGAGGCCTCGAGGATGCGCGAGGGCGCGCCGAGCCCGAGTGCGGCGAGGTCGAGCGCGAACGCGACGGCCGAGACGATGGCGGTTGCATGCAGCGCCGAGACGCCCGCCCGCTTCATGGTGACGGTGTAGATCGCCCAGATGAAAGCCGCCGCCATCAGCGCGAGATAGCCGTGCCATTGTTCATGGGCACCGGCCAACGCGCTGAACAGTCCGAGCAGTCCGACGCCCGAGACGATCAGCGCGAAACCGGCGATGCGCGCCCGCGAGAAGGCTTCGCCGAGCACGTAGCCGGAGAGGATCGCCGCGAACATCGGCATGGTGCCCGAAAGCATGGCCCCGGCATTGGCGGCCGGCGACCACTGCATGCCGATGCCGATAAGGATCTGGAAGGGGAGCCCCGCGCCGAAGGCCATGAGCAGCGTGCCGGTCCAGCCCATGGCACCGGCCTTGAGGCCGTGTTTCAGGAGCACGGGCAGCAGCACGATCGCCGGCACGCCGTAACGGAATAGCGCTAGATCGAAGGCGGTCATCGAGGTTTTGAGGGCGTGGCTGGTGACGACGGTCCAGGCGCTCCACAGCAGCACCGTCGTCAGCATGGCGCCCCGGCCGATCCAGAGGGATTGGGGGGCTGACGTGACGGGGGCTTGCTCGGTTGCGATGGTCACTGTGCCTCGAGTCATGCTGCCTTGAATGGACGCACGGCAAGATTGGCACGGTCGGCGCGTGCCATGGCGACATCGAAGGCCACCTGCATCCTGAGCAGGTGATCGGCTCGCGGACCGAATGCGCGCTCGATCCTGACCGCCATATCCGCGCTCAGCGCCGCGCGACCATTGAGCAGGTTGGACAAAGCCGGCCGCGTCACGCCCAAAACCGCGGCGGCCTTGGTGACATTGAGTCCAAGCGGCTCGATGACCGTGCGCCGGATGAGGCCACCGACATGGGGAGGAGTCTTCATCGGCATGCTGGCCGCTCCGTCCTAGAGTGCTTCCGGAAAAGCTTGTCCCGGCGAAGGCCGGGATCCGAAGCGGTTTTCCAAAGAGAAGCACGACAAACCAATTTGCTAGGGTGTTGGAGTGATTCAATCAATCACGGAAACACTCTAGTGGTAGTCGAGAAAGTCGACATTATCCACGTTGCCATCGTCGAAGCCGAAGACGATGAACCGCCCCGGGTTTGCCGGAGGCTCCAACTCTTGAGAGATTGGAGCCATGACAAACGAATCGACAACTCGGAAATTCTCGCCGGAGGTGCGTGAGCGCGCCGTGCGGATGGTGGGAGAGCACCGGGGC
>JANNSX010000222.1:0-8866 GCA_031403155.1 Hyphomicrobiaceae bacterium
GAGCTTGGGGATTTGCTCAGGTCTGGACTTGCGCGGCTGCTCGTCGGAGGCGACGGTCTCGCTGCCGCCTTTAACCGGTACCTCGACGGCGACGATCTCGTCCGCGAAGGCGTCGCTCTCGCTGGCTGACTTGGCCCGGCGCAAGCTCTCGATGGCGTAGGCGTCCTGCATGGCGCGGGTCAGCTGGTACTGACTCGCTGTGTCCTCGGCATAAGTGCCCATGGAGCGGCCGGGTTCGTAGGCATCCTCGAGACCATCGAGCGCCATATGATCGTATGTCGTGACGTGGCCATACTTGTTGCCGGTGCGGAGTTTCGGCATCAGGTAGGGCGCATTGCTCATGCTCTCCATGCCGCCCGCGACAACGATGCCAGCCGAACCCGCGCGGATGGCGTCCGCCCCCTGCATGATGGCCTGCATGCCCGAGCCGCACATCTTGTTGATGGTGATGGCGCCGACGGAGTCCGGAATGCCGGCCTTGCGGCTCGCCTGCCTTGCCGGCGCTTGGCCTTGGCCCGCCGCCAGCACGCAGCCCATGATCACCTGATCGATCGCCTCGGGCCTGACCTTGGACCTTTCCAGCGCGCCCTTGATCGCGATGGCGCCTAACGCCGGCGCCGCGACCGCCGACAATTCGCCGAGCAGGCTGCCACACGGCGTGCGCGCGATGCCGACCACCACAATGTCATTCGCACTCATGTCGTCCTCTCAAATCTTCAATGCCAGCTCGCGCGCTTCGTAGATGGCCATGCTGGCGGTGCGGGCGTGGACCGCATCGCCCAGTGTGTGCAGGGCGATGCCGCTGCCTTCGAGCGCCTTGAAGATGCGGTCTTCCGGCACGTTCGTCGTCGCGGTGACGAGGGTGTCGAACTCTCTCACCTCCTCGTCGCCCGTGTAGAGATTGACGAGCGTCGCACGGCCATTGTCCCAGGATTTGACGGCGGTGGCGAGCAACACCTCGATGCCGAGCTTGGCAAAGCGCTCACGCGTCGTGTCGCCGGTGGCGGAGGTGTCGAGTTGGCCGGCGGCCTTTTCGGCGGCGGTTGCGATCGTGACCTGATGGCGGAGCTTGGCCAAGTGGATCGCCGTCCCGCTCGCCGGCCACCAGCCGTTGATATCGTCGAGGAGGAGAACGTTGGTGCCCGGCGTCACAGTGCCCTCGAGCACGTCGTGGACGGTCGTGACGCTCGGCTGATCGGCCCCGGGCAGCATATCCTGATGCGGCATCGACCGCTGCCAGCCCGTCCGATTGGGATTGGAGCCGGTCGCCAGCACGACGACATCGGCGCCCGAGGCCTTGATGTCTTCCGCCGTCATCTCGTGCTTCAACTCGACGCGGACCTGCATCTTCTCGAGCTGCTTGCGATACCATTCGAGCAGGCCGCCGATCTCGCCGCGCTCGGGCTGGCCGGCCGCGAGCCTGAACTGCCCGCCGAGCTCCGGCCCCTTCTCGACGAGACGCACGCGGTGGCCACGCTCGGCGGCTGCACGCGCGACCTCCAACCCCGCCGGACCGCCGCCGACCACGAGCACGTCTTTGGGCTTTTCGGTCGGTTTGAGCTTGTCGCCATCCCACTTCGACTCGCGCGCCACCGACGGATTGACGAGGCATGAGATCCAGTAGTCGCGCATCCGACGGCCGATGCAGAGTTGGTTGCAGGAGATGCAGGGGCGGATGTCCTCAGGCCGCCCCTCCTTGGCCTTGTTGGCGAGATGCGGATCGGCGATCTGGCCGCGTACGATCGAGACGAGGTCGCATTTGCCTGCCGAGATCACGTCTTCCGCATTGGCCGGCGACTTGACGCGGGCCTCCATCGTCACCTTGGCATGCCTGGCGACGGCCTTGATGGCCGCCGTGTCGTCGCGGCCGAGCAGGTTGGCATAGTGGAAGCTCGGTACGATCTTCGAAAACTGGTTGAGATAGCTCCCGGTACCAACCGAGTAGTAGTCGATGAGGCCGCGACTATCGAGCCAGGTGACGATCTCCTGCTTGTCCTCGATGGTGAGGCCGCCCGGATAGGGCTCGGGACCCGAGATCGTCATGCCGACGATGAAGCCGTCGCCCGCCATTTTGCGGATGCCCTCGGCAATGCGGACCGTGAACCGGAGCCTGTTTTCGAGAGAGCCGCCCCATTTGTCGGTACGCCGGTTCGTCAGCGGCGACCAGAACTGATCGATCAGGCAATTGTAGCCCGCGAAGAGATCAATGCCGTCGAAGCCGGAGTCGCGATCGCGCCGGGCCTGCTCGATGAAGCTTGCGATCAGCTCCTCGATCTCGGCCTCGCGCATGGCGTGGCTGCCCCAGGGATCGTGCATTGAGGGAATGCCAGATGGCGACCAGTAGGGCGCCCAGGAGTTGTCCTGATCGCCATGCCCGCCGACATGGTAGATCTGATGGATCATTGTGGTGCCGTGGCTGTGGCACTCGTCGGTGATCCGGCGGAAATGCGGGATGATCTCGTCGGTGCCGTGCAGAAAGTTGCCGCGGATCAGCACGCCGGTCTTGTGCGGCGGCGCCGGCTCGACGACGATCATGGCGGCCCCGCCCCGCGCCCGCTCCCGGTAGTAGCCGAAGTGCCGCTCGCCCGGGATGCCTTCGTGGCTCATATTGGCCGTGTGCGCACCGAAGACGATGCGGTTCGCGAGAGTCCGGTGGCGAAGTTTCAAGGGCTCGAAAACGTGCGGGTATGGTGTCGTCATGGCGCCTTCCATCGGCTGCGTCGCGGCAAGCTTAGCGCAGGGACCGCCGCACCGACAGACCGCGCAGATGAAGAATGGCTGCTCCGCGGGTTCAGCGGCGGTTCAGGTGCAACCGGCGAGGAATGGGACGCGCGGGAGCAACCAATCAGTGAAGAAGGATGCCGCCATGTCCCGGATATCTCGCCTGACAGCCACCGCCACCCTGCTCGTAGCCTCCCTCCTGGCCACGCCGCCGGCTGGCGCCACCACCGGCCCTGGTTGCTACCGCGTGATCAGAGTTCCGGCCTGGGACGTGCTCAACGTCCGCAAATGGCCCTCGCCCCGCTCGGGCATCGTCACGGCGCTCTCGTCGAGCACGTACAGCATCATCTCTGGCCGTGGGGCCTGCCGGAGAGGTTGGTGCCCCGTGAACGTCACCGGCGAAAGCAACACGAAGCGCGGCTGGATCAAGGCGAGGTATCTGGCGCGGTCGGAATGCCCGTAACGATCCTGCGGTGTCTCGGTTCGGCTGCTTGGCGTGGCCCTAGCGGCCCTTAGCGGAGCGAGTCAATCGGACGTTTCTAGTTCCGTTCATCGGTTGTGGAGCGGACGTCGGCGACTTTGCACGGGCTATGCGTGCTCCCCAACGCGCTCGTCAGGAGCGCTGGTTTCGGCACTCTATATCTGGTCCCAAGGCATCAACGTGTGATGTGAACGCGCCGCATGGGGAGTAACCAACATGACCATCGATCTGGACAAGGCGCGAGCCGAGTTGCCGATCCTGCAGGATTTCATCGATTTCGTGAACAATCAGGTCGGCGTCTACATGGACTGCCTGGCCGGTTTCCAGGGCAACACGGTTCGAATTCACCGCCAACTTGCCAGGGTTCAGCGACCAACCGGCCGTCGGATAGAGGATGGCCAACCGGTGATGATCTACGCGAGTATTGAGGATCCCAACTCTCCCGACGTCATCCATCACCGCATCATTCGGGCGGAGCAATTCCTCTCTGTCAATGCAGAGGCCGGTTTCAACGAGCAGCAAGTGTGCTGGTCGATCACTGTCCTCCTGTTTGCCTATTGGGATGAAAAGATTCGTCCGCAGATCGCTGCAGCTCGCGGCATCAAGGTCGATGATGTCAAAGTCGATGCATTTGGTGACATGCGTCATATCAGGATGAGCATCATACATAAAAAAGGCGTGCTATCATCAACCGACCACGCCAAACTCAAGAAAATTTCGTCGCTCTTCAAGGCCGACGAAAAGATCACGCTCACCCATGACCAAATGCACAAGTTGTTCATCGCTGTGAAGCAAGCAATCGCCGAGATCATCCTCAGCTACACCGATCACCTCCTGGGCGCCCCCGATCCGTCTCAGGTCGTCGACGTCGCCATACAAAACGCCGTAAACAAAAACACATAGCAGTCGATCCTACGGCTGCCCTTAGGGCGCAATAGCGAAGCGTATTGCGCCGGGACCGGGTGGCAACGTCGACCCTTTCAATCGCGCTCGGCACCCCGCATCTCTCGACGTTGTCGCGCCTGCTCCTGTAGAAGTAGGCTCAGATGTTGTGATCGGGCAGGTTCAGTAGGATTGGGCGATGGACAACACCTGGCTTCGCACATGGAGCCGCCGTGCCGCCGACTGGGGTGCGGACTACCGTCGGACTGTCCGTGAAAGGCCCGTCCGCGCCCAGAGCGCGCCGGGCGATATCGCTCGTCAAGTGCCGGCCGCGCCACCCGAGGCGGCGGAGGCCATGGAAGCGATCTTCGCCGACTTCGAGAAGATCGTCGTTCCCGGCATCACGCATTGGCAGCATCCGCGTTTCTTCGCCTATTTTCCCGCCAATTCGAGCCCGCCCTCGCTGGTCGCCGAATATTTGACGGCCGCGATGGGCGCCCAGGGCATGCTCTGGCAGACCTCGCCGGCCGCAACCGAGCTCGAGACCGTCGTCACCCAATGGCTCCGGCAGATGATCGGCCTGCCGGATGGCTTCCATGGGGTGATCCAGGACACCGCCTCGACGGCGACCTTCGCCGCGATCCTGACCGGGCGCGAGAAGGCGCTGGGCTTTTCTGGCAACACGAAGGGCCTCGCGGGGCAGCCGCCAGTCCGCGTCTACGCCTCCGATCAGGTTCACACCTCGATCGACAAGGCTTGCTGGATGGCCGGCATCGGGCAGGAAAACCTCGTCAAGGTACCGACGGCGGGCCCCCATCTCGCCATGGACGCAGGCGCGCTCGAAGCGGCGATCGTTGCTGATCGCGCGTCTGGCATGCTACCCGCTACGATCGTCGCGGCACTCGGCGGCACGAGCGTTGGGGCCAGCGATGACATCCGTGCCGTTGCCGGGATCGCGCGCAGGCACGGCCTCTATCTGCATGTCGATGCGGCCTGGGCCGGCAGCGCCATGATCTGTCCGGAGCTGCGCTATTGGATGGCCGGCGCCGAGCTTGCCGACAGCTTCGTCTTCAACCCGCACAAATGGCTGATGACGAATTTCGATTGCTCGGTGCTGTTCCTGCGCGATCCCGACGCGCTGGTCAGGACGCTCGGCATCCGCCCGTCCTATCTCGCCACCCACGGCAAGGACGGCATTCTCAACTACTCCGAATGGTCGCCCCAGCTCGGCCGCCGGTTCCGGGCGTTGAAATTGTGGTTCGTCATCCGCGCCTATGGCGTCGAGGGTTTGCGCAAGATCATCCGCGGGCACATCGCCATGGCCGAGGATTTCGCCCGCCGGATCGCAGCGGAGCCCGGCTTCGAGATCGTTACGCCGCCGATGCTGTCGCTGTTCACCTTCCGGCTCGTCCGGCCGGGGCTCGACGCAGCCGGGCTCGATGCGCTGAACCAGCGGCTTCTTGATGCCGTCAACGACGACGGCCGCACCTACCTGACGCCGGCCCGCCATCAGGGCAAGCTCGTCATCCGCGTGCAGATTGGCCAGACGGAAACGGCGCTAGAGGATATCGACATCGCGTTTGCAGCCATTCGGGATCTCGCCGGACGGCTGTGATTGGCGCCTTGCGCCGCCGGTTCGGCTTGGTTATCACCGGGAGCAAGCGCGGGTGTAGCTCAATGGTAGAGCAACAGCCTTCCAAGCTGCGCTTTAAATAGAAAATGTGTGTTTTTTCAATGTTTTAGGAATTTTCGGGCACAGTTTGGGCACAAGAATATTTGCGCTGCAACTTGACCCAGCATGTGCAAGCCCTCCGATCGAAGCTCGCACTCCCACCTCACTCAGACGCTCGCTTGCCCTTCACGTAAGGCAAAGGTTCTAAGGGTGGGAGGGAGGGCCTATGGCACGTGAAGCGTGCCATAGGGTCTCGGAACCGCGAGCGTTCCATTCGGGCAACCTGATCCGAAGTTACTTGATATGGTCGAGCCTCGCGTGCCTTGCAGGTTGCCTCGCAGCAAGGCAGCTACGAGGCACCAACTGAGGCAAGCATCCTCTGCCACCGTTGTCCTCTCCCCTTCGAGCAATGCCTCCTCCGAACACCGCCACCAACTCAGAAAGTCTCGAAAGATTTTTCCCTGATTTTTCCAAATGAGCTTTCGAACAAAAAGCTCTGCGGGCAACCGGATCTCCGCTCCTGTCAAACACCCTGTAGTGGTAACTCACCTCTGACCGACCGTCCCGCTAAGCCTCTAAACCCATCTGCCACACTCACACTCAATTTCCTGAAATGACCCCGCTTCAAATAGACACAGGATAGTCCGCCCACTACGCTGCGGCTCGGCTGCTCGCGACATCCTACTGAAACAGTCCATGGTACTTGCGGGGAAACCATGTCCAACGCCGACCCGGGTCTAAGTGACCTTGCGCCTCCTCTTTCGCATCTATCAACAAACCAACCCCAAGACTATCAACGTACTTTCCCAATTGCGCGGTCCATATTAGCGGCAATCGCGGGCATTGCTATTCTGGCTTTGCTCCTGGTCATCGTCATTATTTGCGCAGAACGCGACCAGCCAGGCACCTTTCCTATCGTTTTGCTTCTTCTGGTCTTCACCTCTGTGCTTTGGATCAGCTTACCACTCGCCGCATCCGAACAGGAGCTTTATGCAAACTTCGGATACTATGCATTCTTGTTTTTTGCGATTTTGTTTTTCATTGCTGCACCCACCATTGCATCATTTTGGATAACCCTTGGACTGCTCACCATGATTATCATAATGGAGCACAGACGTCGCATTGCAAACACCCCATTCTATACTACAACCGCACAAATACTCACTGTGCTGCTCGCGACCGCCTCAAGCCTTCGTCGCGCCACAGAATGGTTCCTCCCAGACTTACAACTAGCCTTGAGCCAACAGTTTTCATTCCTCTTCGATGTTCTTCGTCTGCGCGAACTTCTTGGACTTCTTTTCGGTGCGATTATTATCTACGCTACAGGCATCAATAGTTTGCAGCGCCTCCGCAAGCTTGAGTGGCGGGAGCGCCGCCCACCAACAACCAACAACCCCATCCGCCTCGCTCTGCACGACATTCGCTATTACATTTCAAATGGGGTACGCTTTTTCGCCAATTGCTTTGTCATCATTTTGCATGAAGCCTGCCTATATCTAATAAACACAATTCTGAATCCAGACCTTCTCAAGACAATTTTATACAGTGCCATAACGGCTGTCATCGCCTGCGTAATTATCATCGAAACGTATCTTGCCATGCCGTATCTTTCTACGATACTCCAAGCGACCGACTCTTTACTCGCTCCCACTCGGCAACTTCTATCTGCATACGCTGTAGTAACATTTCTACTCTTCGCAGTAATTGCCGAATTGACCGTTTTGATTTCACTTTCGCTTCCTCTCAATCAAACACGTGTAATGCGTCGTCCCGCCTATCAACGGTTTACTCTGACAACCGTCGGGGTTGGAGTGTGTATCTGGTTTGCGACGACGACTGCTTGGATCATCAATTCTCTGATCCAACTCTTTCCGGGGCAGTACATCACCCCAGGTTATTACAGTGCCATCGTCGTGCCCTTTGCGCTTTGGTCAGCTTTCCAGGCCTTCCGAGCCGGTCTCATCTGGGATCGGTCCACTTCCTCCACAATTACTCAGTAATATGATATAACTTGGCGGTTCTTCCTCGCGTCAACATGCCCGTGCCGATCATGGCGCTGGCAGGTGCGCGCGACGGGAGACAACCGATGCGTAGGCCTTCCTTCTCCTCCAACCTCAAACACTACCACGGCTCGTTCTTTCACGACCTAATTTGGCTACCGATTGAGCTCTATCGAGCCCTCATGGCGCTCATGACATTTTGCGTTGCGATGATCGCATATCGCACGCTACAGCTCATCACCTCGCTGAGGTCAGACTAGCTTCACCACTAGTCCAGAACGGCTCCCAATCGGGAGCCGTTTCCATCTCGACCCCAGCGCCCGGCTACCATATATCTGTCACTTGCATCTCTTGCTCCGACGATCGCAACGTGACGACGAAGGCTGGTTCTCGAGTTCCGTTGTTTTCATGCTTGATGCCCGCCTCGATCTCAACCCGGAAGAGCAAACGCTTCTCAACAAATACGAAACGCAACTCTTCGACCTCGTACTTTACGACAGCGATGCGCGCGTTCAACACGAGCACTCCGCCCAAGAAAGATACCAAGCCGCAGCGGAATCCGCGGAAGCGGTTCCCCTGTTTCCAGACATCAACGACATTCCCAGCGCGATTGGAAACTTCTTTTCGTCCCTCTGGAACCTCGGTGCAGGCGCGACCCATGACGTGATCTCGACACTCTCACTGCAACTCACTCTGCGCTCGCTTCTCGCAGGTCTGCATGTCGAGAGCGAAAGCATGCATGAAATTCTCTACATCGCCGGCAAGATGAAGCTCGCCGCAGAAGACCTTTCCGAAGTTTTCCATCTCGCACTCACGTTTGATGGCAGTGAGGATCTCAGTGAGCACTAACCGCCCCCCCAGACGGCCGGCGGTCTACACGCCCTGGAGCCGTCGTTTTACGGACGAGCGCGCGCTTGATCTCAGCGCGGCCATGCAGCTCCATGAAGAAGTTCACACCCGCTGGCGCAAATCCCAATACGCCAAGCCCATCATCTTCGATGCCTTCGCCTCGGTGATCCTCGACCATATTGAAGCGCACGCGTCACTTCCAACCGATCCCAAATTGCGCGAGGCACTCGTCAATGCCATCAAAAAAGTCGTAGCGCTGGA
>JANNSX010000223.1:0-18580 GCA_031403155.1 Hyphomicrobiaceae bacterium
CGTTGCACGGCCGGCGGCTGAGCGGGCATGTCCATCCGCTGGTCCACCTGCCGCGAGACGATCGCCGCGAACTCGTCCGCGAAGCTCTCGAGCCGCTGCTCGATGCGGGAGGATTCGGCCGCGAACTTGTTGTAGAAGATAACGGCCGGTATGGCGGCAAGAAGGCCGAGCGCGGTGGCAAACAGGGCCTCCGCGATGCCCGGCGCCACCACCGCCAGATTGGTGTTCTTCGAAACTGCAATCGCCTGAAAACTCGACATGATGCCCCAGACCGTGCCGAAGAGGCCGATGAAGGGGGCGGCTGACGCAGTCGTCGCCAGGAACCCCAGCCGGTTGTTCAGCCGCTCGAGCTCGCGCGAGATCGTCACATCCATGACCTTCTCGACGCGGAGCTGGATGCCGCGCAGCGTCTTGGGGTTTTGCTCGACCGTGCGCTTCCATTCGCGCATGGCGGCGACGAACAGCGCGCCCATCGCCTGAACCCGTTGGCGCGACAACACATTAAAGAGATCGTCGAGCGGCTGGCCGGACCAGAAGGAAGTTTCGAATCGCTCGGTCTCGCGGCGGGCGCGGCCGAAGGTGATGTATTTCTCGATGATGATCGCCCAGCACCAGACGGATGCGAAGAGCAGCCCGAACATGACGAGCTGAACAACGATGTGGGCGTTGAGAAACAGCTCCAGAAAAGAGAAGCCGCCGCCCGATAGCGCCGAATTGCCGAGGGTTTCCAACTGTTCCATAAGGGTCTGGCGGCCTCTTCGAGACGACGATCTGCCATGCGGGGGATGGGGTGGCTCGCCCTGTCGCGTCCACTCGCGCGCGCGGGAAGGATGCGCCCGTCCCACATCCTTCGCGAAAACCGCTTAGAGCCAAGTAATGTGACTAAACTGCGTCCCGCTGCCACGCCTGCCCGGACGCGACCCTAATCTTCTGCTCCGGTGAGCGCAAAGGCCCTGATGTCGCGACCTTGGCGCAGGTTGTGGACGGGTGCGGTCTAGGCTAGCAGCATCCCATCCAAGGACAGGCCACTTGCGCGACGCATCGACCCAGAAGCGGCTGACCCTCATCGCGCTCGCCTCGATCGGCGTGGCGCTTTTGACCATGGGCATCAAGTACCTCGCCTATATGAAGACTGGCAGCCTCGCCCTCTACTCGGACGCGCTCGAAAGCATCGTCAACGTCGTGGCCGCCGTCGTGGCGCTGGCGGCGCTGCGCTACGCCCAGCGCCCCGCCGACCGCAACCATCCCTTCGGCCATCACAAGGCGGAATACTTCTCGGCCGTGCTCGAGGGCGTGCTCATCGTCATCGCCGCGCTGATGATCCTGCGCGAGGCCGTACCCGCCTTCGCGACGCCGCGCGTTCTCGAGGCCCCGGCTGTCGGCCTCGCCATCTCGACGGTTGCCATGGCGATCAATGCCGGGTGGGCGGCTCTCCTCATCCGGGTCGGCAGCCGCTTGCGCTCGCCTGCGCTCACCGCCGACGGCTGGCACCTGACCTCCGATGTCGTCACCTCAGTCGGCGTCTTGTTGGGCTTGTTGCTCGCACTCGCCACTGGATGGTACGTCCTCGACCCTCTACTCGCCTGCATCGTCGCCCTCAACATTCTGTGGACCGGCTGGCGGGTCGTGCGCGAGTCGGCGAGCGGCCTCCTCGACCGCGCGGCGCCGCCCGGGATGCTGGCCGAGATCCGCAAGGCCATCGAAACCCAGAGCGGCGGCGCGCTCGAGGTGCACGATCTAAAGACGCGGCTCGCAGGGCCAGCCTCCTTCATCGAGTTTCATCTCGTGGTGCCAGCGGCGATGCCGGTCGCGGAAGCCCACCGCATCACCGACCGGATCGAGGCCGCACTCTGCGAAGCGGTGCCCGGCGCGCATGTTCTCATCCACATCGAGCCCGAGGGCGAGGCGAAGGGGCCGGGCGCGCTGGTGAGTTGAACCTGACAGCCGATGAACGCAAGCACTTAGAATGAAAAACCTTGTTTGCTGTCAGATTTCGCCATAACGGTCAGCGTTGTGTGATTCGCAGTTCAGGACGATGCCAGTGTCCGAGCAAGAGCAGGAAATAGTTCTTCGCAATTCGCGGGTTACGACCGACGCCAAAGGCTTCGTCTGCCTCAATGATCTTTGGAAGCTGGCTGGTTCACCAGAGAACAGACGATCGCGGGACAGGTACCCCAGCAGGCGTGCCAAGTCCCTGGATGAGGCTCTACGCGAGCGAATTGGGGAGAATTTCCCCAATTCAGCCAATCCTGATGCGGTTTCAACGTACTACACCGCCGGTCGCGGTGCGGGTTCTCGCACGTTTGCGCATCCTGTGCTGGCTCTCGATTACGCCGAGTACCTGAGCCCCGAGCTTGCCGTAGAGGTTCGCGAAGTTTTCTTACGGTACAGAGCCAATGACATAACTCTCGCGCTGGAAGTCGTAGAGGGACTCAGCGCCCAGGCTGAATACGACGATCTACGCGTGAACCTGCGGCAACTCGTGAAAGAGCACAACAAGCAGTCGGCCGGGGCCGCCAAGGATGCCAGCGTCAAGAACTTCGAGGCGTACAACGGGGCTGGGCTCAACGGCCTGTACGGCGGATTGACAAAGGCTCAGTTGCTTCGCCGCAAGCAGCTTCCAAAGGATGCTCATCACCTCGACCACGCCGGCCATGAGGAGCTTGCGGCCAACTATTTCAAGGCAACACAGGCGACAGCGAAGCTGAAGCGCGAGGGCATCAAAGGTCAGGCGCCAGCAAACGATGCGCACCGCCAGGTTGGCGAGGCCGTTCGCAAGACCATCAAAGAGCTCGGCGGCACGATGCCAGAGGATGAGCCCGCCCTCGAGCACATCAAGGAAGCTGAGAAGCGCCTGAAAGTAGATGCAAAACCTCAAGCCGCGCGGCTACCTCGTCGACCGCCATCGAAATGACGAGGCCATCCTAGGTATCACCGAACGCCTCCAGAATCGCCGCAGGCAACCGCCGCGGCTTTCCCTGTGTCGACACGAGCACCACCAGCACGGACGCCCGGAAGAGATCGGCGCCATCCTTCCTGACCGTCTGGATCAGCTCCATGGTCGCCTTCGTCACCTTAGCCACCCGCGTCTCGATCTCGAGCACGTCATCGATACGGGCGGGCTTCAGATAGTCGAGGCTCATGCGGCGGACGACGAAGGCGGCGGGTAGCCCGCCCTCGCCCGCGATCAGTGCCGAATGGTGCACGCCCTTCAAGCGTAGAAAATCCGAGCGCCCGCGCTCGATCCATCTCAAGTAAGTGGCGTGATAGACGAGGCCCGAAAAGTCCGTGTCCTCGAAGTAGACACGAACCGGCAGCAGATGCCGCGCGCCGCCCTCGACGAGCCGGCCGGCAAGGTCGGGCCAGGTCGTTCCAGGCGCCGTCATCAATCGCCCAGCGCCTGGTTGGCCCGGACGACCGCCGGCCGCGCCGCGATCTCTTTCCGCCAGCGCTGGATGTTGGCGAAGCCAGCGAACTTGTCGTGCTCGAAGGTATCGGCCATCGGCCAGGCGAGAATGTCGGCGAGCGAGAACCCGTCACCCGCAAGGAACTTCTTGCGCGCGAGCCGATCATCCATGTGCTTGTAGAGGTTGATGATGCGATCCTTGATGGCGGGCCGCGCCTGAGGGAGCTTGGGCTCCATGCGCTCGGCGAGGAAAAAGGCGACACCCAGGCCGGGCGACAGGTCGGTCGCCTGGAACATCATCCATTCCTGCACACGCGCCTTCTCCGTCGCCGATTTGCCCATGAGCTTGCCGGCCTTGTCGGCGAGATAGAGCATGATGGCGATCGTCTGCGTCAGTACGAAGGGACCACCCGCCGCCTCGGTGTCGACGATGGTGGGGAGGCGCCCGGTCGGATTGAGCTTCAGGTAGTCGGGCGCTTTGTGCTCGTTCTTGTCGAAGCTGAGCTTGTTCATCTTGTAGGAGAGGCCGAGCTCCTCGAGCGTGATGATGACGCGCTGGCCGTTCGTTCCGCTGCCGACATAAGCTTCGATCATGGGGGTATCCTTCCGCAGACTGGGGGGTGGCGCATGCAGCGCCGTCCTCGCCTTTGTCCGCTTCCACGCCCCCGAGCGCAAGGGGCAGCCCTGCGCTCTCATCCCTTGACCAGTGCCGCACCGGCGGGCAAGCACGGAGCCGAAAGGTCGCCCGCCCGCATGTCTCTCACCTCGCAGAAGCGAAATCTGCTCGCCAGCGCTTTCGTGCTGCTTTCGGGCGCCGGTTGGGGCCTGTTCTGGCTGCCGGCTCGCTCCTTCGCCGAGCGAGGGCTCGACGGCGCATGGCTTTCGCTGTGGCTGTTCGTGATCTCGCTTGCCGTCGTGGTGCCGTTCGCCATCTGGAACTGGCGGGCGCTGCACGCCGCGGGCTCGTCATTCCTCATCACCGGCCTCCTCACGGGGCCGGCCTTCTCGCTCTATACCGTGAGCCTCGTGATCACCGACGTCATCCACGCCCTGCTGCTCTTTTACATCTCTCCCGCCTGGGCGACGCTGATCAATTGGGGGCGTGGCGAGGCCATCACGGCACGCCGGATCCTGGTGCTGGCCTTGGCCTTTGCGGGTCTCGCCATCGTCCTCGGCATCGCCGATGGCCTGCCGCTCCCGCGCAACCTCGGCGATTGGCTCGCGCTCATCGCCGGCATGATGTGGGCCTATGGCTCGACCCGCTCGAACGCGGAGAGCAATCTCGTCGTCACCGCGCCGGTCGTCGGCTTCACGATCGGCGGGTTGCTGGCAGCGCTCGTGCTGGTGAACGTGCCCATCGAAGGCATCGCCACGCCGCCGACCACCGAGGGCCTCGCGCACGCGCTGCCCTGGATAATGCTGATGGCGCTTGTGATGTTTGTCCCCACCACCTACGCGCTGATGTGGAGCACGCAGGTTCTGGATTCGGGCCGGGTCGGAATTCTCCTGATGTCGGAAGTGGTTGTGGGAACCGTGTCGGCCGCGCTGTTGTCCGGCGAGGCCTTCGGATGGAACGATGCCATCGGCGCCCTGCTGATCGTAGCGGCAGGCTTCGTCGAGGTGACCGGCGAGCGGCCGCAATCTGCCGCAGCCTGAGCTCTTGCTTGCAAGATTGCGACGACCGTACCTTATCCCGCCGGGTTGTATCGGAGCCTCGATCGGCACCGACAAGCCGTGTGCATCCGGACGCGGATCAAGGTAATGTGGCAGCGCGCGAGTCAGGTGAACCGGACGGGCGCGCAATAGCGCGGCGCGAGGGGATTGAGCATGCAAGCGGGTAAGCAACCGGCCCAGGCGAACCAGCAGAAGGCCGCGACGCCTCTCCACGAGGCCTTCGGTGCCTACAAGAGGGTTTTCCTCTCCCTCGCATTCTTCAGTCTGTTTGCGAACCTCCTGCTCTTCGTCGGCCCCATCTACATGCTCGAGGTCTATGATCGCGTGGTGGCGAGCCGTAGCGTGCCGACGCTCGTCGCCTTGACGCTCATCGCTGCCGTGATGCTGATGTGCTATGCGCTGATCGATATGGTGCGCGGCCGGGTGCTCTCGCGCGCGGGCGCGCAATTCGACGAACGCTTGCGGGGTCCGCTCTTCCGCAGCTCACTACTGACGGCGCTCGCCGCCAAGACCGGCAACTCCGTGCAGGCGCTACGCGATCTCGACGTCATCCGCGACTTCTGGAGCGGCGCCGCGGTGACGACGCTGTTCGACGCGCCCTTCGCGCCCGTCTTTGTCGCCGTCTGCTTCTGGTTCCACCCGATCCTCGGGCTGGTCGCCTTGGCTGGCGCCACCATCCTGTTTCTCCTCGCCTACGCCAACGAGCGCGCCACCCGCCAGGGACTGTTGTCGGCTGCCCGATCGAGCATCGAAGCGAACAACTATGTCACCGCAACCATGCGCAATGTCGAGGTGATCCACGCGCTCGGCATGCAGCAGTCGTTGCATGGCCGCTGGGTCGACAAGCATCGCGACGCCATCGCCTGGCAATCACAGGCGAGCGACCGGGCGGCCAGCATCCTCTCCTCGACGAAATTCGTCCGCCAGTTCATCCAAGCCGCCATCTTAGGCGTCGGCGCCTGGCTCTCGGTGCTTGGTGACATCACCCCGGGTGTCATGATCGCCGCTTCGATCATGATGGGCCGCGCGCTGCAGCCCGTTGAACAGGCGGTGGGGCAATGGAAGGGATTCCAAACCGCGCGCGCCGCCTGGGGCCGTCTGGAATCTCTCTTGTCGGCCGTGCCCCAGCAACCGGAGCGCACACCGTTGCCCGCGCCCAAGGGCGCCATCGCCGTCGAAGGCGTGAGCGTCACGGCGCCCGGCCGCCAGCAGGTGATCCTGAAGAACGTCTCCTTCGGTATCGGGGCGGGCGAGATCTTGGCCATCGTCGGGCCGTCGGCGGCGGGCAAATCCACGCTCGCCCGCGCGCTCGTCGGCGTCTGGCCGATCGCGGCGGGCGCCGTCCGGCTCGACGGTTCCGACCTCAGGCACTGGGACCCCGAGCGGCTCGGCCCCTTCATCGGCTACCTGCCGCAGGACGTCGAGCTGTTCGGCGGCACCATCGGCGAGAACATCGCTCGTTTCCGGTCCGCTAAACCGGAAGAGATCGAAGCCGCGACCGCGCTCGCCGGCGCCGAGAAGCTCATCGAGGAGCTGCCGAAGGGCTACGAAACCGACATCGGCGAGGGCGGCATCACACTCTCCGCCGGCCAGCGTCAACGCATCGGTTTGGCGCGCGCCGTATTCGGCGATCCGAAATTGGTTGTGCTCGACGAGCCTAATGCAAACCTCGACGTCGCAGGCGATGAGGCACTGGGCGAGGCAATTCGCCGCCTTAAGGCCAGGGGCACCACGACCGTGCTCGTCACGCACAAGCCGAGCCTCGTCGCCGACGCCGATAAAATGCTCGTGATGACTGACGGTGCCGTCAAGTTGTTCGGTCCGAAGGATCAGGTATTGGCCGAGCTTAATAAGCAAAGACAAGGCGCCAAGCCTGGCGCTCCGGTCCAGGCGCCGCCCGGCGCGACGCCGATCCGCCCCATGCGCCCGCAGCGCGCCGACGGTCGGTAGCCCGCTTCATCCAGCACATTCCATAGCGCCTGTTTGCTGCACGTGATGGAGCCAGGCTGCCGCGAACCGGGAAAAGTACGTAGCATTTTACGTAGTGATCCGTGAACTGATTTCTTTACTCCACCACATTTTCTGCATATGACGATTGCGCAACGGGAAGCCGGCTGTGGCGGCCCGCCTGACGAATAGGGACGAAACCAACATGTATGGAAATCCGCAGAAGCGTTCCGACAAACGGACGCAAACGCTCCGCCGCGAGGCAGGCGCTTGGCTCAGGGAGCTCCGCGAGAAGAAGAGCCTCTCGCAGCGCGAGCTCGCAACTCTTGTTGGCGCCGAATACTATACATTCATTTCCCAGCTCGAGACGGGCCGCGGCCGCCTGCCGCCGGACCGCTATCGCGACTGGGCCCGCACGCTCGGCATCTCCGCCAAGCCGTTCGTGAAGCGCCTGCTGCGCTACTACGATCCCGTCACGCACGGGATCTTGTTCGAGGATTGACGCCTTGAGCGCGGAGGAGCTTGCGATGGTCTCGTCAGCCATCGAAGGGGTCCTCTCTTCCGCGTTTCACATTCTCCGAGAATGTTCTTGATTTGTTCTTGAGTTTCGATTAAGCCTCCGGACCTGTCGCAAGAGTCCTGAGGAGCGCCGTCTATGAACGGCAGTGGCCAAACCCGGATCAAAGCAGAACGGCGGCGCGGGCGCGGAGCCGTCAGCAACGCCTCCGGGCGATTCGAGCCTTATCAGCGCGAAGAGTTCGATGACGGCTGGGAAGGGCTCGGTACACTCGAAGCCTTGGCGACCGACGTGCAAATCGAGACGGCCCGCTCGATCATCACGACGAACCAGTCGCCCGACATCTCCTTCGATCAGTCGATCAACCCCTACCGGGGCTGCGAGCACGGCTGCGTTTATTGCTATGCGCGCCCGTCGCATTGTTATCTCGGTCATTCGGCCGGGCTCGATTTCGAGACGCGCCTCTATGCCAAGACCAACGCGGCCGAGCTGCTTCGACAGGAGCTGGCCCGGCCCGGCTACCAGCCGAAAACCATCGCGCTCGGCACCAATACCGATCCCTATCAGCCGATCGAGCGGCGCTATCGCATCATGCGCGAATTGCTCGGTGTCTTGGCCGAGGCCCGGCACCCGGCCGGCATCGTCACGAAGGCGGCGCTGATCGCCCGCGACATCGATCTGCTGGCGCCGATGGCCCGCGACGGCCTCGCCAAGGCCGCGATCTCGGTGACGACGCTCGATCGCAAGCTCGCCCGCACGATGGAGCCGCGCGCCGCAACGCCCGAGCGACGGCTGGACGTAATCCGGCAATTGAGCGCGGCCGGCATCCCAACGGCGGTGATGGTCGCGCCCATCAACCCGGCGCTCACCGACTGCGAGCTCGAAGGCATCCTCGAAGCCGCGCGCGACGCCGGCGCCACCGAAGCGGGCTATGTGCTGCTGCGCCTGCCGCTCGAGATCAAGGACTTGTTCGGCGAGTGGCTCGAGGAAACGGTGCCGGATCGTGCGGCCCATGTGCTCTCGATTATGCGCTCGATGCGCGGCGGCAAGGATTACGACGCGCGCTGGCATGTCCGCCAAAAGGGGACCGGACCCTACGCCGCGCTGATCGGCCAGCGATTCCAGCTCGCTCTGAAGCGGCTCGGATTGAACCAGCGGCGGGAGCGGCTGAGGACTGATCTGTTCACCCCGCCGGTGCTGCCCGGGCAACAGATGCGGCTGCTGTGAGGGTTGTCGCCATGGTTCCGGTTGTATCGCCGCGCCTGCGCCCCATGCCTCGGCTATGGTCGCCGCCATGGGAGTACGATCACGAAGACCGACATTCAGCCGCGAGCGCAAGCTCGCCGCGCAAGGCTGGTCGATCATCGCCGGCATCGACGAGGCCGGCCGCGGGCCGCTCGCGGGGCCGGTCGTGGCGGCGGCGGTCGTGCTCGACCCAAAACGCGTTCCGCGCGGGCTCGATGATTCAAAGCGCCTCGACGCCGCCCAGCGCGAGCGGCTCTTCGCCATGATCACCGAATGCGCCACAGTCGGCATCGGCATCGCCGATGTCGGCCGCATCGACCGCGACAATATTCTGCAAGCGACGCACTGGGCGATGCGCGAGGCGGTTGAGGCCTTGCCCGTCGCGCCCGGCATCGTCCTCGTCGATGGCAATCGTGCGCCCGGCCTCGCCGTGGAAACCGAAACGATCGTCGGCGGCGACGCGCTGGTCGCCTCAATCGCGGCCGCCTCGATCATCGCCAAGGTGACGCGCGACCGGATGATGGTGGAGCTCGCCGCGCGCTATCCGGTTTACGGCTTCGATACTCACAAGGGCTACGGCACGCCGCAGCATCTAGGGGCGATCCGCCGCCATGGCACTTGCGCCGAGCACCGGCGCTCCTTCGCGCCGATCCGCAAGGCGCTCGCCGAATCATCCGCTGAGGCGAGGGAGGAGTCGTAAACAAAACGTTAGCCGTTTACGGAAAATTAACTGGAGTTAGCTATCCCTTAAGCCTTCGCCGTATGTGTTAAGCGTCTGGGGTCGGAGGGTACGCCTTGGAGTTCGCACAGTTGGTGCTGAGTATTGAAAGTTGCGTCAAATGGGTCAGCGTCGCCGTCAGAGTACACTTGAGACGAAGAGCCGGATCGAGATCGGAGATTGCCTCGAGGCGCTCCGCCGCTTGCCCCAAGCCAGCGTCGATCTCGTTTTTGCCGATCCCCCCTACAATCTTCAGCTCGGCGGAGATCTCCTTCGCCCGAACAACACGCGGGTAGACGGCGTCGACCAGGCCTGGGACCAGTTCTCCGATTTCGCCGCCTACGACCGCTTCACGCGCGAATGGCTTGCCGAGTGCCGCCGGGTTCTGAAACCCGACGGCGCCATCTGGGTCATTGGCTCCTATCACAACATCTTCCGCTTGGGCGTCGCGCTGCAGGATCTGGGCTACTGGCTCCTCAACGACGTCATCTGGCGCAAGACCAATCCGATGCCGAATTTCCGCGGCAGGCGGCTCACCAACGCGCACGAGACGCTGATCTGGGCGGCGCGCGAAAAATCCTCGCGCACCACCTTCAACTACGAAGCGCTGAAGGCCATCGCCGACGACGTGCAGATGCGCTCGGACTGGCTGTTGCCGATCTGCTCGGGGCCCGAGCGGCTGAAGGACGACGGCGGACGCAAAGCCCATCCGACACAGAAGCCGGAGGCCCTCCTCCATCGCATCATCGTCGCCTCGACCAACCCGGGCGACGTGGTGCTCGATCCCTTCTTCGGGACCGGCACGACGGGGGCCGTTGCCAAGAAGCTCGGCCGGCGCTGGATCGGCATCGAGCGCGACGCCGACTATGCCAAGGCCGCGCAGGAGCGCATCGATCGGGTGCGGCCCATCGACGAGCGCTCGCTCGAGGTGTTGAAAGGCCGCCGGTCCGAGCCGCGCGTCGGCTTCGGCACCATTGTCGAGCTCGGCATGATCGAGCCGGGCAGCGCGCTGTTCGATGATCGCCGGACCCACAAGGCCGAGGTCCGCATCGACGGAACGCTCGTCGTGCCGGGCGCGCACGGCTCGATCCACAAGCTCGGCGCCCTCGTGCAGGGCCGCGCCGCCTGCAACGGCTGGATGTTCTGGCACTACGAGACGGCCGGCAAGCTCGCCCCCATCGACCGGCTCCGGTCAGAGGCCCGCGTCAAGCTCGGCCTCTCGGGCGAGGGCGGACCGATGACGCTGCGATAAGTTCCCGGCGCGGTTCCCGCGCCCACCGATTGCGACCCGTGCACCAGAGCGTCGATCGGATAAACCCGATCGGCGCTCTGGTGTTTTGGCTTGGCGCACGTTCTTGCGGCGAACCGGCCTCCACTTCGCCTGATCGTGCGCTGGCTCCAGCCTTGGTCTCTCCCCCAAGGCTGGGGCCGAGAACGGGCCGGTCACGGACCGCTTGACCGCTTCCAGCCGAACGGGCACGGAAGCAGGCCATGAACGTCCTCCTCATCGGCTCCGGCGGCCGCGAGCATGCGCTCGCCTGGAAGCTCAGCGCCAGTCCGCTGCTGACGACGCTCTATGCGGCGCCGGGCAATCCGGGCATCGCGGAGCATGCCGAGATCATCGCGCTCGACGTGGCCGATCATGCCGCCGTCATCCGCTTCTGTCGCGAGAAGGCGATCGGCCTCGTCGTCGTCGGGCCCGAGGCGCCGCTCGTCGCCGGTCTCGCCGACGATCTCAACGCCGCCGGCCTCAAGGTGTTCGGGCCGTCGAAGGAAGCGGCGCGCCTCGAAGGCTCGAAGGGCTACACGAAGGACCTCTGCGCGGAGGCCAACATCCCGACCGCGCGCTACCGCCGCTTCACGGAGGCCGCCGCCGCGCGCGCCTATGTGAGCGCGCAAGGCGCGCCCATTGTCGTGAAGGCCGACGGGCTCGCCGCCGGCAAGGGCGTAACGGTCGCGGCCACCGTCGCCGAGGCGCACGCCGCGATCGACGCCTGCTTCTCGGGCGCGCTCGGAGCCGCCGGCGCCGAAGTCGTCGTGGAAGAATGTCTCGCAGGCGAGGAGGCGAGCTTCTTCGCGCTCGTCGACGGCACGCATGCACTGGCGCTCGCCACCGCCCAGGATCACAAGCGCGCACTCGACGGCGACGAGGGTCCCAACACCGGCGGTATGGGCGCGTACTCGCCCGCCCCCGTAATGACGCCGGAGCTGATTCGCCGCACCCTCGAGGAGATCATTCACCCGACGGTCGCCGCCATGAAAAAGCGCGGCGCACCTTTCAAGGGCGTGCTCTTCGCGGGCCTCATGATCACGGCGGAGGGCCCGAAGCTCATCGAGTACAATGTCCGCTTCGGCGATCCCGAATGCCAGGTGCTGATGCTGCGGCTGAAATCCGATCTGCTGCCGGCGCTGCTGGCCACCGCCGACGGCGGCCTCGATCATTTCGACTTGCGCTGGCACGACGATCCGGCGCTAACGGTTGTCATGGCGGCGAACGGCTATCCGGGCGACTATGTGCGCGGAACCGAGATCCGCGGCCTCGAAGCCGCCGCGAAATCAGATAGTGTCGAAATCTTCCACGCTGGTACGATGCGCGATGGCGACCGTCTCCTCGCCAACGGCGGCCGCGTCCTCAACGTCACCGCGCGGGGCAAAACCATCGCCGAGGCGCAAGCCCGCGCCTACGCCGCCGTCGATGCGATCGACTGGCCCGACGGCTTCTGCCGCCGCGACATCGGCTGGCGCGCGGTCAAGCGGGAGCGGGGTGAGACATGAGCTTCTACTGGCGATGGGTGGTGGTGCGGACGGCGGTGGCGGCGATTGCAGGTACCGTCGACACTCTTGCCACACTCGCGATCTCGCGCACCTATGGACCCGACGAGCTGCTCTGGATCTCGATGTCGATCTCGGCACTCACGTTTCTACCAATCATCTTAGCCGAGCACCACGTTCTGGCATCACGCTTTCCGGCCCTCAGCCGTCCGCTCTATGTGACGATGACATTCCTGCCAGTGCTGGTCTTCCTGGCAAGCGTTGCGGCCTTGGGCGAGGTCGCCGGTCTCGCTATGGCCGATAGCCCGGCCACGAGTGCAGAGAGCGAGCGTGGAGATGTCGATCCTGGCCTGTTGCTGGCCGGCCTTGGCTTGGGCTTGCTCAGCTTCATATCGCTCCTCGGCGTCATCCTGCTTCCCTGGGTTGCCATCGCACAAGTTGCTCAAGGTTTTCTGATCTGGATGATCGCAATCGTGCTTGCCGTTACCTGCTACCTTGGATTCGACTACGCCGTCGTTAGCCTTCGCGGCCTCGAATGGCCCGAGCCCAGTCCCGTCACATGGATCGGCGCGACTTGGACCTACATAATACTGGTCTGCTCGGAGCTTGTTTACGCCCTCATCTCCGGCATCGGCGTCGCGCGCCTTCGCCCCATTCCCGAAGGCACATCACGACCCTCTACCGCCGCTGGGTCATCGCCACGGTCGGCGCGGCGCTGGCGGCCTACCTCGTCACGCTGCCGATCTACCGGCACGCGGCATCGCTCGGCATGGGCGACCGCTTCTCGCATTGGCAGGCGATCGGCGCTGTCATCGAGCTCGTGATCTACGTCGCTGTAACCTACTGGGCGCTCGCCCCAGTCTTCCCCAAGCTCAAGTGGCAGCGCTACGCCGCCTGGACGATCCTGCCGACGCTGGTCGTCCTCGTGCTGCTCGCGATGGCCCAGGCCGGCGCCGATAGCGCAGGCTCATCGGCTCAAGCGACGGCCGATCCCGATGCCGAGGCCTTCGCGGCTCTCCTCATCATGGGCCCGATCATGCTGCTGCTCGCCTGGGGAATTTTCAGCCTGCAATGGCTGTCGCTCAGCGACGCCGCCGAAGGCTACCGGCCGTGGGTGCTCTGGTCGGTTCTGGGCATGGTGGCCTCGATCGCGGTCAGCGCCCTCGTCGAGCAAATCTATGGCGGCACGCCGTTCGCCGAAATGAAGACCGCCGGTCAACAGCTCGCCGCCTACCTCAGCGCGGTCGCCATGTCGTCAGCCTTCGGCATCGTCAGCGGTTTCGGCGTGGCGCAGCTGAGGGAGAAGCCGTGAAGGGGTGGAGTCGTGAACGGTGAGGTGATGAGGTGTGGTGTGTCGAGCGCGTCGCCAAACACCCCCGCCAGTCAGACTCGCACCGATCCCGCCACACCCGTCATCCCGGCGTCATGGCGGAGCCATGCCTCGCATGGGTGGCCGGGACCCGCGTGCATCAGTTGTGAGGCGACTGGTATCTCCGAGCGGTGAAGCTATGCCTGTGCCGAGATGCACGCAGGTCCCGGCCTTCGCCGGGATGACGCCGGGGAGAGTGCTGTGCGCATCAAGAACGCAGGCGCAAGGCTCGACGCCCGCGCATCACGTTGCACTTCACCACTTCACCCCTCACAACCCCGGCATGAAGCAGAGGTCGGTGTCCTCGGGCTTGGCCCCTGCCGCCGTCAGCATGGCGTGCGCCTGGCCGCGATGATGCGTCTGGTGATTGTAGAAGTGCGTGACGAGGAGCCCCTTCGGCTTCGTGAAGTCGCGATTGTAGGCGGCCGAGCGCCAGGTGAGGTCGCCCTCCAGCCATTGGGGATCGAGCTTGTCCGCCCAATCGAGGATCACCTCGTCGAAACGCGCGCGCTCGGCTTTGAGATCGGCCCAATCGGCAATGGCCGTCGCCGACTCCGCGATCGACTTCGCCTTCGGCGCCGGCGTGCCTGAGAACCGGTGCAGCCAGATCTGATCGCCGAACAGGATGTGACAAAGCGTGCCGTGGATCGACTTGAAGAAGGCGCCGCGATCCTGTTTGCGCGCCTCGTCCGTCAGCCCGCCGGCCGCCGTATAGAGGCTCCGGTTCTGCCATTGGTTGTAGCGGGCCATGGTGGCGACGTGGCCAAGGGTGATCATGGGGATAGCTCCTAACGTAGGGCTGGCGTTGACCCGAAACCGCGCCCTGTGGCCCGACCTCGTTCGTATCACACCCACCCGTGGATGCTGACTTGCGTCAGCAGGACGGTGTGGGGAGGTTTGCCGCGAACGCTCAAGTCGCCGGTCGCGACCCGACCCAGCCCCACCCACCGTCATGGTCGCGCACGCGACCATCCACGAGGAGCAAGAGTGGATCGATGGCCGTGCCCTGTGGCGCGGTCTCGCTCACATCACGGGCCCCCCGTGGATGCTGACTTCCGTTAGCAAGACAACCTGGAGAGGTGCAGGCCTCGTTCCGACGCAGGTGCGCTTTACTCGAACACCGAACGGTCCCGCCAGTCGTACCAAAGGCGCGATTTCAGCGCGAAGGAAGCGGGAGCAAAAGTACCGTGAACCGCCGGTGCCGGGCTCCGGCCCGCCTCACCCCACGATCTCAAACCCCGCGAAGTTCAACGCAATCTCGATTCCCGCGTTCTCCGGGCTATCCGAGCCGTGCACGGAGTTGCGCTCGATGCTCTCGGCGCATTCCTTGCGGATGGTGCCGGGATCGGCATTGGCGGGGTTGGTCGCGCCCATGACGGTGCGGTACGTCTTGATCGCGTCCTCACCCTCCAACACCTGCACGACAATGGGGCCCGAGGTCATGAACTTCACGAGGTCGTTGTAGAACGGGCGCGCGGCGTGCACCTCGTAGAACTTCCTGGCCTGCGCCTCCGGCCAGCGCACACGCCTCTGCGCGATGATCCGCAATCCCGCCTTCTCGATCATGCCGTTGATCTTGCCGGTCAGGTTCCGCTCGGTGGCGTCCGGCTTGATGATGGAGAAGGTGCGCTCGATGGCCATGTCGTGTCTTTCCAATCCAGATGATTTGATTGAAGCTCGGAGCACTTTCAGGCGAAAGCTTGTCCCGGCGAAGGCCGGGATGGAGTCCGGTTCGCCGGAGAACGTGCAACCAAGCTCGGAGCACGTTCAGGCGAAGTGGAAGCCGGTTCGCCGTAAGAACGTGCGACCAAGCAAAGTTCCTTCGCCTTATAGCCAGCCCCACCCAGCCCTTCAAGGGAGCGAGCCCATGCAGCCCATCGCCTACGAGAAAGCCTCTGCGGAGGTCAAAGCCGTCTTCGACGACATCAAGTCCACACGCAAGGTCGAGGACGTCAACAATTTCTGGAAGTACCTCGCCAACGAGCCCCGCATGCTCGAGCACGTCTGGGCGAGCCTGAAAGCCATCATGGGGCCGGGCGCGCTCGATCCGCTGACCAAGGAGCTCGTCTACGTCGCCATCTCCATCACCAACAACTGCGACTACTGCATGGCGAGCCATACGGCGGGGGCCCGGGCCAAGGGGGCGACAGAGGCACAGATCAACGAGCTCTATGCGGTGGTGGGATTGGCCAACATGACGAACCGGCTGGCGAACGCCTACCGGGTTCCGGTGGACGAGGCGTTCAAATGATAGGGTGAACCGTCGCCGGCTTCACTCGCAACCGGGTTAACGCCAAATTGGGTTTGCAACCTCCTTCGATAGTCCCGTTTGCAGTCCGGCCCGGCTCTTGCTACATAGCCCCCGACACCCCGCATCGTTTACTTTTCCCCGGTGCGGCCGGATCGCTTTGCGCGGTCGCGGCATCGGGCCTTGGTTGGCCACGTGGCGGAGTGGTTACGTAGCGGACTGCAAATCCGCGCACCCCGGTTCGATTCCGGGCGTGGCCTCCACTCACTTCTCTGCAAATGCGCTACCCCCGTGCCGCCGGCGGATCGCCCCGGCCCTCGGACGGGACACTGGGTGGACCGGACTCGGGCTTGCCATTGCCGTTCCGCCCGTTCCGCCAGCGCCCGTACTTGACCTCGCTCTTGCGCCGCCAGCGCCGGATGATGGCAATGTCGACCGAGAGCACCAGCAGGCCGAGCGGGATCATCCAGATGCCGAGAATGGGCAGAAACCACAGTAGCCCCCCCAGCATGAGCAGACTGCCGATGACGAGGCGCAGTACCTTGGATTCCGGCAGGTTGATCGTCCGGCCGGCGAACTTGATCTGTTGGGCCATGGTCTCCTGTTCCTGCTCCGCGACCGGAGCTTCGACGTTGTATCGGCCGAACGCGGCATTGCAAGCACAGGGCGCGCCGCCACAGCCGTCCAGATGATATGGATTTGCAAACCCCGATGCGCTATACCCCCCAGCGTCGGGCGTTCGAGCGCGCCCTCGTTCATGGGTTTTCCGGGATAGCTCAGCGGTAGAGCAGCCGACTGTTAATCGGCTGGTCGTAGGTTCGAATCCTACTCCCGGAGCCATTTTTTTGAGCAGCTTGAGGCCGATGGCACTTGTTCCAATGGCATAATCACACTTGAGGCCCCGATGCCTCTCGATCTCAGTTCTGCCGACGCAAAGATTTTTCGGATCACTCACATTGACAACATTCCGTGGCTGCTGCGGAATGGGCTGCACTGCCCGAATTCTGAGATTCGCGATCCGAACTTTGTAGGGATTGGCAATCCGGAGCTCATCGAAAAGAGGGCCGCAAGAGAAGTTCCGCAGCCACCCCACGGGTATCTATCAGACTACGTTCCTTTCTATTTCACGCCTAAATCGCCAATGCATTTCAACATCTCTACTGGCTATCGCGGCGTCGCCAAGCGGCCAAACTCAGAAATCGTGATCCTAGTCGCCAGTGCACGAATTCTGTTAGCAGATGGACCTTTGCTCGTGTTCACTGACCGTCATGCGTATCTAAAGACCGCAAAATTCTTCGCTTCGGTCGAAGACCTCTCTGAAATCGACTGGCAGCTACTATGCCGTGGGGACTTTCGGCGCGACCCGGACGATCCTGACAAGGTAGCGAGGTACGAAGCTGAAGCGCTCATCCATCGAACGTTGCCAATCGAGAAACTTCTGGGCATTGCTTGCCACGACGAGAACATGATGAGAACGTTGAAACGATTCGTTCGTGATGCGAATGTAACAACAAGGGTGGCCACTCGGCCCGCATGGTATTTCTGAAACATGATCAGGTTCACACAAGGCAATCTGTTGGAGGCCGAGGTCGAAGCCGTCGTGAACACGGTCAATACGGTCGGCATCATGGGGAAGGGTATCGCCCTGATGTTCAAGGAGCGGTTTCCAGACAACTTTCGTGCTTACGAAAGAGCCTGCGCAGTTGGTACTGTGAAGATTGGCGAAATGTTCGTGACGGAAAGCAAAGAGCTTTTCGGACCAAGATGGATCATCAACTTTCCAACCAAGACTCATTGGCGATCCAAGACGCGAATTGATTGGGTTGAGTGCGGCCTGCGCGACCTCGTGCGCGTCATCAGAGAGAAAGACATCAAGTCAATTGCCGTGCCGCCTCTGGGCTGCGGCAACGGCGGTCTCAATTGGAAAGACGTCAGACCGCTCGTTGTGAAAGTACTCGGCGAAATCGCAAATCTTGAAACCACAATCTACGTGCCCACACCCCAATACCAGAACGTCGCGAAGCGTACTGGCGTAGAAATGCTCACTCCAGCTCGTGCTCTGATCTCCGAGATTGTGCGGCGTTACAGCCTGCTGGGAATCGACTGCTCTATTTTGGAGGTGCAGAAACTAGCCTGGTTCGTAGAACGAGGGATCAAGCGAACGGGCGCCAACGATCCGCTACACTTCAGTTTTGCGGCGAACAAGTACGGCCCCTACTCACATAACCTTCAAAAGCTGCTCGACAGCCTCGATGGAAGCTACTTGCGTTGCGATAAGCGACTGGCGGACGCCGGCCCGCTCGATCTGATATGGTTCAACGAATCCAAGAAGGTCCAGTTGAATACGTATCTTACTTCCGGGGAAGGGAAGCCGTACTATCGTGCCCTGACGTGGGCGTCGAACACCATTAGCGGGTTCGAATCACCGCTTGGCATGGAACTGCTCTCGACCGTCGATTGGCTGGTCCATAAAGAGTGCGTCAACCCCAGCTCAGATGGGATTATTGTCGCTCTTGGCCATTGGAGCGGTGGTTCGGATGCCGGTCGTCGGAAGCTCAAAATCTTCGATCGTCGGCTCATCGAGGTCGCCTTAGAACAACTGACGGCTGCCAACCAAATGCCCAATTGATCGTCGCGCCCAATATACCCTCACTAGCCCAACAGCCTCGCGCTGGCCCGCTCGC
>JANNSX010000224.1:0-1734 GCA_031403155.1 Hyphomicrobiaceae bacterium
GAGCACGTCCGCGATCGAGCGCCCCTTGAACATCACCTCCAGCGTCTCGCGATTGTAGCGCTTGCCCTTGCACTCCTCGCAGGTGACGTAGACGTCGGGCAGGAAGTGCATCTCGATCTTGATGACGCCGTCGCCCTGGCACTTTTCGCAGCGCCCGCCCTTGACGTTGAAGGAGAAGCGGCCGGGCTGATAGCCGCGGGCCTTGGCTTCCGGCAGCCCCGCAAACCACTCGCGGATCGGCGTGAAGGCACCCGTATAGGTCGCGGGGTTCGAGCGCGGCGTGCGGCCGATCGGCGACTGGTCGATGTCGATGATCTTGTCGAGGTGCTCGAGCCCCTCGATCTTCTCGAAGGGCGCCGGATTGATCCGGGCACCGTTGAGCTTGCGGGTCGCCGCCTTGTAGAGCGTGTCGATCAAGAGCGTCGACTTGCCGCCGCCGGAGACGCCGGTGATGCAGGTGAAGAGCCCCAGCGGAATCTCGGCGGTCACGTTCTTCAGATTGTTGCCGGTGGCGCCGATAACGCGTAGTTGCCGGCGCTTGTCGGACTTGCGTCGCGCCTTCGGCATCGGGATCTGCAAGGCGCCCGAAAGGTATTTGCCGGTGAGCGACGCCGGGCTCGCCATGATGTCGTCGGGCGACCCTTCCGCGATCACCTGCCCGCCATGGACACCCGCGCCGGGGCCGATGTCGACGACGTAATCGGCGGTCAGGATCGCCTCCTCGTCATGCTCGACGACGATCACCGTATTGCCGATGTCGCGGAGATGCTTCAGCGTCACGAGCAGACGCGCGTTGTCGCGCTGGTGCAGGCCGATCGACGGCTCGTCCAGCACATAGAGCACGCCGGTGAGGCCGGAGCCGATCTGGGAAGCCAGGCGGATGCGCTGGCTCTCGCCGCCCGACAGCGTGCCCGAATTCCGCGACAGCGTCAGATAGTCGAGGCCGACATCGATGAGGAACTGCAACCGCTCGCGGATTTCCTTGAGGATGCGCGTGGCAATCTCGTTCTGCTGTTTGGTCAGCTTGGCGGGCAAGCCCTCGAACCAGGCACCCGCCGCGCGTATTGCCTTCAAGCCGACCTCGCCGATATGCAACCCGTCGATCTTGACGGCGAGCGACTGCGGTTTCAGCCGGAAGCCGCCGCAGGCCGCGCAGGGGTGATCGCCCTGGTAGCGGGAGAGTTCCTCGCGCACCCACGAGCTATCCGTTTCCCGCCACCGCCGCTCGATGTTGCCGATGACGCCTTCGAACACTTTTTCGGTGCGGTAGCTCCGGACGCCGTCCTCGTAGAGGAAGCCGATCTCCTCCTCGCCCGAGCCGTAGAGGAGGACGTCCTGCACCTTGGGCAGCAGCGCCTCGAAGGGCGTGCGCATCGACACCTTGTAGTGCTTGGCGATGGCCTCCAGCGTCTGCGCGTAGTAGGGCGAGGAGGCGCCGGTACGCGACCAGGGTAGGATGGCGCCGTCTTCCAGCGAGAGCGAGGGATCGGGCACGACCAGGTCGGGCTCGAATTTGAGCTCGGTGCCGAGACCGTCGCAGGTGGGACATGCGCCGGCCGGCGCGTTGAAGGAGAACAGGCGCGGCTCGATCTCGTCGATCGTGAAGCCCGAGACGGGGCAGGCGAAGCGCGCGGAGAAGACGATGCGCTCGTGGGTTTCGTTTTTGTTCTTGAGCACCTCCTTCTCGGGCTCGCCCGTCGCCTTGCCCTGGCCGTCGCTCTTCTTGCGGGTGGC
>JANNSX010000225.1:0-9174 GCA_031403155.1 Hyphomicrobiaceae bacterium
TTCCCGAACATCTGCCGGCATCGTGCCGCGCGACTGCTCGAGGGAACCGGCAACGTCAAGCGTATCGTCTGCCCCTATCACGCCTGGACCTACGATCTCGACGGCAAGCTCATCTCCGCGCTATTTATGAGCGAGAGCTTCAAGCCCGAGCGCGTCTGCCTGCCGGCGCTCAAGACCGAGGTCTGGCAAGGCTTCGTCTATGTGAACCCCGATCCGGACGCGGCGCCGCTCGGACCGCAGCTCGCGAGGCTCTCCCAGCGCTTCCACAATCATCACCTCGCCGATTATCGAACCGTGCTGCGCGTGGAAGAAACCTGGCCCGCCAACTGGAAAATCCTGTTCGAGAATTTCTCCGAGCCCTACCACTCCTTCATCGCGCATCGGACCACCGTCGATCCCGCGCTGCCGACGCGGCTGACGCGCCACGACGAGGCGGGCGATGACGCCTGGACCATCTACACGCAAGTGCGCCCGCCCGGCGTCACCTACGAGTATGGGGCTGAGATGCGCGTGCTGAACGATGCGCTGACCGAACAGGAGCGCGCCGAGTATCCGATCTTCGCGGTTTTCCCGACGCATCTCTGCTCGGTCTCGGCGGAGCGGTTGTTCTGGATTTCCATCCGGCCGCGCGGACCGGGGCATGTGCGGGTACGCTGGGGCGTCGATGCCTTTCCCGGATCGATGCCGGAGGGGGAAGCCGGCGAAGAGCGCAAACGCGTCTTGCGCGCGAGCTTCGACAAGATCAACGGCGAGGATCGTGGCATCATCTCAGGCCTCCAGGCGAATGCGAGCTCCCGCTACGCCATGCCCGGCCGCCTGTCGCCTAAGGAGAACTGCATCTGGGAGTTCCAGCGGTATCTGGCGCGGCAGCTGGCCGCCCCGTGTCATTACACCAGCCAGCAGAAAGATTGACTCTCACGAGTTCTAGCAAGTCCTATCTGTTTGTCGTCCTCTCCCATGGGGAGAGGGTGCCGGTCGTGCCGGAGGCACGCGAAGCCAAGACTCCCAGGAGAGGGGGTAAGGTGTTTCAAGAGGAAAAGGTCTGTCGGCTGGATCGTGATGTTGGATCTTCTACTTGTAGATAGACCGTACCCCCTCTTCCGGCGCGTCCACGCAGAGCGTGGCTCCGCCACGACGCGCCACCTTCTCCCCATGGGAGAAGGCGGATCACGAAGGGACCGTCGGTTGGTCAATGGATTCGCGTGTTGGTACTACAGCTGCACGATCCGCTCGGCCGGCTTCGGGAACCAGGACTCCTCCAGATTCTTGCCGGGCCCGGCGCGATCGACGACCAGGAAATCCTGCTCCATGGCGAGCGGCAGCACGGGATGGTGCCAGACATTCGCGCGATAATTGACACCCTGGGTGCCGGTCGCAAGGAAGCAGCGCAGCGTGCCGAGGTCGGGCGTCTTGGCGCCCTCGGCGACGACCACGAGCCAATCCTGTTTGGAAAGCGGATAGAAGCACTGGCTGCCGAGCGGGTGGCGCTCGAGCATGCCGATCCGCATCGGCAGCGGCCATTGCCGGGCGCGGATGATCGAGAGCATCGGCCGGCCTTCGACGCCGCCGGTCTCGATTTTGCCAAGATCGGCAAAACGCCGGCCGAAGCCCTGGTTGATGCGCCATTCCTCCGCGCCCTCGATCTCGACGACATCGCCGAAGGGCGCGAATGCGGCTTTCGACAGCCGCTCGACGGCGAGGGCATTGATGCGGATGCCGGAATGATCGGGCATGTCAGTTTCCCTGATATGGATGCGTCGCGATCCAGTGCCGCGCGATGTCGATGCGGCGCGCAAGCCAGACCCGATCATGCGCCAGCACGTGATCCAGGAACCGCCGCAAGCCTTCGAAGCGGCCGGGGCGCCCAACCAGACGGCAGTGCAGGCCGATCGACATCATGCGCGGCCGCGTCTCGCCCTCGCGATACAGGCAATCGAAGGTGTCGCGCAAGTACGTGAAAAACTGCTCGCCCGTGTTGAACCCCTGGGCGGTCGCGAAGCGCATGTCGTTGGCATCGAGCGTGTAAGGCACGACGAGATGGGGCTTGTCGACGAGCTTCGACCAGAATGGCAGCTCATCGGAGTAATCGTCGGCGTCGTAGAGGAAGCCACCCTCCTCGGCGACGAGCCGGCGTGTGTTCTCGGACGTGCGGCCCGTATACCAGCCGAGCGGGCGCTCGCCGGTGACGCGTTGCTGAATGGCGATTGCTTCCCGCATGTGCACGCGCTCAACGTCCTCGGGAACGCCGTGGTAGTTGATCCAACGGAGGCCATGCGAGCAGATCTCGTGGCCGTCCTTCAGCGCCGCCTCGGCGACCTTGGGATGCCGTGCCAGCGCCGTGGCGACGGCGAAGACGGTGATCGGCACCTGCCGCTCGCGGAAGAGATCGAGCAGCCGCCAGACACCGACGCGGGAGCCATACTCGTAGATGCTCTCCATCGACATGTGTCGCGCACCCTGGAACGGCAGCGCGCCAATGATTTCGGAGAGGAACGCCTCGGAGGCCGGATCGCCGTGCAGAACCGAGCTCTCGCCCCCCTCCTCGTAGTTGATGACGAATTGAACCGCGACTCGGGCGTTGCCCGGCCACTGCGGATGGGGCAGCTCAGCCCCGTAGCCGATGAGGTCGCGGGGATAGCGCTTCAGGTCTGTGACGATGTCGGTCATGACGTTGCAAGTTTCGCTTCGATCCAAACCCGGATGTTGCTCCCCCTCCCCCCTTGAGGGCAGGGCAATCGCATATCACGTTGTTGTAGTGATCATGAACTCGCTGCGCCCCTTCCTCCCCCTTCTTATGGGGGAGGACTGTTCGCCTTGGGTTTAGCGTCAGCTAAATCCTTAGGCGAACATAGGTGGGGGTGCTCGTTCCACGGCATTGGTCCTATCGACTGCCCGGCTTTCCACGCCCCTACGCCTACGCTTCGCCATTGCTTCGCTTGCAAAGTTTCAAAGGCCACACCGCGTTGCCTTGCGCGATCGCATTTCGACTCGCCACGCACCTCGACGCCGAACGAACACCCCCACCTTGGCGCGCCTAAGGACTTACCGGCTTCGCCGCTAAGCCCAAGGCGCGCGGTCCTCCCCCATACAAAGGGGGAGGAGGGCACGCAGCGATCTTTCGCACCAAATGAGATCGCCATACGCGATTGCCCTGCCCTTGAGGGGGAGGGCGGGGTGGGGGGTATGCAGCGAACTTCACGCCCGCGTCATTTCCCCCATCCCAAGCGCCTAAGGACTTAGCTGCTACGCATCCAAGTCCAAGGCGCTTGGCCATCCCCCTCAAGGGGGGAAGAAGGTCCACAGCGCCTTAGTGGTCAGTATAGTTCTAAAGCCCCGCTCACCGCTGGTCGAGCCAGCGGGCGATGATCTGCCGCTCCTCGGCCGTCATGTCCGTGATGTTGTGCGGCGGCATGGCGTCGGTCAGAACCGAGAACACGCGGATGGCCTCGGCCTGATGGCGGACGTTTTCCGGCGTGTCGAGCAGCACGCCCTTGGGCGCAATCCCGATGCCCTCCCACGCCGGCGTCGCGCCGTGGCACATGGCGCAGCGCGATATCAGGATGTCTGAGACCTCGGCCGGCGCACCGGGCACCGAGGCGAGCCGAACCGGTTCCTTCGCCGGTAGCCCCAGCGCTTCCCGGCCGGAAGGCGTTGCCGTCTGGCTGATCCAGATCATCATCAGCACGCATACGGCAGCGACCAGCCAGGTCCACCAGGGATCGCCCCGGCCAGCATGCCGCTCGTTGTAGAAATGGCGGATGACGCCGCCGGCAACGAGCACGAGCGCGACCGTCGCCCAGCCGTAACCCGAGGCGTAGGTGAGCGGGTAGTGACCGGCGAGCATCAGGAACACGACCGGTAGCGTCAGATAGTTGTTGTGGCTCGAGCGCTGCTTTGCCGTCTTGCCGAGCGCGGGATCGGGCGCCTCGCCCTTCATGAGCGCGGCAATCACCTTGCGCTGGTTGGGGATGATGAGCATGGCGACATTGCCGCTCATCCAGGTGGCCATCAGCGCGCCGGTATGGATCATCGCCGCGCGGCCGCCATAGACCAGGCCGTAGAGATAGGCCGCGCTAACCACCAGCAGAAAGCCGGCGACGGAGAGCCAGAGATCGCTTTTGCCCAGCGGCGAGCGGCAGAGGAGATCATAGACTACCCAGCCGGCAACGAGGCTGCCGATGCCAATGGCCGCCGCCACGCCCGGCGTCGCCGGCCAGACGGCGGGGTCGATGAGATAAAGCGAGGCGCCGAGATAGTAGACCCAGACGAGCAGCAGGAAGCCCGAGATCCACGTCGTGTAGCTCTGCCATTTGTGCCAGATGAGCTCCTTCGGCAGATGCTCGGGCGCGACGAGATACTTCCGTACCTGATAGAAGCCGCCGCCATGCACCTCCCAGGCTTCGCCCCCTTTCCCCTCGGGGATGTCGCTCACGGGACGCAGGCTCGCATCGATGTGCATGAAATAGAAGGAAGCGCCGATCCAGGCCATACTGGCGATGATGTGCAGCCAGCGCAGCAGCAGGCTCGCCCATTCGACCAGCACTGGTTCCATTGTTTCCCCCGTTCGGCGGCCTCGTCCGGCTCAGCATCGGCTGGTTCGCCGGACGAGGCAACGACGCTCACAAAATCCTAGGGTGTTTCCGTTTTTCGTTGAATCACTTCAACACCCTAATTCCTTGGTTTGTCGTGCTTCTTTTCGGAAAACCGCTTCGCACTTTTCCGGAAGCACTCTAAGACCGCCGCGACGCCATGAACCTGGCCGCCTCGGCCAGCGCTTCCGTCGGCCGGTTGAGCGCCGCGATCGCCGACAGCGACTCGGCCACCGCCTGATCGAGCCGCAGCCGGGCCTCGGTCGCCCCGAGCAACCCGACGAGCGTTGCCTTGCCGGCCGCGCCGTCCTTGGCGACTTTCTTGCCGATGACCTCGGCTTCCCCTTCCGCGTCGAGCAGATCGTCGGAGATCTGGAAGGCGAGGCCGAGCGCCCGCGCATAGGTCACGAGCGACTGGCGCTCGTCCTCGCCGGCACCGCCAACGATCGATCCCATCTCGACGGAGGCCCGGATGAGCGCGCCGGTCTTCATGGCCTGGAGCGTTTCGATCGCCTGCTGGTCGAGGCGCTCGGGGCGGCGGTCTTCGGGAGCGACAAAGCCGCCATCCGGGCCGTATCGGCCCTCGGCTGCGAGATCATTGGTCTGGCCGCCGGCCATGCCAGTGCCGCCCGCTGCCCGCGCCAAGGTCAGGATGAGGGCGATGCGCACGGCGGGATCGGGATGGGCGGTGGGGCGCGCCAGGATCTCGAAGGCGAGCGTCAGCAGCGTATCGCCCGCCAGGATCGCGGTTGCCTCGTCGAAGGCGCGATGGACGGTCGGGGCGCCGCGCCTCAGATCGTCGTTGTCCATGGCCGGCAGGTCGTCATGGATGAGCGAGTAGCAGTGTATGAGCTCGACGGCGGCCGCCGCATCGAGCGCCGCCGTCGCCGGCTTGCCAAGCAGAACGGCGGTTTCCAGAACCAAGAAGGGCCTGAAGCGCTTACCACCACCCAGGACCCCATGCCGCATGGCCTTGAGCAACCGCTCGGGCACGCCCGGCCCCTGATCGGCGATCAGTCGCTCCAGATGCGCCTCGATCACCTGTTGCGAGGCGGTAAGCCGGGTCTCGAAGGACATGATGAGGCCGTTTTTCCACATAGACAGGCCCGGTCCCGCCTTGGGCCAGTCCTTGCATAGGGGGCCAAAGCCGCGATAATCCGGCTCGGCCGGGGCACGCCGCCCGCCTTACAACAGTTGCAACACCAGGGAAAGCGCGTGCAGAGGGCCGAGGGAAGCACCCCCATGGAGGGCATGAACGCCCACACCCCATCGCTCGGCCCAGCGGCCGACCAACCGACAGTCGCCTATGGCGCTTCGGGGCTGGTTATCCCGACCGGCACGGCGGCACCTCCGATGACCCGTTGGCAGCGCTTGCGCGCCGAATGGCCCTGGCGGCGGATCGGGCGCCTCGCTGGCCGGATCGCCGCCTATGCCGGCATCTTCTACCTCGTGCTGATCCTGGCCTACCGCTTCATCAATCCCCCCTTCTCGGTGCTGATGCTCGGCGAATGGCTGACCGGCGGCTCGGTGACGCGGAGCTGGGTGCCGCTCGAGCAGATTTCGCCCAATCTGGTGAAGGCCGTCATCGCCTCAGAGGATGGGCGCTACTGCGAACATTGGGGCGTCGACTGGGAGGCCATGTCGGACGCCTGGAAAGCCGGCAATCGTGGCGCCTCGACCATCCCGATGCAGACGTCCAAGAACCTGTTCCTCGGCTCAAGCCGGACCTATATCCGCAAGGCCCTCGAAATCCCCTTCAGCTATGTGACCAATATCGTCTGGGGCAAGCGGCGGACGATGGAACTCTATCTCAACATCGCCGAATGGGGACCGGGCATCTACGGCGCGGAAGCGGCCGCCCAATTCCATTTCAAGACTCCGGCGGCGAAGCTCTCGCGGCTCCAGGCTTCCCTGCTCGCCGCCTCCCTCCCCAACCCGAACAAGCGCAAAGCCGGCAAACCCGGTCCCAAGACCCGCGGACACGCCGCACGGGTCTCCAGGCGTCTGCCCGGCGCCGGCGACTACACCGACTGCGTTCTCGGCCCATAGGCGGCTGGTCAAACGCGAGGTTTGCGACTATAAGGCCCCCGCTCGATCCTGACGGCGGGGGTTTTTGGCCCGTCATGCCGGCGCGGTCGAAGAGATTTTTCTGAGATTTCGCGATCTTGGCGCCCTGAGGGCCCTGTCGCCCGTCGAAAGAGGCTACGCCGATGGCTGTACCGAAAAAGAAAACCTCCCCTTCGCGCCGCGGCATGCGCCGCTCCGCCGACGCCTTGAAGGCCCCGACCTATGTCGAGGACAAGGACTCGGGCGAACTCCGCCGCCCCCACCACATCGACTTGAAGAGTGGCAAATATCGCGGCCGCCAGATCCTTCCGGCAAAGGAAGACTTCTGAGGCTCGCCATCCCCGAGTCCATCGCCGTCGATCGTCCCCGCTCGGAGGCGAGGCTGGCGGCTAGTTAATGTTCAGTGTATCAAGGCCACGGATGGGGCGCGGTTGCGTCATCATCCGGCCTGACGGCCACGTCAGGACCATTGGGCAGAACCTGACCGGAGAGTACGATGACGCTCAGAGCCATCCCGCTGATGATCTTGTCGCTCATTCTCTACAACGCGCTGGTCTTCATCGGCAGCGGCACGCCCGATGAGATCTTCTATGGCTATGCGGAGATCAACGCCACCACCAATGCCGCAGCTCGCGTCGGCTACCTCTTTCAAATCAGCATGCCAAACGGCGGCACCTGGACCTTCTGGCTCGGCGATCTCGTCATGCTGATCGCGCTCATCCTGCTGGGGCTTGAGCTGGTCAAGGCGACCTATACGCGTGGCGCGGGCCTTGCCGATCAGGCCCTCTCTGTCGTGGTCTTCGTCATCTTCCTGGTCGAGTTCCTGCTGGTCGAGAGAGCCTCGAGCTCGCTGTTCTTCCTGCTGACCGTGATCGCCGGGATCGATATCATCGTCGGCTCGATCATCGGCATCCGCACGGCCCGCCGCGACATCGGCTTCGGCACCGGGGACCAGTAGCATTCCCTCACAGCGCATCGTCCGGCCATCGGCCGAGCGATGCGTTCTGGCGCGTTTCGGGCCGAATGCTTCGAGTTGATCCCGCAACATGCCACGACGCATCCCGTATTGGCGTGTTCTTAACGACTGATTGCTAGCCTGCGCGGCTGTCGTATGCAGGTTCCGGGCGGTTCGCTCCAAACCACGGCATGCCCAGCAATTCCGAGCCGAGCTCGAAGGGGAGTGGCAGTTGAGCGGTCCGTCCAAGGCGAGCCCTGGCGCGTCGGCGCCGGTTGCTGTCCGGAGCGAGCGGACGCGCGACAGCCGGCCCGCGCCGCCGCCCTTGCGCCGTATCGACGCGCGCGAGCCCGTTGCGCCCCAACCTGCCGCTCAACAACCACCCCTCCGATTCGAGGTCGAGAGCACGTTCGCCGCCGCCGGCGCCGCGGCCTATGTCTGGGATATGCGCACCGACCGCATGACCTGGCAGGCCAATGCCTCGCGCCTGCTTGGCCCGGAAAGCCGCCTCAACATCGAAACGGGGGCCGCCTACCATCTGACGATCGCGACCAGCCACGCCGGCCGCCGCTACGAGGCCGTGCGCGCGGCCGCCCTCGCCGACAATGGCGAAGGGGGCCCCTATCGGCTGGAGTACCCTCTCCAGCCTTCGGGGCGCCGGAGCGGCGATGTGGTTTGGGTCGAGGAGAAAGGCCGCGCCTTCGCCGCCAAGGACGGCCAGCCACTGGTCGCGCGCGGTTATGTCCATGCGATCGACGACCGCCGGCACCAGGAAGATAAGCTCCGCTATCTCGCTGAGCATGACGAGCTGACGGGCCTCCTCAATCTCAATCGCCTGACAGCGGCGATTGAAAGCGCACTCACCGAGCATGCGGTGACGAAGCGTCCCTTTGCTTTCCTGATGGTGGCCATCAACAATCTCGGCCTCGTCAACGAGACCTTCGGCTTTGAGACCGGCAACGAGCTCATTCGTGCGATTGCAGGCCGGCTCGCATCCGAGGTCCGGGGCGGCGACACGATCGGACGATTTGCCGCGAACAAGTTCGGCGTCCTCGTCCATTCCTGCGACGTCGACGGCCTGCAGGCCGCCGCCAAACGCCTGTCGCACGTCATCCGATCCTCACCCATCCAAACCCCCGCCTGCCGCATTGCCTCGACGGTCTCGATCGGCGCCGTTCTGGTTCCCCAGCATGCCAAAAACATCGGCGACATCGTCGGCTTCGCGTTGGATGCGCTCGATGGCGCCAAAACCGGCCGCGAGGACCGGTTCGTCATCTATACGCCTAATCCGAAGCGCGCCTCGCGCCGCCGGCGCAACATCGAGATGGCGGATGCCATCATCTCGGCGCTCGACGAGCAGCGGATGCGCATCGCGCTGCAACCGATCGTCGCGACCGGCACCGGCGCCGTATCGTTCTACGAATGCCTGCTACGCATGCAGCGCGCCGACGGCGAGGTGGTGCCGGCGGGCGAATTCATTCCCGTGGCCGAGCAGCTCGGTTTGAGCCGCCTGATCGACAAGCGCGTGCTCGAGCTCAGCGTCGCCCTGCTGCGTCATCAGCC
>JANNSX010000226.1:0-2012 GCA_031403155.1 Hyphomicrobiaceae bacterium
CGAACACGGCCGAGTTCGGCGAATACTCGTCGGGCAAGCGCATCATCACGGCGGAGACCTGCGCCGAGATGAAGCGGGTGCTGGCCGACATCCAGTCCGGCCGCTTCACCTCGGAGTGGATCCGCGAGTGCAAGGCCGGCCAGCCCTCGTTCAAGGCCATCCGCCGCAACAACGACAAGCACGAGATCGAGGTATTCGGCGCCAAACTGCGCGCCATGATGCCCAGGATCAAGGCCGGCGCCCTGGTGGACAAGGCGCGGAACTGAGGGGCCGCGCAGATCGGGGTCAGGCCCATGGGTCTAAAAAGAAACTGCTACGCTGCGGGTTGGGGGATCAGCTTGAGGTCCGTGGCGTAGCCGAGTTTGGCCAGGCGTTTGACGAGGCCTTTCGCCTGGGCTTCTTTCGTCGACTGGCCGGCCGGATCGGCGCGATGGGGCTCATAGAACGTGCCGTCTTTCAGCATATGGTAAATCGAGCGCAACATGTCGGCGGCGATGGCGCAGATCGCCCGCTTGGCGCCCCGCCGGGCTTTGAGCGGCGCGAACTTGGCGCCGAGCGGAGCCCCTTTCTTGCGGATGCCGGCCCAGGCGCACTGCACCAGCAGCGTCTTCAGCCACGGCGCACCGGGCCGCATGCGGGTCGAGCGGCGCTTGCCGGCGCTGATGTCGTTGCAGGGCGCGAGGCCCGCCCACGACACAAAGTGGCCGGCCGTCGGAAAGCGGCCCATGTCGATGCCGGTCTCCGCGAGGATACCTTCCGCCGCCAGACGGCCGATGCCGGGCACGGTCACGAGCTGGTCGATGGCGGTGCGAAAGGGCTCCAGGTTGTCATCGACCTGCTTGTCGATCGCGGCCAGCGCGGCGTCGATGCCGTCGATCAGGTCGAGATGCAGACGCAGCAGGAAGCGGTGCGCGGCCGTCACCCGCCCATCGAGCGCCTTGGCCAGCGTCGCGGCCGAGGCCTTGATGCCGGGATGCGCCAGCCGCGCCAGCCGCACCGGATCGCTCTCGCCGGCGATCATCGCCTCCAGCATCGCCCGGCCGCTCTTGCCGATCACGTTCGAGATGACGCTGTCCAGCTTGACGTTGGCCTCCTCCAGCGTCTTCTGCAGCCGCTGCGTGTGCGAGACCTTCTCGCGCACCAGCTGCTTGCGCGTGCGCATCAGTGCGCGCAGATCGCCGACCTCCCGGGGCGGCACGAAGCTCGCCCGGATCAGGCCGTGCGCCAGCAGCTCCGCCAGCCACGCCGCATCCGCCACGTCCGTCTTGCGGCCGGGCACGTTCTTGACGTGGCCCGCGTTGGCCAGGATCAGCTCGAAGCCGGCGCCCGACAGAATGTGCCAAACCGGCTTCCAGTAGACGCCCGTCGCCTCCATCGCCGCGTGCGTCACGCAATTGTCGGTCAGCCACCCCGCCAACTCCAGCAAGCCCGCCGTCGTCGTGTCGAAGGTCCTCACCTCCGTCACGACCCGGCTGCCCTCGACGATCCGCACCGCCGCCACCACCGTCCGCTTGTGAACGTCGAGACCGGCGCATCGCTCATGCAGAACATGCATCGCTCACTCCTCTGGCTCACTCCTCTGGTCCTCTGCTGGCCGGCGTGGGAACCCTGAACTTCGAAGTCTAAAAAACATGCTCCGGAGCGCTTGCGCGCTCTTGGCACAATCTGGGGTGCTCGAGGATTCCCGGATCCAACTGACCCACGGGCTGGGGTGCACCAAGAAACCGACGACCTCTGGGCCGGCCGTCGGCATGCTACACCCGTTTCGTCATCTGGGGACGGCGCAGCCGGTGGCGAACTGACCCCTCTCCAACGGTTGCGTATCAGTGGCCTCGTTCGGTCGATCGGGGCTTGGAACTCGTGGGTGAATCCGGCATGGTGCGGCGCCAATCCGGGTGCGCGGCGGTGACAGCGGCCGGCGCGCCGAGCCAGCGGTGTCGCCCATGCCTCTCGACTATCACACCCTCGACGTGTTCACCGACCAGCGCTTCAGCGGCAATCCGCTGGCGGTG
>JANNSX010000227.1:0-21992 GCA_031403155.1 Hyphomicrobiaceae bacterium
CTCGAACTCGCCCTTCTTGATGCGGCGGGAGGCGTTCGTCGCATCCGGGTGGTCGACGCCGACGCCGGCGCAGAACAGCTTCATGCCGCCGCCCGTTCCGGTCGACTCGACAACGGGGGCCGTGGCGCCGGTCGACTTGGCGAACTGTTCGGCAACGGCCGTGGTGAACGGGTAGACCGTCGAGGAGCCCACGATCTTGATCTGGTCGCGGGCGTTGACCCCGCCGGTCGAGCCGATGAGAACGGCAAGGCCAAGAGAGATACCGTAGAGAGTTGTGGAGGATTTCACGAGTTACCCCTGTCGCTAGGTGAGGATGACCGCAGTCCTCTGCTTTTCTGAAGCGCGGCCACGAGCGATCCTCGCTCACCGCCCTTCTAGGCCATCCACACAACGCGAGTGTGACAGTTTAACTATCTGTTTTTACACACAGAACCGTTATTTTGTGAACAGACGTCCGGAAACCGGCCGCCCGCAGCACTCGCTGGCCCTTCGGCACAACGACGCGGCAGGCAGATAAAGGCGCTGGCAGAAGGCGCGGAAAACCTAACCCCGGGAGAGCACGGCCCGCACCGTGTAGCCGCGGTGCAGGCGCTCGAACGCGAGTTTGAGCCCGCGCTCATCGGCGAACTTTTCGAGCACCGGCGCCAGATCCGTGCTCGGCGTCACCGTGTAGTGCGCAAGAAAGCGCTCGAGGCCGCTCTTGAAGAGTCTCGGCAAATGCTCGCACTGGCCGAAATCGACAATGTGCAGCTCGCCGCGCGGCCCGACGGCGCGCTCGGCCGCGGTGAGCGCCTGCTGCCAGGCGGGGATCATCGACAGTGCGTAGGAGATGAAGATGCGATCGAAGGCCGGGATGCCGAAAGCCTTGGCCGCGTCGAAGCGCGTCGCGTCCGAATGAGCCAATCTGATGCGATGCGTCAGACCCTTTCGCACGATGGCATTGCCGGCGGTCGCCAGCATGGCCGCCGATACATCGACGCCGTAGAGCCGCGCATCCGGATACAGTTTGGCGGCGCGGATGAGATTCCAGGCCGTGCCGCAGCCGATCTCGAGCACGCTGCCGCCCGAGGGCGGTGACAACTTCGCCAGCATCGGTTGCCGGCCGATGAGGTAGTGCGTTCGGGTCGCGTCATAGATATGGCGCTGAAACCGGTAGTGGCGATCCATGCGGGTCGCGTCATCGAGCGTCATGTGCATGTCGTGCTCTCCCACGATTGGATCTAGCTGCGCCGAAGTAAAAGCTTGCTCGGCGCATCGACGCGGCTTGCGCCCTCCATGGTCTTTGTCATCACCAGCCGTCTCCTGTCGGCCTATGCGGCCGAGCGAGCCGCCTGCCGTACTGCGCCGGCTGGGACGCGCTCGCGTTGTGTGGATGTACCCCAACGCACGACTTGTATTTGCCCGCTGTCGTTCTCGACGAGCGCCGTGCAGCTCTCGACCCAGTCACCACAATTCAGATAGTGGACACGGCCAATGTGCCGGTCGGAGGCATGATGGATGTGGCCGCAAATGACGCCGTCGTAACCCTCGCGCTCGGCCTCGGCGGCTAGCGCTGTCTCGAAGGCGCCGATGAAGCTCACCGCCTGCTTGACGCGGTACTTGAGGAAGGCCGACAGCGACCAGTATCGAAGTCCGAGGCTCTGCCGCACCCAATTGAGCGGCGTGTTGGCCCACATCGCCGCGTCGTAGCCGATGTCGCCGAGCTTCGCGAGCCACCGGGCATTGCAAATGACGAGGTCGAACTCGTCGCCGTGCATCAGGAGATAGGTCTTGCCGGAGGCCGTCTGGTGAGTGGACATCTTTGCGATCTCGATACCGCCGAAAGTGCTGCCGGCATACTGCCTCAGTGCGTCATCGTGATTGCCGGGTATGAAGATGATCCGAGAGCCTTTGCGGACTTTTCGCAGAAGCTTTTGGATCACATCGTTATGGCTCTGCGGCCAGTGGCCTCCACGCTTGACCTTCCAGAAGTCGACGATATCGCCGACGAGATAAATGGTGTCCGCATCCGTACATCGCAGGAATTCGAGGAGCGCTTCCGCTTGCGCATTGCGGGTGCCGAGGTGGACATCGGAGAGGAAGATTGCCCGGTACCGGGTGGAGTCTTTCATAGTCCCAAATGCTGGCTCAAAATCCTTCATGCCGGAAGCGGCTAATGGATTCTCGCAACAGGCGCGTGACAGAGGGTCGGCCAGAGTGTGACTTCTGGAGCGTTTTTCATAAGATGCTCAATGCGTAAGCCGAGCGTGAACGCGTCGAAAGGCTAGTGGCCCGTCGCGCCTAAATCGCATCATGGCCGCGAGCGCTTTCGATTTAGGCGCGACATAAGGGCCACTACAAAAATCATTGGCTTAGTGTGGCGTTCAACGCGCCTTAGTTGACACGAACCTCGCCGCAGTACTGGTCAACTAAGGCGCGACACCACACTAGCACCGGCCCACCGATGAAAGAAACGGTCAACCGGCCATCATCGGCGCTGGCAACCTGGAGCAGCCGGATACAGATCGCCGGCCAGCGCTCGGACGGAAACAAGTCAACTGACCAATTGCGACATACGCGAACGTCAATTAGACTCTCAACAAGAGATGAGGCCGATACCGCGTATCGAGCGCGCTCGCCCTTCCGTGTGGAGACCGGTTGGCCGCAAGAAACCGCACGTCGCCTGATTTCCCGCCCGCTTTCGACCAACCATGATCCGAAGCCGGGCAAGCGCCTGTGATCCATTGCCTGCCAATTGTGAGGCAAAGCCTCTCCAGGGGCCATCGAGGAATCTCGAAGCATGGGCCTGACGCGTGAGCGCATCGAGAGCTTGGCGCCGGATCAGGCGTCACTCGCGGCTGCGCTAAAGCTGGCGAAGCCAGCCACTTGGCCAGTGATCGCCGCCAGTGATGATGCAGGCGTGCTCTGGGGCGAATGCCAGGGGTCGGGATCGCAACCCTATCGCGTCGTCGTCTCGCCCGGCGACACGGGCCACAAGTGCACCCGCCCCAGCCGGAAGTTTCCCTGCAAGCATGTTCTCGCGCTGCTGTGGATGCGGGTCGAGACGCCGGCGCGCTGTTGGTGACGGATGGCAGTCCCCAAGTGCTGCCTATCGCCAGGACGCAGACCGAAGCGCTGACACCCCTGCTCGGTCTTTCCGGACTATCGCTGTTGGCCGAGTGGGACGGCCACACGGCGCATGTCCTCGCCGCCGATACGCCTATCGGCCGCTGGCACGAGGTCTGAGCCATGGACGATCCGTTCCTGCTGGACATTCAAGTTCGCATTCGACAGTCGTTCTTGCTAGGCCTTGCGCGGGCGCCACTTGCAACGCCGGAAGCCCTCAAGCCATTCATTTCCGGCAGCCAAGCTCCGGCGCTGGCTCGCCTGGCACTGTCCGGACAACGTCAACGCTTTGTGCATCCTCCCCCGATCCCCGTCGACGGTGTACCCGATGCCGCGCGCCAGATGCATCAGGACCCGCGTCCTGTACTCCCCGAAGCAGCGCGCCGTCCACTGCTGCGGCTACAGACGAGCGTGGAGAAAGGACATGCCGGCATGATCCTGGTGATCGCCGTCGAGAGGATCATGGCCGCGGGTTTCCGGCTGCATCCTTTCGATCTGCCGGAAATCGCCCGGCATGTGCGCGGTCATCCGGACAAGCTCGGTGTGGCTGAGCGCGCCTATCTGGCGTTGACGGCTGTGGAGGGCGATGAGGATGCCGGCAAAGGCTTGTTCTTCGAGCGCATCACCATCGGCAACTGGACGACCTTCGCCAAAGCGCAGCGTCGCGCCTTCGTGATCGAGCATCGCCGCGCCGATCCGGCTGCCGGCCGTGCCCTTGTCGAGAGCGTGTGGAGGACCGAGCCCGCGCCGGTTCGCCTCGCTCTGCTCGTGGGGTTGGCCGTCGGCATGTCTGTCGAGGACAAACCGTTCCTCGACAAGCTGGCGACCGATCGCGCGGATACCGTGAAGCAGCTGGCGTCGCCGCTCGCCGGGCGCATCGAGGCCAGCGAGGGCGGAGTACCGGACCGGGTCGCGGCGGCCGCGACTCTCATCAAGAACCCCAAGAGTGGTGCACTCTCTGGCATGATGAGCGCCATCGGTGCCGGCGGCAAGCTCCGCTTCTCGCTGCCCGACGATCAGGCGAGCCCGCGGAATTCGCAGGCCGTGCGCGACAAATTCTTCGCCGGCATCGCGCTCGATGCGCTTGCACGCGCTGTCGGCGTGACCGAGGACGACATCATCGCGGCCTTGCAGGCTGATGAGGGATACATCGCGGCATTGCTGCTCGACACCGCACTCACCGCACAGAATTTCGTCGCCGCGCAGCGGATCGTCGCGCGCCGGTTGCTCGACGGCATCGTGCCGATGCTGCAGATCGTCCCGCTCGTCGAGAATGTGCGGATCGCCGTTACCGCCATCGATGCCGAGACCCTTGTTGCGAGCCCGGCCTGGCAGAAGAACATCGCCGGCTTCGTCTCGGCCACCGTTCCGAGCGGCATGAAGGATGACGGCACTGTCGTCGCCATGGCGACCCTGATGCCAAGACAAACCGTGCCCGCCTTCCTCGCCTCGATCAAAGAGCTGACGCCCGGTGTGACTCGCGGCGCCCGTCGTGCAGGTCATCCAGAAGGATGCCTTCGAGCGGCTGGGCCTGAAGCAGATGCTGCTCGAGCCGGAGTTCCTCGCCGCGCTGGAGGCCGACGTTCATCTCGTGGCCGATCTCATCGCGCTCAGGTCGGTCATGCCGGAGAAAACAAAGTCGACGGCGCGCGAGGTGGTGACGAAGGTCGTCAAGGAGCTGATGGACAAGCTCGAGCAGCGGACCGCCGAGACGATCCGCGGCGCCGTCGACAAACGCCGCCGCACCCGCCGGCCGCGCCACGCCGATATCGATTGGCCGCGCACGATCGCCAGGAACCTGCGCCATTGGCAGCCGGAGCACACGACCATCGTGCCCGAAACGCTCGTCGGCTACGGCCGCATGTCGCGCAAGGTCAACCTTGAGGAGGTGATCCTCTGTGTCGATCAGTCGGGCTCCATGGGAACCTCGGTCGTCTACTCGTCGATCTTCGGGGCGGTCATGGCGTCGTTGCCGGCGATCGCCACCAGGCTCGTCGTGTTCGACACCAATATTATCGATCTGACCGATCAGCTCTCTGATCCAATCGAGGTGCTCTTCTCCGTGCAACTCGGCGGCGGCACCGACATCAACCAGGCGCTCGCCTACTGCGAACGCTTGATCACCGAGCCCGGCCGCACCCACATGATCCTCATCAGCGATCTGATCGAGGGCGGCATCGCCGAGCAGATGCTGGCGCGGGCGAGCGGCATGGTGACAGCCGGCGTCAATCTGATCGTGCTGCTCGCGCTCAACGACGATGGGCGCCCAAGCTACGACCAGCAACATGCCGCGATCCTGGCGGGCCTCGGCTGTCCGGTGTTCGCCTGCACGCCACACGACTTCCCGGATCTCATGGCCGCCGCGCTGAAACGCCAGGACCTGCACGCCTGGGCGGCCGAGCGCGACATCAAGCTCGTCAGGCCGGGAGAGGTTGGTTTGGGGCCATAGCAGCAAGCGGAGATCAAGCGGCCGCTTGCAATTTCTGGCGCACCCGGCAGGATTCGAACCTGCGACCTTTGGATTCTGAATCCAACACTCTATCCAGCTGAGCTACGGGTGCTTGGCCGGGGATAGTCCTAGCGGAAGCCAGGGGGAAGCGCAAACGGGGAGCGACCGAACCGGGTTTGAGCGGCACTGAGCTGGTAAGTCGTGAGTGGTCAGTCGTAAGTCGGACTTCACGCCGCAAATCTCAGTTATGTCGAACGGCCTTTGCCGTCCCGGGCGCATGTCGCGCTACAAACGACTTACGACTGGCCACTCACGACTTGCGCCTTCCCAAATCACATCCTCTTCGCCACCCGGAAGAACAGCCAGTTTGGCAGCACCCGTAGGAATTTCATCAGCACCATCATCGGCCAGGGAAAGACGATCTCGAACTTAGCCCGAGCAAGGCCGCGGATGATCCGCCCTGCCGCATCCTCGGCCGGGATCATGAACGGCATCGGGAATTTGTTGACTGAGGTCATCGGCGTCTCGACGAAGCCCGGATTGACGACCGAGATACCGACGCCTCGATCCTCGAGCCCGGGCTTCAGGCTTTCGGCCAAGCTGATGAGCGCGGCCTTCGTCGGCGCATAGGCGGTGGCCATCGGCAGGCCCCGGTAGCCGGCGACGGAAGCGACAATTGCAATGCGGCCCCTTCCACGCCCGAGCATCCGCGGCACCAGAGGCACGAGGCCGTGGACGACGCCCAGGTAGTTGATATGCATCGAGTCCGCGAAGGGCTCGACCGAAAGTGCATCGGCCTTCACCGGGCGCCACACACCGGCGTTGAGGATGGCGAGATCGATGGCGCCGTGCCGCGTCTCGATCTCCGCGACCAGTCGCGCCATGGCCTCGGCATCACCGGCATCGCCAGGGAAAGCATGGATGCCCGGGGCCTCTTGCGCGAGCGCCGCGAGCTTGTCCACCGAGCGCGCCGTTACCGCGACCCGCACGCCGGCGTGGGCGAGTTGCAGCGCGATCTCGCGGCCGATACCCGTGGAGGCGCCGGTGATCCAGACAAGCCGCCAGGGAAGCGCCGCCATCCTCACACGCCGAAGATGGGCTGCAGGAGCCGCGGGAGAACGCCCTTGAACTTCGCCTTGGTCTCGGAAGCGATGAGGCAGATGCACTCGCCGTCCGGGTCGACGACCGGTTGATGTTCGATTGCCTCGTCGAGGTCGGCCACATCGCCACGCTCATAGCGGCCGGTTGCGTCACTGTAGCTGCCCGTCAGCACGAGGGTCAGTTCCGCGCCACCATGGCCATGCTCGGGGATCCGCTTGCCGGCGCCGATCTTCAACAGCATCAGCAGGCCTTCACCGGGATGTGAAACCGGTAGCTTACAGCCCTGCACGCCGGGCGCGACGGTCGACCAGTTGACCTTGTCGAGCCCGCCACCGACGAGCCGCGCGATCGCCGCCGGTAGAACGCCGTCGGAGCGTACGGAACTTGCAAAAGCGGGCTGTGATTGAGAAAGCCCGGTCAGCTCGGGCGCACGTGCCGCTACCGGCTCGACGCGCTCCAGCATCGCCGCGCCCAACGCCTCGAGGCGGCGCACATCCTTGCGGCAGGCGGCGCACATCTCGACATGGCTCGCGATCACGGCCGACAGCGGTTCGGCCAGGCTGCCCGCCGCATAACTCATGAGACTTGCCGGATCCGGGTGGTGCGCGATCGTCATTGCAGGTCCTCTAAAGCCGTCCGGATCTTCTGATAGGCGAGGCGCATGCGCGACTTCACCGTTCCCATCGGCAGTCCGAGCTTCTCGGAAATCTCGGAATGCGACAGGCCCTCGATGTAGGCCAAGGTCACCACCTCCACCTGTTCCGATGGAAGCCCGGCCAATACGCCGCGAACGCGGGCTTGGATCTGCCCGCTCGAGACCTGCTCGTCGGGAAGCGGCGCGTCGCTAGCTTCCTCGGGCCGGTCGTCGTCGAGAGACTGGAAGGCGGTCTCGCGCCGGATCCGGTCGATGCGCAGGTTCCGGGCAATGGTAAACACCCAGGTCGCGACACTGCCCTTGCCGGCCTCGTATAGAGTCGCCTTGCGCCACACGGCGAGCAGGGCCTCTTGGGCGATATCCTCCGCAATCTGAGGATCGCACCCTTGCCGCATCAGCACGGCTTTGACACGGGGCCCAAAGGTTGCGAACAGGCCCTGGAACGCAACCTCGTCACGGTTGCTGGCGATGCGATGGATCAGATCGGCATGGAAAGCGGCATCGGGCGCGCGCTGCGGAGGTCGTACACCGGTCTCGACGCTGAGCATATCTTCTCCCCGATCCTTGTTTGGGGGTACGCTCGGGGGAGGCAAACGGTTCACTGGCGGCGACCTCACGCGACTGGTTTGTCGAGCCGGACATCCGAGAACACCGGCTTAGCGTAGTTGCGCATGGGGGCGATGGGAAGTCACGCCCATTTGAAGAGGCCATTGTGACCACGCAGAGCATCCTGCTTTTCACTCGAGACCTCCGGCTTTCGGACCATCCGGCCTTGGCCGCGGCGGCATCCGTTGGCCCCGTCGTGCCGATGTTCGTATGGACCGGCGGTCCCGCCGGCGACCGGCCGCTCGGGGCGGCGAGCCGCTGGTGGCTGGCGGGTAGCCTCGAGGCGTTGGCGCGGTCGCTCGAGGCCAAGGGCTCACGCCTCTTGCTGCGGCGGGGCGAGCTTGCCGCCGAGGTGCTGGCGGTCGCCTCGGCGACCGGGGCGCGGACCGTGCATGTGACGCGCGGCTACGAGCCCGGTGCCCAGCGCCAATTCAGCGCACTCGGGGCGGCGCTCGTCGAGCATGGCATCCGCCTCACCGAACACTCGGGGCGGCTGCTCATCGAGCCGGAGAAACTTGCCACCAAGAGCGGCACGCCATTCAAAGTCTTCACGCCGTTCTGGCGCGCGGTTCAAGAGCATGGCGTTTCCGGGCGACCCGAGACTGCCAGCAAACTTGCGCCGCCGAAGCGCTGGCCGGAGGGCGACCGCCTGGAGGACTGGGGCCTGCGCCCGAGCAAGCCGGATTGGGCGAAAGGGTTCTCGCCACTTTGGCAGCCGGGCGAAGACGGTGCCTGGCAAAGCGTCGAGCGTCTGATCGACGGCCCGCTCGGAAACTATGGCGAGCTGCGCAATCGCCCGGACATCGACGGCACGTCCAGGCTCTCGCCGCATCTCACCTTCGGCGAGATCAGCCCCCGCCAACTCTGGCAAAGACTCACTGTCACTGCGGCGGCCGAGCCGGCCTTGCAGCCGGGCGCCGACGCCTGGCTCCGCGAGCTCGCCTGGCGCGAGTTCTCCTATCACCTGATGCACCATTGGCCTTCGATGACGGAGCGGGCGCTGCGCCAGGAGTTCCGCGATTTCGCCTATCGGGCGGACGTGGACGGCCTTTCGGCCTGGCAGAAGGGTCTGACCGGCTATCCTTACATCGATGCGGGCATGCGCGAGCTGTGGACGACCGGCTGGATGCACAATCGCGTGCGCATGGCCGTTGCCTCCTTCCTGGTGAAACATCTGCTTCTGTCCTGGCGAGAGGGCGAGCGCTGGTTCTGGGATACGCTGGTCGATGCCGACGCGGCCAACAATGCCGCGAGCTGGCAATGGGTCGCCGGCTCGGGTGCGGATGCCGCGCCCTATTTCCGCATCTTCAACCCCATCACCCAAGGCCGTAAATTCGATCCCAACGGCGCTTACGTGCGCAAGTGGGTGCCGGAGTTGGCGAAGCTGCCGGACGCGCTCATCCACGCGCCCTTCGAGGCGACCGGGATCGAGCTGGCGGCAGCGGGCGTGGGCCTCGGGCGCACCTATCCGGCACCCATCGTCGAGCACAAGTTCGCGCGTGACCGGGCGCTGGCGGCGCTACAGTCGCTCAAGGCCGTAGTGCCTTGACGTGACGACCCTTGGGTTAGGCGGCGCAACGGGATAGTGAAGAGCCCATGTCACGATCCACTCCGACCGACGCCGAGCTGACCTCGACCCTGCTCGCGCTGCTTGCCGAGCGCGGCGACGGCAAATCGATCTGCCCATCGGAGGCGCCAAGGCGGCTGCTTGGCGAGACTGGCCCCTGGCGGAGCCATCTGAAGCGAACCCGAGCCATAGCGATGACCCTAGCGAAGGACGGCAAGGTCGCCATCCTCCGCCATGGCAAGCCGATCGGCGATGGGCCGGTTAGGGGCGTCATTCGTCTGGCGCGCGGACCCGAATTCGAAACCCCGGATGGCGTTCCCGGTCCTGAGTGAGCTAGACTTTTCGCCGAAGCATCAATCGAGAGAGCACGCATGTCCCGCACCAACCGGCCGCTCGCCGACGAAACCGATGTCGCCCAGGCCCAGCACTATCTCGACCCACTGACCGGGGCAGTGGCACCCCCCATTCACCCCACCTCGACCTTCGCGCGCCGCGAGGACTACGAGCTCATCAGCAAATACATGTACTCGCGCTACGACAGCCCGACGATCGGGTTGGCCGAGAGCATCATCTGCAAGCTCGAGGGCGGGGCGGCGACACTGCTCTACGGCTCGGGGCTCGCCGGGATCGCCGCCGTGTTCGAAACGGTGAAGACAGGCGAGCACGTCGTGGTGCCGCGCATCATGTATTTCGGCGCGCTCGCCTGGCTCCGGCGGCTCGCGGAGCGCAAGGGCTTCGAGCTCGGCCAATGGGACCAGCGCGACATCGGCACGCTCAGCGCGGCCATGAAGCCCGGCAAGACCAAGCTCGTCTGGGTCGAGAGCCCAGCCAATCCGACGTTCGAGGTCGTCGATCTCAGCGAGGCCGCGCGCATCGCACATGATGCCGGCGCGGTGCTCGGCGTCGACGGTACGAATGCGCCGCCCTGCACGACGAAGGCGCTGCAATTCGGTACCGACATCAGCTTTCATTCGACAACGAAATTCCTCAACGGCCATTCCGACATGACGGGCGGGGCCGTGACGGTCGCCGAGAAGGGCGCGCACTACGACGACATGGTGTTCACGCGCGAACGCGGCGGCGCGGTGCTCGGCGCCTTCGAGGCGTGGCTGCTGGTCCGCGGCATGCGCACGCTGTTCGTGCGCTTCGAGCGGCAGTCGGAGAACGCGTTGGCGATCGCCCGCCATTTCGAGGGCCATCCGAAGCTCGAGCGCGTGATCTATCCGGGGCTGCCGAGCCATCCGGACCATGCCGTGGCGGTGAAGCAGATGTCGAACGGCTTCGGTGGCATGATGTCGGTTCTCGTCAAGGGCGGTGCGGCCGAGGCGCGGCGCGTGGCCGGCGGCTGCCGCATCTTCTATCCGGCAACCTCGCTCGGCGGCGTCGAGAGCCTCATCGAGCATCGAAAATCCGTGGAAGCTCCCGAGAGCCCCGTGCCGGACAACCTCATCCGCATTTCGGTGGGCATCGAGAAGGCGAGCGACCTCATTGCCGATCTCGAGCAGGCGCTGGAGAGCATGTGAGGCGTATCCCGCAAGGCGCAGTGGCAGGAACTATCGGCTATCGCCCCTTGGCAACGACAATCCTTGTGGCCGCCCCTCACCCTCCCCTCTCCCCGCTTAAGCGGGGAGAGGAAGAGACTTCGTGCGTCCCTGACCTGTTAGTCGGGCACGGCTTTGGCCTTCCTCTCCCCGTAGCGCAGCGTACGGGGAGAGGGGAGGGTGAGGGGCGGCGGCAGCACGCAAGCCAGCCACATCAGATGTTTTGTGCGGCAAAACAGGCGAACAGCAGATCGCAGTCCCTGCCCGGACATTGCGTTGAAAAGTTCATTGGATCAGGCCACCGTCTCGTTGATGATCCCCTCGAGCCCGTAGATCCTGGCGAGGTCGCGCCTTGCCTGCCGCCCGGCCTCGAGATCGAAGCAATTGATGACGGCCAAGCGAAAGCCACCCGGCGGGTTGGAGTGCCAGTCGTTCGCTTGCGTCTCGTGGAAGGTGATCTGCAGGCTCGAGATGCCGGGGCGGGCACGGATCTCCTCTTGCACGGCGGCGGGCGGATGGCGGTAGCGGCCGCTCATCGTGCCGAACAACGCCACGGAATAGCCGTCGCGCCGATCGGCATCGGCGAAGCGCCAGCGCTTCTCGGCATAGAGCCCGACCAGCGCCTCGACCCAAGGGCGCCCGCCGTAGATGTCCGGCCACTGATCGGCGAAGCGCAGATGCAGCTCGATGATGCGGGCGCCGATGGTCTCGAAGTTGAGCATGCCTGAATAATCGGGAAGGTTCCGGGTGATCCAGGGACCGACATCGTTCTCGACCTCCGGATTGGCGCTCCCAAAAATCGTCCAGTAGTCGAACATGCCAAGGCCCGCCGGAATGCCCATGGCGTGTCGCCACCACATCGGCCGGCCGTTCTCGACCGCGACATCGCTCGAAACATGCGCGCCTTCGAGCAGCTCCATCCACATGTGGCCGGGCCGGCAATAGCGGTCGTAGTCGGCCTCGCTGCGGAGCACGGCGCTGTCGGCGCCCATGCCGTGCAAGTTCATGATCGGCTTGGAAAACATCGGATAACGGTCGGGGGGAATGCCATAGGGGCCGCAAGCGATACCCTGGCTCAGCACGACATCGAGCTTGTTGTAGACCCAGCGGTGCTTCGGGTTCCAGGCCCAAGCTTCCGGATCGGAGGCCGGGATGTCGACATCCTCCGGGCAGGGCACGCTTTCGAAGTATTGCAGACTCCAGTCGCTGTCGTGGATGGGCATGTGGCGCAGGCTGCTCCCGTTGATCCAGCTCGTCGCTCTCACTATAGACGTGATGCTGGGCCGTGGTCAGGTCCACACCACCAGGAGTGTTCGATGCGCATCCTCGCCCTATCTGTCGGTTTGATGCTGATGTCGCTCGCCGCACCGGCCGCCGCCGATCCCATGTCCTTCGCCGCCGTGCAAGCGCCCGCGCAGGGCTACTACACGTGTCATGCCGCAACCGCGGAAGCCGCCGCAACCTGTGCCATGAAGCAGTGTACGGATGCCAAGAGCGCCGATTGCACCGTGATGGCGGCGTGCGCCTCTGGCTGGGTCGGCGCCATGGGCGTGATGCTCGAGGAGGTGCATTTCACCGAGACGATCTGCGGCGCGCCTTCCAAGAACGCCGCCATCCAGGCGCTGACCGCCTTCTGCCGCGGCCGGCTGCCGCATGTGCGGGAATGTTTCATCTCCGAGGTCTGGTCGCCGGAGGGCAAGGCCGAGAAGGTCGAGAAGACCATCACCAAGGAGCAATTGACGAAGAAGAAGTCGTAACGCCAAACCCGCCTCAAAAAATGATCCACGCATCTGGAGACGTTGATGACCGCCCGCGCCACTGAATCTCTGATCCGCCGCTACTACGACGCCTTCAACAGAGGCGACATCGACGGCATGCTCGCCTGCCTTTCGCCGGGCTTCGTGCACGACGTCAACCAGGGCGGGCGGCGCAAGGGCAAGGCCAAGTTCAAGAGCTTCTGCGAGCACATGAGCAGGACCTATAAGGAGGAGCTCAAGGACATCGTCATCATGGCGGCGAAGGATGGATCGCGCGGCGCCGCCGAGTTCGTCGTGCACGGCAAATACATAGCGACCGACGAGGGCCTGCCGCCGGCCAAGGGGCAGAAATACAAGCTACCGGGCGCCACTCTCTTCGCCATCGAGGACGGGCTCATTGCGCGTGTGACCACCCACTACAATCTCAATGATTGGATCCGCCAGGTGGCCGGGTGACGGCAGGGCCGCTTCACGTCGCGCCGGTAACGGGCGCGGCGCTGCGCGATCTGCTGCCGGCGCTGGCCCATCTCAGGATCGAGGTCTTCCGCGACTTCCCCTATCTCTACGACGGCACGCTCGACTACGAGCAGCGCTACATCGCCGAGTTCGCAGCGGGGCCCGACACCGTCGTGGTCGTCGCTCGCGATGGCGACGAGATCATCGGCATGGCAACCGCCTCACCTGTGCAGGGCCATGCGGATGCCTTCGCCGAGCCGTTCCGCGAGCGGGGCTACGACATCGACAAACTTTTCTATTGCGGCGAGTCCGTGCTCCGCCGCGCCTATCGGGGCCGGGGCATCGGCCACGCCTTCTTCGACCACCGCGAGGCGCATGGGCGGGCGCTCGGCCGCTTCACGCATGTGACCTTCTGCGGCGTCGTCCGCCCGGCGGATCATCCGCTCCGCCCGCGCGAATACCGGCCACTCGACGGCTTCTGGCACAAGCGCGGCTACGCGCCCCTCGATGGGGTGCGCGCCCGGTTCTCATGGAAGGACATCGATAAACCCGTTGCCGATGAAAAAGCGATGCAGTTCTGGATCAAGGGCCTCTGATTCACGCTTGCATCAGCATCGGCCCCGCATCTGGCGTTTCAAGATGCGCGCCTGCCGCTTGGCGAGGGCAATGTGCTCGGAGAGATGCACGTACAGATGGTAGCTCGAGGCGTGCGTGCAGCTGTCCTGATCCATATTGCCGAACAGGGTGAGGATGCGGAGCAATTCACGCGCATCGGGGCAGCTCACTTTGGCGTTCTCGCCAGCGCCCGCATACTTCGCCTGCAGCGACTGGATGCTCTCCACGGCCCGATGATAATCGCCGAGGCAGTGATCGGCCCGGACCGGTGCGCTACCCAATACCAATACGGCCGTCAGTATCGCAATCGACAGAATGCCCTGCTGCATGTGACCCTCCCTCGACGCGGGAGATCGGCCGGTCCGCCAGCCTCCGGCGATGACGGAAGACTATCTGTCAGAGGACACCATGTCGATCGGGCAAACCGGGCCTTTGGATGGTCCCTTCATCCGATCCCGAGCCACGCCTTCTTCTGCTCGGCGGTGAGATTGCCGCCGCAGTTGGGAATGGCCACGGGTCGGCCCGGCGCAAGGCCAGGGTTTCGCAGGACCGCGGCAAGGGCTGCACCCGTCGTGCCTTCGCAGACGAGGCCCGTCGTGTCGTAGAGAAGCCGCATGGCGGCGAGGATATCCGCGTCCGGCACCAGCACGACACGGTCGACCGCCCGGCGCATGGTGTCGAGGGCGCTGGCGACCGGCTGGCGAATCGAGATGCCGTCGGCGATCGTCTCGCACGTCTCGGTTTCGATCACCCGGCCCGCATCGAACGATAGTTTGTAGGCCGGCGATCCTTCCGCGCATACGCCGATGACCTCGACGCCCGGCCGCGCATGCTTCAGCCAGGTGCCGATGCCGTTGATGAGCGCCGCCCCGCCGACCGGCACGACCATGGCACCGAAATCATGACCGGCCTCCGTCAGCTCGCGGGCGATCGTGCCAGCGCCCTCCGCGACCTCGGGAAAAGCCGCGTCCTCGACATAGGCGAGGCCGTTCTCGACGGCGAACCGCTTCGCCGCGTCGTTGGCACCGTCGAAATCGGCGCCCGCGAGCCGCACATCGGCGCCGAGCGCACGCATCCGGTCGAGCTTGATCGGGCTCGCCGTCGTCGCCGCGAAGACGATCACCGTCGCACCCACACGACGCGCGCCCCAGGCGAGGCCCTGGCCGAAATTGCCCGCCGAAGCACACACGAAGCGCGAGCCCGCCTTTGCATAGGTCTGGCAGAAATTGTCGGCCCCGCGCCCCTTGAAGGAGCCGATCGGATTGGCGCTCTCGTCCTTGATGAGCACAGGCCGGCCGGCGCGTTTGTCGAGGGCCGGCGATGTGACGACCGGCGTGTTGAGAAACACGGGATCGATGACCTTGGTGGCGTCGGTGATCCGCTCGGGCGAGACGGGGCGGGGCGTGGTCATGTTCAGCGACCTTTCCATATGGGCGGGCGCTTCTCGGTGAAGGCGCGTGGGCCCTCTTTCTGGTCCTCGCTGCCATAGAGGGCTTCGACCGTGCGGAGCTTGCGGCGATTGACGAGCGCCATGATGTCCTGGAACTTCCGGTCCTCGGCCTCGCGTGCGACTTCTTTGATCGCCGCGAAAACGAGCGGCGGGCCGTCGGCGAGGAGCTGGGCGATTTCGCGCGCGCGATTCATGAGCTTATCGGCCGGCACGATCTCGTTGACGAGGCCGAAATGCTTGGCTTCAGCTGCATCCATCCAGCGCCCCGTGAGCAGCATGTCCATGGCGACGTGATAGGGGATGCGCTTCGGCAGCTTGATGGTGGCCGCATCGGCAAGCGTGCCGGCGCGAATTTCGGGCAACGCGAAGCGCACATGCGCGGCGGCGATGATGAGGTCGGCCGAGAGCGCCAGCTCGAAACCACCGCCGACCGCCATGCCATTCAGCGCGGCGATGACCGGCTTGTCGAGTTCGAGCAGCTCCTGCAGGCCACCGAAGCCGCCAACGCCGTAATAGACATCGGGCGCCTCACCGGTTTCAGTGGCGCTTTTCAAGTCCCACCCTGCCGAGAAGAATTTCTCGCCGCCACCAGTGACAATGGCAACGCGCAGCTCGGGATCGTCCCGGAAACTCTTGAAGGCCTCGCCCAACGCGATGCTCGTCTTCGTGTCCATGGCGTTGGCTTTCGGGCGGTCGAGGGTCAGCTCGAAGATGCGGCCGTTGCGGCGGACTTTGACGGCATCGGACATGGGGGGAGGTCCTGTGAGTTGTGAGTTGTGAGTAGAGGTCGACGATGGCGGCTTCGTCAAGTCGGCGCCGCGCGAACCCAGAGTGTCCGAACACCACTCACAACTCACAACTCACAACTCACAAATCCGAATCAAGGCATCCGCCGCAATGGCACCCTTTCCTTCGGGGCGCACCATCAGCGGATTGACGTCGAGCTCGACGAGGGTTGCGGCGTTCGCTTGGGCAAAGCGCGCGACTGCTGCGACGGCCTGAACCGCCGCCGCGAGATCGCCCTTTGGCCGGCCGCGGAATCCATCCATGAGTTTGAAAGCGCGGAGCGAGCGGATGGCGGCCTCGATCTCGGAGTTGGAGGTCGGTAGCAAGAGCGTTCGCGTCTCGGCCAAGAGCTCAACCAGTATGCCGCCAGCGCCGACGACAACAACAGGCCCGAGTTGGGGATCGCGCGTCACGCCGACGATGAGCTCGGCCACGGCATCCGTCACCATGGCCTCGACGAGGAAGCGGTCGCTGAGCTTCGCCATCGACAAGACGGCTGCGCGCACATCCTCCGCGCTCCGGCAGTTGAGCTTGACGCCGCCGGCCTCCGTCTTGTGCAGAATTTTGTCGGAGACGATCTTGACGACGACCGGATAACCGATGGCCTCGGCGGCCTTGGCGGCTTCATCGGCCGAGCGCACGAGACGGCCTTGAGGTGTCTCGAGGCCAAGCTTGCCGAGCCGCTGCTTGGCATCCCATTCGTCGAGCGCTCGGGCCTTGGTGCTGTCGAGCGCCGCGCTCGCGTGTGGCTGCCAAGGCGCCCGCTTCTCGCCCAGAAACGCCGCCGCCTCGATCGCCAGCAACGTCTCGTCCATGCCCATCATCGGCGGCACGCCGCGCGCCATCAGCTCTTTCGCGTAAACCTCCGGCATGCACTCGACGAGGGTCGAGAGCACGGCCGTGCGTGCGCCCGTTGTCTTTCCTGCCGCGACAAAGGCATCGATGCCTGCTTTCCACTCATCGCCGTTGCAAGTGTCGGCGCGCGGGATGTCCATGACGATGAAGCCCATGTCGAAACGCGACTTCAGCACCTCGGTGAAGGTGGCCTCGAGCCGATCGAACTTGCCCCAATCGAAGGTGTGGTAGTCGAAGGGATTGGAGATAGTGACGATCGGATTGGTTGTCGGGCGGATGCGTTCCACATCCGCGGCAGCGAATGGCCGGAAATTCACCGCACGCCCTTCCGCTGCGTCCGACATCATCAGCGCCTCGCCGCCCGAGCAGGAGAGCGAGGCGATATCCCGGCCAGGCAGCGGCCCGTGCACATGGAGCAGCTTCAGCGTTTCGATGAGCACGGTCAGCGAGTTGACGCGCGCGACGCCGAGCTTCTTCAAATAGGCGTCCATCACCTTTTCGGAGCCGGCGAGCGAACCCGTATGACTCATGGCGAGGGCCGCGCCGCTCTCGGTGCGCCCGGCTTTCAGCGCCACCACCGGCACGCCGAGCCTGCGCGCTTCCGCAACGGATGCCGCGAATTTGCCGATGTCGTCGATGCCCTCGATGAGGAGGCCGATCGCACTTACGCGGCCCGTCTTGGCCAGCGCCGCGATCATATCCGAAAGGCCGACCTTCGCCTGGTTGCCGAGCGCCGCGAGATACGCGATCGGCATGCCCCGCTGCAGCATCGTCATGTTGAGGGCGATGTTGCCCGACTGCATGAGGATGGCAACACCGCGCTCGCACCTTTCGCCGCCATGCTGGTCCGGCCAAAGCAGCGCGCCGTCGATGTAGTTGATGAGGCCGTAGCAGTTGGGGCCAAGGAAGGGCATGTCGCCCGCCGCCGCCGCCAGCTCATCTTGGAGCTTGGCGCCTTCCGGTCCCGCCTCTTTGAAGCCTGCCGCAAAGCAGACAGCGCCGCCTGCGCCCTTCCGCGCGAGCTCGCCCATGGTTTCGACGGCGAGATTGCGATTGACCGCGACGAAGCTGGCATCGGGCGCGCCCGGAAGCTCGGCGACCGAGCGATAGCACCTGATGCCGCGCACCACGTCCTTAGAGGGATGCACCGGCCAAACATCACCCGCAAAGCCCATCTTCTGGCATTGCTCGACGACACGCTCCGCCCATGAGCCGCCAAAGACGGCGATGGAGCGCGGCGCGAGAAGGCGGGAGAGGTCTTGGGGCATGTTGGTCATTTCGGGATTTCGACGAGATAAGTCAGTCGATGACGGAGGCGGGGCATGCTTGTCAACTCCGGCTCCGGCGCGCTGTCTCGCGCCAGGCGATCACCATGCCGCTAGAGCAAATCAAGCCGATGCCGATCCAGGTCGATAGGACGGGAAACTCGTTGAACACGAGATAGCCGAGGATGACGGTCGAGACCATCTCAAGATAGCTCAAGGGTGCAATGACCGAGGCATCGACATGCTCGTAGGCCATGGTGACGAGCAGATGTCCGATGCCGCCCGAGGCGCCGAGGGCGAACATCAATAGCCAATCCTCCATCGTCGGTTGGACCCACACGAAGGGCATGGCCGCGGAGAGAACGAGGCTCGCCAGGATGCAGGTGATGGTCTGGGTCAGGATCGCCGGATCGGAACCGGCCAGACGGCGCGTCGCGAGCGCATAGCAGGCGAAGCACATGGCCGAGGCAATCGCCCAGAAGACACCTGGCGAGATGAGTTGGAAGCCAGGTCTGACGATGAAGAGCACGCCCAGAAATCCAATGACGACCGCGCTCCAGCGCCAGATGCCGACCTTCTCGCCCAGCGCGAACGGCGCCGCCGCCGTCACGAAGAACGGAAAGACGAAGAAGATCGCCAGCGTCTCGGCGAGCGGCAGGAACGGGAGTGCCGCGAAATAGGTGATGTTGGAGGCGGGCAAGAGGAAGGCGCGCAGAGCCTGCGTCCCCGGCCGTTTCGGCCAGAGGCCGCGCGCTCCATAAAGCCAGAGCGCAAGCGGCAGGGCGACGACGGTCTGGCAGATGTAGCGGCCCCAGGCGATCTGCAGCACGTGAGTGGTGTCGCCGAGGAGCTTCGCGGTCGTGTCGACGTAGGGCAGCACGATCATGGCCGCGACCATGATGAGGATGCCCTTCATGGGCACACGCGCCGGTAAGGCGGCTGTGGCAGTGCTCATCCGCCGAGCGGCCTGAGCAACGCCCGGCTGATGATATGCCGCTGGATTTCGCTCGTCCCCTCCCAGATCCGCTCGACACGGGCATCCCGCCAGATGCGCTCGAGCGGCAGGTCGCTCATGAGCCCCATGCCGCCGTGGATCTGGATCGCCTCGTCGGCGATGAACGCGAGCACCTCGGTCGCCTTCAGCTTCGCCATCGCCATGTCCATGTCGGTGACGGTCTTCTGGTCGAACTTCCAGGCGGCTTCCCAGGTGAGAAGCTCGGCCGCTTTCAGCTCCATCGCCATGTCGGCGAGCTTGAAGGAGACGCCCTGGAACTTGCCAATCTGCTGGCCGAACTGCGCCCGATCGACGGCCCACTGCTTGGCGAGGGATAGCGCACGGTCGGCGCGGCCGAGGCAGGTTGAGGCGACTTGTAAGCGCGTTGCGCCGAGCCATTCGTTCGCCACCTCGAAGCCCTTGCCCGGCTCGCCCAGGACTTGCGATTTCGGCACGCGGCAATCGGTGAACTCGAGAACGCAATTGTTGTAGCCGCGATGCGAGACATTCTTGTAGCCGGCGCGCACCGTGTAACCTGGATGCCCCTTGTCGATCAGAAAGGCAGTGATGAGCTTCTTTTTGCCCTTCGCCGTCTCTTCCTCGCCGGTCGCGGCGAACAGGATGACGAAATCCGCCTCGTCGGCGTGGCTGATGAAATGCTTCGTGCCGTTGATGACGTAGTCGGAACCGTCCAACCGGGCGAATGTCTTCATGCCGCGCAGGTCCGAGCCGGCGCCGGGCTCGGTCATGGCGAGGCAATCGGATTTCTCGCCGCGGACACACGGGTAGAGGAAATGCTCGCGCTGCTCGCCGGCGCAGGCCATCAGGATGTTCGAGGGGCGGGCGACGCAGTTCCAGTGCAGTGCATAGCTGGTGCGGCCGAGCTCGCGCTCGTAGAGCACCCAGGTCAGCGTATCGAGCCCGGCGCCACCGGCCTCCGCCGGCATGTTGGCGGCGTAGAGGCCAACGGTGATCGCTTTCGCCTTGAGCTCATCGCGAAGCTCGGGGCGAAGTTTTCCCGTCTCCTCGACCTCGGCCTCGTGGGGATAGAGCTCGTTTTCGACGAAGCTGCGGGTGGTCTCGACGATCAGCCTCTGCTCGTCTGAAAGGGTGAAGTCCATGGATCAATCCTGACTATTCGGCGGCTTCGCGGACGCGCTTGGGCTCGCGCAAGCGCTTCAATTTCGAAACATCGACTTGCCTGCGGGCCTTCCAGAGGTCGTGGGCCATCTGAAGGTTGAGCCAAGACTCCGCCGAGCCGCCAATGACCTTCTCCAATCTCACCGCCATGCTCGCGGTTACGCCTTGACGCTTGTCCAAGAGGTCGTAGAGCGTCTGTCGAGAGATGCCCAGCGCCTTGGCCAGCTCCGTCTTGCTGATCCCCAGTGCGGGCAATCCAAACTCGTGGAAATAGTCCGCCGGATGAGAGGCCTGAATGCTCGGGTGGCGTTTGGATCGGCACAACATCGCGACCTCCTCAATGATAGTCCTCGTAGTCAACGTCGACGGCATCCGGTCCGAAACTCGCCCAGCCAAAGGTTACGCGCCAGTTCTTGTCCACCCGTACCGAGAACCGGCCGTCCTGGTCGCCGGTGAGCGGATGGAAGTGCAAGCCGGCCTTGTCCATGTCTCCCGGCTCTGGGACCGTTTCCAAGAGCGCAAGGATGACATGCAACTTCTTGACATGCCGCGGATCGAGCCGACGCGTCTCGCCCTTCCACCAGAATCGCTCGAGCGCCTTGCTGCGGAAGCTCGCGATCATCAGACACATCTCTCACTGTAAGGCAATGCCTTACAACTGTCAACCACCGCCTTACACTATCCTTTCTTCAACCCCACCGACCTCCCGGCCTCTTTTGGGTGCGGGATAGCGTCCTGCGCCAGCTGTACCTCGGTCAATCTCGCCATAACTTCCGGCGGGAACTCGACGACCTTCTTGGCTTTCGTGTCGACATTGAGCATCACCTGCTCGCAGGTGGCGAGCACGTCGCCAGATTTCGCGTGATGCATGCTCATGAAGAAGTGGATGCGCTTGCGATCATGGCCCAGGAGCTGCGTCGTCACGTAAACCGGCGCGTGGGCGGCGACCTCCTTGCGGTAGATCGTGTGCGTTTCCGCCGTGTAGAGGCTGAGGCCCGCGGCCAGATACGCCTTGTCCGCGCCGATCAGCGTCATGATGCCGTCGGAGCCGCGCGTGAAGACCTCGTGATAGCGGCTGTCGTTCAGGTGACCGTTGTAGTCGGTCCACTCCGAGGGGATGTCCATGTCGAGTAGCCGGAGCGGCTTCGTGAGATCGAGGTCGGGTCGCGAGGCGGCCGGCTGGGACTTGTCGATCAAACGCCGCTCGTAGTCGGCGAGCGTCTTGCCGGCGCCCCAATCCTGGCCCTTCAAGGCCTGGAACACAGCGATCAGGCAATCATCGCGCTTGCGCTCGAGCTCGCGGATCGACATGCCACCGGCTTGATCGTCGGATTGCGCGGCGACCTTGTCGATCAGCGCGTCCGTCAACTCCGGTACGTCCATGAGCTTCGTCCAAGGCCATTTCAGCGTTGGTCCGAACTGCGCCAGGAAATGCCGCATGCCTTCGACGCCACCGGCGATGCGGTAGATCTGGAACGTCCCCATGAAGCTCCAGCGCAGGCCGGGGCCGAAGCGCATGGCATCGTCGATCTCCTCGGCCGTCGCCACGCCGTCGTTGACGAGCCAGAGCGCCTCGCGCCACAACGCCTCCATCAGCCGGTCGGCGATGAAGGCATCGACTTCCTTGCGGACATGCAGCGGGTGCATACC
>JANNSX010000228.1:0-1920 GCA_031403155.1 Hyphomicrobiaceae bacterium
GCTGACAATACAGTTGCCTGGGTTTTTGCACAATATATTAATGTCAGTACTACAGTAGATGCATTGCCAGTTGTGACACCAGGCGCAACGACTGCTCCATCGACATCGGTGACAACAACATGAGCGCCGAAGGGGAAGGTGTCTTCAGCATCGGCGTCAGGCGGAGCAGATCCGCGACCTTAGCCACGCGGGCCTCGATCTCCGCACGGCTCATGCCGGCGACGCGGAGCGGCGAGGCGATGTTGTCGTAGACCGAGAAGTTCGGATAGTTAATGAACTGCTGGTAGACCATCGACACGTTTCGCTTCTGCACGGGAACGCCCGTCACATCGCGGCCGTTGAAGTGGATGGTGCCGGAGGTCGGGCGCTCGAGGCCGGCCATGAGCTGCATCAGTGTCGTCTTGCCGGCGAGCGTCGTGCCGAGCAGCACGTTGAAAGTGCCGGGCTCGAGCGACATCGAGGTCTCGTGGATGTGGGTGTCCGCGCCCACGCGCTTCGTCACGTTTCTGAGCTCGAGCGCCATGACGTGACTGCCTGCTCCCGCGATGCGACGGAACGTTGGGGAAGCTTAGCCCGGAAAAAGCCGGGGCGCATACTCGTGCGATGGTTCGCAAATGCCGATCAACTGCTCAGCGGGCTGGGACGGCATTTGCGAACTTGAATCGCACGAGCAAACCCAAGGCTTCTCGTGTCCCTCATGTCCCGCAAATGCCGATAGTGCTTGCTGCAAGTTGGTCGGCATTTGCGGGACGGGACACGAGTGCGCCCCGGCAATCAGCCTCGAACCGTGCAACTGGCTATTGAGCCCAGCGCTTGACGATCTCTTCATAGGCCATGGTCTGGCCGGCTTCTTTCTCGTTCTCGAGCTTGGCCTTCGGGCCATTCTCCTTGCCGAGCCACTCGGATGCGTCCTTCGCCTCGTTGAGGCGCGGGCCGCAGCCGCCGTAGGTCTTGTTGGCTTCGTCGGCGGCCTGCATGCGGGCCATGATCTGGTCCATCTCGCCAGCCAGACGGTCCATGGCCTCTTGCGGCGTGAAGGCGCCGGAGTTCACGTCACCGATCTGCTGCCACCAGAGCTGGGCGAGCTTGGGATAATCGGGAACGTTGATGCCGGTCGGCGACCAGCGCACGCGGTCGGGCGAGCGATAGAACTCGACGAGACCGCCGAGCTTGGGCGCGCGCTCGGTAAAGGACGCGTGGCTGACCGTCGAGTTGCGGGCGAAGGTCAAGCCCACATGGCTCTTCTTGGTATCCACCGTCTTCGACACAACGAACTGCGCATAGAGCCAGGCGGCCTTGGCGCGGTCAGCCGGGGTCGACTTGAGAAAGGTCCACGAGCCGACATCCTGATAACCGACCTTCTGGCCTTCCTTCCAATACGGGCCGTGCGGCGACGGTGCCATCCGCCAGAGCGGCTCGCCGGCGTCATTCACCGTGTTGTTGCCGTCGGCCTTCGGGGCCACCATCGAGGCGGTGAAGGCCGTGTACCAGAAGATCTGCTGGGCGACGTTGCCTTGGCTGAGAGCCGGCAGCGACTGATAGAAGTCGTAGTCGGCAGCACCCGGAGGCGCGTACTTGCGGAGCCACTCGTCCCACTTGGCGATGGCGAAGACCGAGGCCGGGCCGTTGGTTTCGCCGCCGCGCGACACGGATGCGCCCGCGGGGTTGCACGACCCCTTCTCCATGCGGATGCCCCATTCGTCGATCGGGATGCCGTTCGGCTCGCCGACGTTGCCGGTGCCGGCCATCGAGAGCCAGGCGTCCGTCATGCGCCAGCCGAGATCGGGAGCGCGTTTGCCGTAGTCCATGTGGCCATAAATTTTCACACCGTCGATTTCCTTCACGTCTTCGGTGAAGAATTGAGCGATGTCCTCATAGGCCGACCAGTTCACGGGAACGCCGAGGTCATAGCCGTATTTG
>JANNSX010000229.1:0-5330 GCA_031403155.1 Hyphomicrobiaceae bacterium
CACCCAGCAGCTCTAGCTTCGTTTCGAGCGTCGTGAGACGAAAGAAGGGCTTGTCCGGCTGGAAGAATTGCCGGGGATGCGGCTCGAACACCATGGCGGCGAAAGGCGCGCCGAGCGCACGGGCGAGCCCCGCCTCCCGGCGAATGACGGCCTGATGCCCCAAGTGCACGCCATCGAAGTTGCCGATGGCGATGACGCTGCCCTTGAGAGCGGCCGGAACAGGCTGGTGACTTCTCAGAACCCGCATTTGAAGACGCCAGCCGTTCTCTGCGTTTGGGCTACGCCGGCCGGGCAGGCACCATCAGAACCGCCTCGCCTGCCAACACCGTCTTGCCCTTGATCGAGCAATCGCAGGCGAAAATGGCCCGTCGCTTCTCCGGAATCAACTCGGTCAGCGTCACTTTGGCGATGACCTCGTCGCCGATGCGGACCGGCGCGCGGAAATTGAGGGTCTGCGACACGTAGATGGCCCCCGGTCCCGGCAACTTTGTGCCGAACACAGTCGAGATGAGGCTCGCGGTCAGCATGCCGTGAGCGATCCGGCCCTTGAAGGGCGTCGTCGCGGCATAGTCCTCGTCCAGATGCACCGGGTTGGTGTCGCCCGAGACCTCGGCGAAACCCTGGATATCGGCCTCCGTCACGATACGGCGATAGCTCGCCTCCTGGCCGGTCTCCAACTCGTCAAAGTAGTGTCCTTTGATGACAATCGCGTCCATGCCGTCTCCCAAAATGACCCGCTTTGCCCCCTCGTGTCCCGATCCCGAAGTTCGTCGGTGCAAGTCGCAGGCGGCGAACGAACTTCGGGATCGACAAGGACACGAGGCAAGTCAATAGCTTAGTGTTGCGTTATGTTCAGAAGCTCGCCTCCGGAGCCAGTTCGGATGATTGGGCGAGCTTCTGAACCGCCACACGAGTTTCGCGCCGCAACCTAACCTTTCGAAAGATTCGCCGCAATGCACAATCAAACTTAAGAAAGCGCATGGATTCCAGGGCCGAAACCGTTGTTGCAGGGCACGCCTGAAGCACCGATGAACGTCGCAATTGCATCCGCGCCACAATCCCCCTATACAGGGCGCCGATCCCCTCATGGTCCGATCATCTCTTTAGGCTTGGTGGCGAGTTCTCTCGACCCCAGCGCCCTCCGGAGGATTTAATGACGCGTCCCCTGTTGATGCCCAAGGCGACCGCCGTTTGGCTGGTCGACAACACATCCCTGACATTCGAGCAGATCGCCGGATTCTGCGGACTGCATCCGCTCGAGGTCAGAGGCATCGCCGATGGTGACGTCGCCCAGGGCATCAAGGGCATGGACCCCGTGACGTCCGGCCAGCTGACGCGCGACGAAATCAAGGCGGCGGAGACCGATCCCAGCCATAAGCTCGAGACCGCGCCGACCAAAATCGAAATCCCGGCCCAGAAGGTGAAGTCGGGGCCTCGCTACACGCCGCTGTCGCGCCGCCAGGATCGGCCGAATGCAATTCTCTGGCTCGTCAAGAACCATCCCGAGCTCAAGGACAGCCAACTCATGCGCCTCGTCGGCACGACGAAGCCGACCATCGAGGCGATCCGCAGCCGGGGACATTGGAACTCGGCCAACCTTCAGCCGCAGGACCCCGTGACGCTCGGCCTCTGCTCGCAGATCGACCTCGATGCCGAGGTCAAGCGCGCGGCCCGGCGTCTCGAGCGCGAGCGCGCGGAGACCGACAAGGGTGTCGCCGAGAGAGCCGGCACCCTGCTCGATGCGAGCGAGACGACGGCGGCCGCCGATGCAGCCGCGGACGCGCCGATGGGCGACACGCTCATAACCTCGGAGGCCATGCAAGAGGCCCCGCCCGAGCCGACCGAGGCGGATGAGACCGCCAGCGTCTTCGCCAAGCTCAAGGCCCTGAAGCCGGAGCTCGAGGCCGGCGAGGAAGGCTGAGCGCCGCCTGTTACTTCGCCGAGGCGATCGCCGGGGCGCCTCGGCGCTGGTAGCGCCGGACGAGCGTCACGATCGCGGGCAGGAAAATCAGATCACCGACGAGCGCTGCCGCCAGCGTGATGGCGCAGAGCCTGCCGAAGACGCGCAGCGACGGCAGGTCCGAGAACATCGTCACGGCCAAACCGCAGGCGAGCACAATCGTCGTCAGGATCAGCGCCGGGCCGACGAGCAGCGTCGCGCGCCGGACACCGGCCGCCGGGTCCTCGCCGGGCCTATCCTCGAGCCGCAATCGATTGAGATAGTGGATCGTCGCATCGAGCCCGAGCCCGAAGGCCACCACGAGGGCGATGACAGAGGCAAACTGCAAGCCCTCGCCCGTCGCCCAGAGCAGCGCGCCAGACGCCACAATCGGGAACAGGCCCGGCAACAGCGAGAACACGCCGTACCAGAACGAGCGGAAGGCGAAGCCGATCAAGGCCGCGACGAGCACGATCTCGCCCGTCAGACTCCAATTGAGCTGGCCGATCATGCTGGCACTGTTGCGTGCAGCGATAACGGGCAGACCGGTCACGGCAACGGCATAGCCGGCGTAGGCCTGGCGCACGGTGTTCATGGCGGCGTCGAGATTGTCCACGACCGGCAACAGCTCGCTCGCATCGAGATCGGGGAGCCGGCCCGTCACGACCGCCGAGCGCTGATCCTCGGAGATGAAGCGGCGGACGAGATGCTCGGGCAATGCCTCGACATAGCTCTTGAGGACCGCGATGTCCTTCTCGCCGGCCTTCTCCTCGAGCCAGCGCCGCAACGTCTCGATCGACCAGACATTGCCGACGCCGGATTGGCTCTCCACCTGTTTGTGGACCGCGCCGATGACGGCGATCGACTCTGGCGAGAAGAGATCAACCCCCGCCGGCAAGTCGATCAGCACATGTACCGGATTGGCGCCGGTGAGTTTGGCGTCGAGCCGGTTGCTGGCCGCCATCGCCTGCTCCCGATCCGGCACCTGGTCGGCGAGGCGATAGCGCGCATCCAGCCCCGCATGCAGCCAGCCGAACAGGCCGAGCAGGCCGAGCCCCAGCAGCGCATAGGGCAGTGGCCGGCGGATAACGCGATTGGCGATGAAGGCGCAGATGCGCTCGAGCACCTTCATGGCGGGATCGCTCTTCGCAGCCGCGGCAACAAGCTTCTCCTCGTTCCGAAGCAGCAGCAATCCCAACAGCGGCACGAGGATGATAACGGCGAAGAAGGATGCGATGCAGGATAGCGCGCCCGCCCAGCCGAAGGTACGGATGAGCGCCGAATCGGAGATCAGCAGCGCCAGAAAGGAAAGGCAGGCCGTGCCGGCGGTCAGCGCGCAGGCCGGCCCGACGGTCCTCAGCGACCAGTTGAGCGCCTCCAGCTTGCTCGCCCCCTTGACCATGCGATCGCGCGTCGCGAAGACGATCTGCATGCTGTCGGAAAAGCCCATCACCATGATGAGCGGGCCCATGACGTTGAGGAAGAGATTGAGCCTGACGTCGAGCCAGCCGAGCAGGCCGATCGACCAGATGATGGCGAGCACCGGCGGCAGCGCGGTCATCAGCATGAGCGAGACGCGCCGGTAGAAGATGATGGCGATGACCGCGCCGATCAGCAGCCCCAGACCGTTGTATTTCATCTGGTCGTTGGCAACGGCGTTGCGGATTTCGAGCTGCATGACGGGGGCGCCCGACAACTGGGTCACGAGCCCGGTGCCATCGAGGCTGTCGTGCACGGCTTGATCGATCTCGCCGACGACCGCCTTCAGGCCCTGACCCGACACGGTCGCGTGGTCGAGCGCCATGACGATGAGGGCGAGTTCGCCATCCGCCGAAAGCAGCTTGTCCTTGATGATCTCGTTGGCGCGCACCTGATTGATGAGCTCGTCGAAGGCGGCGCCTTCGGGTAGCTCGTCCGGGAACAAGGGCGGCGGGATCTTGCCCTTCTCGGGCGCGGTGCGGGCCGAGAATAGCGACACGACGCCGTTGACGGACTCGACGAGTTGCAGATCGGTCGCCAACGTGCGGAGCCGCTCGATCTTGTCGCGAGCGAGCAGGTCCTTACCCTCGACAACGACGAGAACGTCATACTCGCTCGAGGGAAAGCGCGAGGACAGGCTTTCGTATTGCTTGAACTCGGGCGACGAGGTTCGGAACAGCTCGGTCAGCGAATCGTCGACCTTGATGCGAGTGATGCCGAGGATCGCGACGGCCGTGACCACGGCCATCAGCAGGAGCATCGCCAGCGGCCACTTGAGCGCGGCAAGGCCGATTTTCTCGAGCCCCAGACCCAGGGCGAACCCCTCCTTATCATCGGTTGGCTCGGACATCGGCGGCTCCCTCTCGAATCACGGGAAACTAGGGGATTTCCGCTCAGAAACCTACGTCCGTAGGGCTAGTGACCTTGGGCGAGTAGCAAAATCGCCACTGCGCCGAGGATGAGGCCTCCAATCTGGATGCGGCCGAGCCGCTCGCCCAGGACCACCACACCCAACAGCACCGTGACACCGGCATAGAGCGCGTTGATGGCGGAAGCGACGCCGATCAATCCGGTGGTTGCCGAGTAGACGAGGCCCATGATGCCGAGCGCGTCAAGCAGACCGGCCCCCCCGACGATCGCGAGGCCCTTGCGGTCCCAGGACATGGATTGGCGTTGCAGGAGCACAACGGCGAAAGCGGTCGCCACGGCTGCGGCCCGCATGATCAGCGTGCCGCCGTTGGCATGCTCAGGCTCGAGAAATCCGAGGAACAGGTTGGTGATGCCGAAGGTGACGCCACTCGCAAGCCCGAGGACGACCGACGCGCCAATCGGCTTTGCCGCATCGCTGTTGTCGGCGCCGTGCGCGATCAGCACGACCGCAATGGCCGCCACCAGGATTCCAACAACGATCATGGGGCCAAAGGCCGTCACGAAAACGAGCTCGCCGATCGCCGGCACCGCGATCGAGCAGACCCCCGTCAGGGGCGCGACGACGCCGATGCGGCCGATGGCAAGACCCCGGTAGAGCAGAATGAGGGCCGCACCATCTGCAAATCCGGCGATCAGGCTGAAGACGATGCCTCGCCCATCGGGGATGGGATAGTTGCCGATGACGACAACCAGCACCACGAAGATCGTGGCGACCGATTGGACCAGCGCCACCGCCAGCGGCGCGCCGATCCGCAATGCGGCCCGCCCGCCCATGAAATCTGCGAAGCCGAAGCCGACGGCAGACGCGATCGAAGCCGTGATCGGGTTGAGTGCGAGCATGAGAGTGGCCGATGGCGGATAAGGGCTAAGGCATCAACCGCCGGCCGCGGGTCGACCTAGAGCACTTTCCGACCAAGTGGATACCGGTTGGTCGAAAGAAAGTGCTCAAAGCCAACGACCAGACCGTTTTCCGATTCTACGG
>JANNSX010000230.1:0-12105 GCA_031403155.1 Hyphomicrobiaceae bacterium
CGTTCATCGCGCCAAAATCGCATGCTCGCCGGGCGTCCGTCCGATTTTGGCGCGACATGAGGGCCACTCGCACTATCATGAGCTTGGTGTGGCGTTCATCGCGCCATAGTTGACTCCGATCGTGCAGCGCTACTGGTCAACTATGGCGCGACGCCACACGAGGGGCGGTTTGGCGAAACATTGACACCCCGCCCTGCCTCCCCTACACCCTCGCCAAACCGGAACAGGATCAACTCCCGCTCCGCCGACCGGCCCGAGAGGCCGGAGGTCAGCATCCGTCAGCGCGAGGCGCCCACGGGTGCGATAACGCGTGGGACGACGGCATGGCCACGAAGGCGACAGTGAAGTCCGGAAGACCGGCCAAGATGGCCGCGCCAAAGGCTTTGCGGCTTGCCGATGCGGTTAACGCGACCTGTCCCTGGTCGGGCGATCCGGTCCAGGCCGACAGCCTGACCCAGTACAAGGGCGAGGTCGTCGGCTTCTGCAATCCGGGGTGCCGGGACAAGTTCGCCAAGGCCGCCGCGCTGTTTGATGCTGCCATCGCAAAGCCGGCCAAATTCAAGACCAAGGCGAAGACGCGCTGATGTTCGAAAGCCTCTCAGATCGTCTGTCATCGGTTCTTGATCGCCTCCGCGGCCGGGGCGCGCTCTCCGAGAACGATGTCGGCGAAGCCATGCGCGAGGTTCGCCGCGCCCTCATCGAGGCGGATGTGGCGCTCGATGTCGCCCGCGACTTCATCGAGAAGGTTAAGGCCAAGGCCGTCGGCCAGGATGTCGTCCGCTCGGTGACGCCCGGACAGATGGTCGTCAAGATCGTCCATGACGAGCTGGTCGCCATGCTCGGCTCGGATGCCGAGCCGATCGACCTCAACGCGCCCGCGCCCGTCGCCATCATGATGGTGGGCCTGCAAGGCTCGGGCAAGACGACGACCTCGGCCAAGATCGCCCGGCGCATCACCGAGCGCGACAAGCTTCGCGTGCTGATGGCGTCCCTCGACACGCGCCGCCCGGCAGCTCAGGAGCAGCTCCGCATTCTGGGCGAGCAGAACTCAATCGCCACCTTGCCGATTATCGCCGGCCAGGGCCCGGTCGAGATCGCCAAACGCGCCATGGAGGCTGGGCGCCTCGGCGGCTTCGACGTCGTCATCCTCGACACCGCCGGCCGCACGCATATCGACGAGGAGCTGATGGCGGAGGCGGTCGCCATCCGCGACGCGACCAACCCGCACGAGAGCTTGCTCGTCGCCGATAGCTTGACCGGCCAGGACGCCGTCAATCTCGCCAAGAGTTTCGATCAGAAAGTCGGCATCACCGGCATCGTGCTGACGCGGGTCGATGGCGACGGCCGCGGCGGTGCCGCGCTCTCCATGCGCGCCGTGACCGGCAAACCCATCAAGCTCATCGGCACCGGCGAGCAATCGGACGCGCTGGAGGATTTCCATCCCGGCCGCATCGCCGGGCGCATCCTCGGCATGGGCGACGTCGTCTCGCTGGTCGAGAAGGCGGCGCAGAACGTCGATCTCGAAAAGGCTTCGATGATCGCCGCCAAGATGCGCAAAGGCCAGTTCGATCTCGACGACATGGCCGAGCAGATCACGCAGATGGAGCGGATCGGCGGCATGTCGGGGATGATGGGTCTGCTGCCCGGCATCGGCAAGATGAAGAAGCAGATCGCCGAAGCCAATCTCGACGACAAGGTCTTGAAGCGGCAGAAGGCGATCATCTCCTCGATGACGCGCCTCGAGCGGCGCAATCCCAAGGTCCTGAACGCCTCGAGGAAGCGCCGCGTCGCCTCGGGCTCCGGCACCAAGGTCGAGGAGATCAACAAGCTCCTCAAGATGCACCGCCAGATGGCGGACATGATGAAGATGATGTCCCAGAAGAAGGGTATGTTCGGCAAGATGATGGGTGGCGGTGGCGGCATGCCATCGGAAGCCGAGATGGCCAAGATGCAGTCAGAGCTCGCCGGGCTCGATCCCTCCGCGCTGCCGGCGGACCTGAAAGAAATCCTCGATGGCGCCGGCGCGATGCCGAAATCGCCAGCGTCGGGCCTGCCCGGCCTCGGCGGCATGAAGCTTCCCGGTCTCGGTGGCATGAAGCTGCCGGGGCTTCCTGGAAAGAAACGTTGAATTCGAACGAACACGCGAAACACTAGGAGAACCAGATGCTCAGAATTCGCTTGGCTCGCGGCGGCACCAATCGCCGCCCGCATTATTCGATCGTCATCGCCGAACAGCACGCCCCGCGCGATGGCCGCTTCATCGAGAAGATCGGCACGCTGAACCCGATCGTACGCGATGAGGCGAAGCGCGTCGTGCTCAATGTCGAGCGCGTGAAGCATTGGCTCTCCGTCGGGGCCCAGCCGACCGACCGGCTGAGGCGCATCCTCGACGGCGCCGGCCTCATGAAGCGCGAGGCCCGCAACAATCCGGTGAAGATGCTGCCAAAGAAGAAGGCGCAAGAGCGCGCCGCGGCCAAGGCCGAGAAGGACGCGGCGGCGGCCGCCGCCGGCGAGGTGAAGGCGGAGTAGGCGGTCACCACAGCGGAGGGCGAGCATGCCCGACGGCCTCAATGTGCTCGTGATCGATGGTCATCCAGACCAGGGCCGACTGATCGGCGCGCTGCTCGACCGCTACGTGGCGGCACTGCCTGGGAACGCGACCTTCGCGCGCGTTGCTGTCCGCGATCTCGCCTTCGATCCCATCCTGCGGCGCGGTTATGGCCCCGAGCAGCCCTGGGAGCCTGATTTGCAGCGTCTCGCAGAAGCCCTCGATCGGGCTGATCATCTGGTGATCGGCTTTCCGCTCTGGTGGGGCGCTGAGCCAGCGCTCGTGAAGGGGCTGATGGATCGCTTGTTGCTGCCGGGCTTCGCCTTCAAGTACCGGAAAGAGTCTCCCTGGTGGGACAAATTGCTCGCCGGGCGCTCAGCCGATCTGATCGTCACCATGGATACACCGCCCTGGTTCCTCCGACTCCTCTACGGTGATGCGGTGATAGTGCGGTGGCGCCGCCAGATTCTCGGGTTCTGCGGCATCGGGCCAATCCGCACCTTCCGGCTCGGCATGGTTCGCCGCGGCGGAGTGAAGAAGAGTCTCGATGGCTGGACGCGCCGGTTGCAGCAGGCGGCGCGAACGGCTGCGGGCCTCGGGCGACCCGCGAAGCTACCGCTCCGCATGAGCTCCGAGGCCTATGCCGTGGCGGTCGCCGATCGCCGGTCATGAGGCACGCCAACTCTGAGCGACCCCGCATGATCCTCATCGGCCGCATCACGGCGGCGCATGGCATCAAGGGCGAGGTGGTGATCGCCTCGCGCACGGCCAGGCCGGAGGATGTCGCGGCCTATGGACCGGTAAGCGATGCGGAAGGCAAGCGTCAGCTCGTGATCCAGAACGCTCGTGCCGCCAGCAAGGGCGTCATTGCCCGGCTCGAGGGCATCGCCGACCGCAATGCCGCCGAGGCCTTGAAGGGCACGGACATCTACGTTCCGCGCGACCGCCTGCCGCCGCCCGCCGACGGTGAATATTACGCCAGCGACCTCATCGGGCTCGAGGCCTTCGATCCGGCGGGAAAGCGCCTCGGCCGCATCGTCGACGTGCCGAATTTCGGGGCGGGCGATCTCCTCGACATCGACCCCGGCGATGGCGGCCAGAGCTTCCTCGTCGTCGTCAGCGAGGACACGATACGCGGCGTCGATGTCGCCAGCGCCCGCATCACCGTCGACGTGCCGAAGGATGCGGAAGACTGAGCACGTTCCGGCGAAGTGGAAGCCGGTTCGCCGTAGAACGTGCTCCAAGCCAAGAGGCTCGCACGTTTCGGCGAAGTGGAAGCCGGTTCGCCGTAGAACGTGCTCCACGCCAAGAGGCTCGCACGTTCAGGTGAAGTGAAATCCGGTTCGCCGTAAGAGCGTGCTCAAGACCAAGACTCTCAAGCACGTTCCGGCGAAGTGGACTCCAGTTCGCCGTCAGAACGTGCTCCAAGCCAACACACTCCCGAGTTGCGCCCGCAATGCGAATTGCGGCGCCGCTCGCGCGATTTCGCCATAGCCAGCGCATAGTCGGAGTGGATAAGTTCTCACTTCGTTCGAGTTTCTTTGTTGGTCGCATTTTCTTCGGCGAACCGGGAAGCCACTTCGCCGGAAAATGCTCCTGTCGTGTCAGTCGAGTGTGCGTCATGCAAAAACGTATCCGCGTCGCTCCACCAAAGCTCAGCCAATTCGCCATGCCGGTCCGCCGCCTGACGGAGAAAGACGCCGTCGACATCTGGATCGCGCGCTGGCTCGGCATCCGCCTGAAAGACCTCGTGCTGCGCTACGGCTGCGATCCACGCCGGCTCTACGAGATCTGGTGGGAGGAGCGCTTCATCGGCTCGCGCAAGATGGCGCAGGACGCGTTCGCCGAGCGGCATCCGGCGCTGACCGACCGCGTCGATTTTTCGAGACGTCAGCGCTTCGCCCGCCCCGGCCCCAATCCCGCGCAGCTGGCGCTGTTCGAGTAGGGCGCGCGATAATGATGCGTTCTCGCGGCCAATAGGAACACTTGTGTAGGCCGGCATGGCCGCAGGTTCCCACCGCGGTTATACTGCCGCGCATGAAGCTCGCGCGCATCGACTTCTCATCGCCGATCGGTCCCATCGAAGCCTACTGCTCGAAGGATGCCGTCGTGGGCCTGGGCTTTTCCGACAAGGCCGAGCGTGAGCGCTCCTGGCTCGAACGGCGGTTCGATGGGCTCGACGCGGAGCCGGTCAAGGACGCGCTCGGATTGCACAAGGCCCTCGAGCGCTACTTCGACGGCGACATCCACGCCCTCGAGGAACTTCCCGCCGACGGTGGCGGCACGCCCTTCCAGCGCGAGGTCTGGACGGCCTTGCTCACCATCAAGCCCGGCGCGACGACGACCTACGGCGAGCTCGCCAAGGCGCTCCGCCGCGAGGGCGCGCAGCGCGCGGTGGGTGCCGCCAACGGCGCAAACCCCATCAGCCTCATCGTTCCCTGCCACCGCGTCATCGGTCACGCCAACAAGCTCACCGGCTACGGCGGCGGGCTCGAGCGCAAGCACTGGCTGCTCCGGCACGAGGGGGCGCTGCTGTGTTGAGGCGCATACCTGGCCAGTATTGATGAGCCGGATCGAATCATCGCGTGTCGTGTGGGAGTTTGTGCAGGATGACGTCGCACGAGTCCGCACTTGTCGCATTGGTGCCTGCGGCAGAAGATATCGTTAAGCCTTTCCGCGATCGGTTCGATCCAACCGCCGCCGCTGGGGTGCCCGCACACATTACCTTGCTCTATCCGTTCAAAGCACCCGGCGATATCGACGATGTTGTCACTGACCGGCTGCGCGACTGCTTCTCTCGATCGGCGCCGATCCGATTTTCGTTCGGCGAAGTGAAGCGATTCCCGGGAGGTGTGCTGTATCTGGCTCCAAAACCCGCCGAACCATTTCGCCAACTTACTCTGTCAGTTTGGAAACTGTACCCTGAATGGCCGCCCTACGGCGGCAAATGGCCTGAAATCACTCCTCATTTGTCGATAGCGTCGGTTGGCGAGGACGCGCTACTGACAGCGATAGAAAGTGAATTCGCGGAAGCCTCGCGAGGCCGATTGCCCATCACATCGGTCGTCTCCGATGTTTCGCTCATGATGAGCCATGCCGGTCGATGGACAAAGAAGATGTCGTTTCCGATGGGGTCCTCAAACCACGGAACGCAACCACTGGTATGAACATTGATGCCTCGCAAGCGAGGCCAGCAACCACGGCTTACTGCGCCGTATACCCACCATCGATCACCAGCTCCGCGCCCGTGACGAACTTGCTCTCATCCGACGCCAGATAGAGGATCCCGTAGGCGATGTCGTCGGGCTCGCCGAGCCGGCCGATCGGATGTAGCGCCTCGATGCTCTTGCGCATCGCCTCCGGATCGCGCTTCTTCGCCAAGACGTTTTCCACCATCGGCGTCCAGATGTAGCCCGGGTGCACCGAGTTGACGCGGATGCCGAGGCCCTCCTTCGCCGCGTAGAGCGCCACCGACTTCGTGTAGAGCCGGACGCCGCCCTTGGAGGCATTGTAGGCGCCGCCCGTCGGATCGCCGACGATGCCGTAGATCGAGGAGAGATTGATGATCGAGCCGCCCCTCGGCTCTTGTGTCTTCATGGCAATGAGCGCCTCGCGGGTGCCGAGGAACACGCCGTCCAAGTTGATGCTCATCATCCGCCGCCAGCTCTCGAGCGTCTCATCCTCCGGCTTGCCGCCAACGCCGATGCCCGCGCTGTTGACGAGTACGTCGATGCGGCCGAAGCGGCGGACGCATTCGGTAATCGCCGCGCGCCATTGATCCTCGCTTGTCACGTCGTGCGCGAGGAACGCGGCCTCGCCGCCACTGTCTGAGATCGACCGGGCAACGGCTGCGCCTCGTTCCTCGTCGATATCGGTCAGCAGTACCTTGGCGCCCTCGCGCACGAGCATGTGGGCCGTCGCCACGCCCAATCCCGATGCGCCGCCCGTGATGAGACACGCCTTGCCTTGAACCCGACCCACGATGCGCTCCTGTGTTGTTCCGCGGGCGGAAACTATCGGCGGCGGCAGAGGCTGTCCATTCACTGGACAGTCCGGCCGGGCCTCGGCTAGCCTGCCATCTGGGGACGGTCCTGAACAGGGAGAGCCGGCGATGTCCGACTCGGGCGAGGGTCTGTCGCGCCGCGACGTGCTGCAGACCGTGGCTGCACTTGCCGCGCTCAACGCAATCGGCGCTGCCGCGACGCCCGCGATTGCCTGCAGCACGCTGACGACCGCGCCTGTCGCTACCGGCACGGCCGCCAACTCCGTCTCCCGCTACATTCACAGGCGCCTGAAGCAGCACGGCTGCAACACCCTTTTCGGCATTCCAGGCAAGACCTGCGAGCATCTCTACGACCAAGCGGCCGCCGAGCAGATGCGGCTCTGCGTGACGGCGAGCGACCTCGAGGCCGGCTACGCGGCAGATGCCTATGCCCGCATTAAGGGCCTTGGCGCCGTGGCCGTGACTTACGGCCCGGGCACGCTCAGCATGGTCAATGCCATCGCCGCAGCCTACACCGAAAAGAGCCCCGTCGTCGTCATCAATGGCGGCCCGAGCGAGGCTGAGCTCGATCTCCAGCGCACGCTCGATGTGCGATTCACACACTCGATAGGCCGGACGGGTAGCAACGCCGAAGCCTTGACCGACCTCGCAATCTTCCGCACCGTCACCGGCCATGCCGAGCGCGTGACCTCCTCGATGCAGGTGGCAGGCGCTGTCGATCGCGCGATCGAGATGGCGGTCAAGCTGCATCGGCCGGTCTATCTCGAGATTGCCAAGACCGTTTGGGCAGGCACCGTCGCGCCACCTGGTGCGCCGCTCGCCTTCGCGGCCCTGCCGGCCGGCAATGAGGCGGCGCAGGCGGCCACGATCCTGCGCCGCCTGCAATCGGCATCGAAACCGGTGTTCCTGCTCGGCATCGAGATCGCGCGCTGCGGGTTCGCGGATCGCGTCGTGGCGCTGCTCGATCGTTTGCAGGTGCCCTGGACGACGACGCTGCTCGCCAAAACCGTGCTCGCTGAGAACACGCGCGGCTTCGTCGGTGTCTACGAGGGACAGCGGGCCTCGCCCACCGTCAAGCGCGTCATCGACGAGGCCGACCAGATCGTCATGCTCGGCACCGTACTCGGCAATTGGCACCGCCATCTCGTCGATCCGCCGCGCGATCGGAACGTCAGGACCGGCAATGGGCAATTGAGGATCGGCACGGCGCCGCCAGCCGCTTGCGATCTCGGCACGCTGCTGTCGGAGCTGCAGCGCGGCTCGTGGCAGCCCACCTCGGCGCAGCAACAGACGATCCGCGGCTGGCGCGATGCCATGCAGCTTTCAAAGCTCGACTTTGATCACCGGCGGCGGTTGCCGCGACGGGCGGGCTCGGCGAGCGGCAGCGATCCGGGCCTCACCTATGACGAGGTGATGGGCACCATCAGCGACCAGCTCGATAGCTCGCATGTGGTCATCACCGACACCACGCTCGCCCTGTACCAAGCGGGCGAGCTCGATGTGAAGGGCCGCAACAGCTTCCTCTGCGACAGCGTCTGGCAGTCGATCGGTTACTCCATGGGAGCGTCGGTCGGTGCGGGATTGGCGCTGAAAGAGCAAGGCAATCGCCGGCCTCTCGTCATCTGCGGCGACGGCGGCTTCCAGACGACCGTGCAGGGTCTGTCGACGCTCGTCCGCCAGAACATCCGCGCCATCGTGCTGGTAATCGACAACGGCAGCTACGGCATCGAGCAGCATCTGATCGATGCGGACGGCAGCTACTACAGCTCCAGCGAGCCACCACTCGCCTTCGTGACGCTCAACCGCTGGCGCTACGCCGACCTGGCGCGTGCGATTGGTGTGCCCGTGGCGATCGAGGTGGATACGGTGGCCGAGCTGCGCGATGCCTTGCGGCAGGCGAATGCGGCGACGGGCCCGGCGCTGATCTCGGTCAAGACGAAACAGCGCAACCGGCCGTCGGAGCTGGGCTAGTCGAAGAGTGGGGGTGAGTGATGGGCCAGCGGATCGAGGCGAAGTTGAGCCGCAGAGCGGCGCTGCTCGGCGGCGCCGGCGCGTTGGGTGCCGGCCTGCTCGCTCCATTTGCCGGTTCAGCAGTCGCCAGCGATCTCGACATTCGCACGTGGCGGCCGCTCGATCCTTCGGTAATTGTTGCTCGTCCCGATTTCTCCGACCGGCGGCCGGATGCCGAGAGTTACGTGACCGGGATCCGGCCGGTCCACGACGATGGCATCATTGTCCGCACGGAACCCTTCGAGGCTGCTCGCAAGATCGTCATCCATCACTACGGCCACGGCGGTGCCGGGCTGACGCTGGCATGGGGCTCGGCCAAACGTGTGTTCCGGGAGATCGAGCTGGCCGTGGCAGCCGCGAGGAGCGCTGGCGCGGAACCGAGCATCCTCATCCTGGGCGCCGGCATCGCCGGCCTGACGGTAGCCCGGGAACTGGTCGCGGGATGGCATCGTGATTGGCCGCCGCTCGGCTTCAGGATCTATGCGCAGCGCTTCGTCGACACGACGTCGTTCATCGCCGGCGGACAGTTCGAGCCGTCGGGAATTCATCGCATCTACGCCGCCAAGGGGGAAAGTGGGCTACGGGATCTGCGCGCCTTGCTCGCCGATGCCAACCAGGCGATCTGCGCCATCAGCGAGGCCGACCGCCGCCGTTACGGCATCTCCCGGCGCCGCAACTTCGCCTTGGGCCAACAGATAGCGGGCTTCGACCGCCGGCACATGCCGACCCCGCCTGTCGTATTCGGACCGTCTGGCCCGTTTCAACTGCATTTCGAGAATGCGCGGCCGAGGCCCGCATTCGAGTACGAGACTTGGCTCATCAACCCGACGATCCTGATGCCGGCCTTGCGTGCCGATCTCACCCGTGCCGGCGTCGTCTTTCAAATTCGCGAGGATCGCTATGTGGCGCCTGGTCAAGCGTTGAGCTTCCCCGAGACCATCATCGTCAACTGCACGGGGATCGGCTCGCGGCGCCTGTTCACGGATGTCAAACTGCGTGGCTTTCGCGGACATCTGGTGCGGCTCAACAATCCGCGCGGTTTACGATACCTCCTGAGTTTCGGCTGCAATTCGCCGACGGAACGGCAGTCGTCCTATATCTTCTGCCGTGAGAATGACATCGTCGTCGGCGGCAGCTGGGAAGAGGACGTGCAATATTCGCAACCGAAGTATTCTTGGCCACGCTTCGAGCCAGGCAGTTCGGAACCCTGCCATCCCCTGCGTTGTGATCGCCGCAACTGGCAAGCGATCCTCGAGCGCGCCCAGCATATCCTGGGCGGAATGGACGGCTGCCCGGTCGGCGGACCACGATAGTAGAGCCGCTCGACGGCTTCGCCACTGCAGGGGCGACCGGCAGGTCGCCCGATGCAGCGCGCGGCCTCGATTTCCTGGCGGGCGACCTGACGTCGCTCCTACGTAGCCGCTTGCCCTACCCCGGCAGCCCGCCGGCTAGAGCACTTGTCCTTCCAAGTGGAAACCGGTTGGTCGAAGACAAGTGCTCAAAACCAACAACCTAGAGCGCCGATCTGGTTCCATCAGATCGAATAGCGCTCTAGCGTCGGCACATCCAGCGACACGAAGCCATGTGCTTCAAGCCACGCAAAGCCGTCGCGATCCCTGTTGCCGCAAGCATGCTCGTACGGCATGATCGGATTGTCCTCGATCGGATTGATTGTCGAAGGAGTGCTGCGTCATGGCATCGATCACAGAGACAGCCGACAAGTTCTTCGTTGCCTGCGAGACCGGCAAGGGATGGGATGGCTGCAAAGCCTATTGTAAGCCGGGCGCGACTTTCTCGGCCCAGTCGGAGCCGCTGGCCGACATCGCCTCGCTCGACAAGTATTGCGACTGGATGAAGTGGCTGCTCGGGCCGCTGCCCGATGGCCATTATGATCTCAAGTCCTTCGCGACCGACGAGAAGCGCCGCAATGTCTCGGCTTTCGCCACTTTCCACGGTACGCACACCGGCGAGGGCGGGCCCATGTCGCCCACCCGCAAGAATGTGGCGACGGACTACGTCTACGTCATGCAGTTCGACGGCGACAAGATCAGCCACATGACGAAGATCTGGCATTCGGGCCTTGCCTTGAAGGCGCTCGGCTGGGGCTGAACTCTTGATTTGGCTTTGACCCGGCAACCGGCTGGCGTTCCCGACGGCGGCTGATTAGTCTCGGCCGGCTGGAGGCGGGAGCATGGAACGGCGGCTGGCTGCTATACTCGTTGCCGATGTTGTGGGCTTCAGCCGCCTGATGGCGGCGGACGAGGCCGGGACGATTGCGGCCTTGCGGCAGCGGCGGGTGGAGGTGCTGGAGCCTGTGCTCAAGCAGCATCGCGGCCGCATCGTCAAGCTCATGGGCGATGGCGTGCTGGTGGAGTTTGCGAGCGCGGTCAACGCGGTCGCGGCGGCGATCGAATTGCAGAAACGGATGGCGGCTGCGAACGAGGGCGTGCCGGAGGATCGGCACGTCGTGCTCCGGGTCGGCATCAATCTCGGCGACGTGGTGGGCGCAGGCTCGGATGTCTACGGCGACGGCGTCAACATCGCGGCGCGACTCGAGGCGATCGCTGAACCGGGCGGCGTCTGCGTGTCGAGCAAGGTCTATCAGGAGGTCGAGGGCAAGACGACGGCGCTGTTCGAGGACATGGGCGAGCAGAGCTTGAAGAACATCGGTGCGCCGGTCAGGGCGTATAAGTTGCGCTCGGGTGTCCGGCCCTCGATGTTATCGACCTCGTCATCGCCGAGTTTGGCGACGCCCGTCAAGCGCGATTCCAGCAAGCCCTCCGTGGCCGTGCTCCCCTTCGACAACATGAGTGGCGATCCGGAGCAGGAGTATTTCTCCGACGGCATCACCGAGGACATCATCACGGCCATCTCGCGTTTCCGCTCGTTGTTCGTGATCGCCCGGAATTCCTCCTTCGCCTTTCGCGGCCAATCGCTGACGATCCCCGAGATCGCCAAACGGCTCGGCGTCGAGTATGTGCTCGAAGGTAGCGTGCGGCGCGCCGGCAACCGTGTGCGCATCACGGCGCAGCTGATCGAGGCGGCGAGCGGGAACCATGTTTGGTCGGAGCGATTCGATCGAAGTCTCGAAGACATCTTTGCGGTGCAGGAGGAGGTGGCGACGGTTATCGCGAGCACGCTGTCGGGGCAGGTGAGGACTGACATAGCCAACCGTGCGACACGTAAGCATCCTGATAGCTTTCTTGTCTACGACTATGCCCTGCGCGGCATTCAACTCCAACAAAAATCGACACGCCATGATGCCGATGCCGGTCGCGTATTGCTCGAAAAGGCTATCGAACTCGACCCAAGCTACGCGGAAGCGTATCCCTGGTTGGCTCTATGTCATCTCGCCTTTTGGGGCTACGATCTGAACAAAGCCGCATTGACAACAGCCACAGCGATTGCGCGGCGGGGAGTTGCGCTCGACGATAGTAGTGCCATATGTCACATCATCGTCGCATACTGCGGCTTGTACAATAGAGAATTCCAGCTTTCGCAGTTTCATCACGAGAGAGCTTGCGCACTCAATCCGAACGATGCG